>JBJXEX010000338.1:0-38510 GCA_046156195.1 Planctomycetaceae bacterium | reverse complement strand
CCAGAACGCGGGATGCCCACGCCCGCGTTCTGGCGAACGCGGCTACGACGTGCGTTAAAGAAACAAGGTGCGTAGCCATGACGACAGCCACAACGATCGAAAGGCAAGCGTTAACCAAAGCCAAAGGCGGAGTCGTGCTCTATGCCGTGGCGTGGAGTGACTACGAGCGGATCGGTCAGATTTTTTGCGACCAACCGATTCGACTCACCTACGATCGGGGAACTTTGGAAATCATGTCCACTTCGTTTCGACACGAGCGGCGAAAGGCTTGGCTGCGCAAGATGATTGACGCTCTTGCCGAAGAATTGCGGATCGACATCGCCTCTGGCGGCTCCATGACCTTCCAACGAAAAGCGAAGCAAAAGGGCTTGGAATCCGACGAATGCTACTGGATACAGCATGAAGCCGAGGTGCGTGGCCGAGATGAGATCACACTGGAAAATGCTCCGCCTCCCGACTTGGTGCTCGAGGTCGAAGTGAGCCGCAGCGTGCTGAGCCGCATTGGCATCTATGCTTCCTTCGCGGTCCCCGAAGTTTGGCGTTGTCGCCAGAAGGCCATACGAGTGGTTCGACTGGTCGAAGGAAAATATCAGGTGGCCGAGCGAAGCGCGGCATTCCCATTTTTGAATCCGACGGCGCTGCTGCCGTTTCTGAACCTGCCGCCCGATGTCAGCGAAGTCGAGATGATTCGCCGATTTCGTGATTGGGTTCGCCAGCAACAATCGACTGGCTGGCCGGCTGGCGGTGTTTGATATTCGATCCAAATTCAACGGACGTCAGCAGGAGTCGCATTCATGAAGTCGCTGTTTCACCGTCGCCTGCTGTTGCTGATCGGTGCGTGCGTCGCCGCTCTGATCGCGTGGCCGCGCGAGCGTGCGGACTCGCAAGAGGCTCCGACGTTTGATGCCGCCTCGATCGAGTTCTTTCAATCGAAAGTGAAGCCGCTGCTGGAGACTCGCTGCTTCGAGTGTCATGGCCCCGACACCAAAGTCTTGAAAGGGGGCCTGAGCCTCGCCTCGCGAGCGGCCATCCTGCGCGGCGGCGATTCCGGCGCGGCCATCGTGCTGGGGAAGCCGGCGGAAAGTCTGCTCGTCAAAGCGATCAACTATGTCGATTTCGAGATGCCTCCCAAGTCCCGTCTGCCCGAAGGGGAAGTCGCGATCCTCACCGAATGGGTCAAACGGGGTGCTCCGTGGAGCATCGGCAAAGACGATCCCGCCCGCGACCTCAAGCCCGAAGCGTTCCCTCTGGCGGAACGGAAAGCCAAGCATTGGGCCTGGAAGCCGATCGCTCACTTCGAACCGCCGAAAGTCCGTCAGACTTTCCAGGCTGACCCGAATGTGAACGCGTCCACATTTCGCGAGTCAGACAACATCGACCAATTCATTCTGTCGAAGCTCGACGAGCGCGGCTTGACTCACGCCCCCGCCGCTGACCGTCGCACGCTGTTGCGCCGAGTTTACTTCGCTCTCATCGGTCTCCCGCCGACTCCGGCCGAGGCCGATGAATTCGTCGCCGACAAGGCTCCGACGCGCGAGGCTCTCTCTCGCGTCGTGGACCGCTTGCTCGAATCGCCGCACTTCGGAGAACGCTGGGGACGGCATTGGCTCGATCTCGTTCGTTATGCCGAGACGCTCGGCCACGAGTTCGATTTTCCGCTGCACCACGCCCATCAATACCGCGACTATGTCATCCGCGCGCTGAACGCGGACGTGCCGTATGACCGCTTTGTCGTCGAACACGTCGCGGGGGATCTATTGAACGAGGGGGCGAGGGGGCGAGGGGGCGAGGGGGCGAAAAACAAAACTCAATCATCGACTTCGCTCCCCCTCTCCCCCTCCCCCCCTCTCCCCCTCTCGCGCCCCCACCCGACCGACGGATACAACGAATCGCTCATCGCCACCGGCTTCTGGTTCCTCGGCGAGGACAAACACGCTCCCGTTGATGCCAAGGGGGAACAAGCGACGCGGATCGACAATCAACTCGACGTCTTCTCGCGGACGTTTCTCGCGCTGACGGTTGCCTGTGCAAGATGCCACGACCACAAGTTCGACGCGATTCGGACGATGGATTACTACGCACTCGCCGGGTTCTTGCAGAGTTCTCGGCGGCAGACGGCCTATCTCGATCCGCACGGCAAGATCGACGCGGCGGTCGCGGAGATCAAGCAGCGCACTGCCGGCGGCCCCCGCTCGCCTGAGATCAGCAGCAGTTATCTGCTCGCCGCACGCGAACTCCTGCACGGAACGCCGAAGCCGGAGGACGCGAAAGATGTCCCGCCAGGTCAGCAGCCAGACGAACTCTTCGAGGATTTTGAGTCCGACTCGTTCGCCAAATGGAAAGTCGAAGGTTCGGCATTCGAGCGTGGACCAGCGGCGGGAACTCTGCCAGGACAGATGCCAGTCAGCGGCTTTGAAGGACAACGACTGTTGAACTCGTGGGCGGGGAGCGACGACCACACTGGCAAGCTCACGTCGCAGCCGTTCGTGATTCGGCATCGCTCGATCAAGTTCCTGATCGGCGGCGGCAAGCATCCCGGCGAGACCTGTTTCAATTTGAAAGTCGGCGGCAAAGTCGTACAGACGGCGACAGGCAAGAACAACGAACGTGTCGAACCGATGATTTGGGACGTGTCTCCGTGGCGAGACCAGGAAGCAGTCTTGGAAGTTGTCGATTCCCGCAAAGGTGGCTGGGGCCACATCAACTTGGATCAGATCGTCTTCAGCAACGCAGGCGACTCGTTCGTGACGAAGCGTCCTTTGGCCGCTGTCGCGCGAGAATCGAAAGTGCATCCAGTCACCCTCGAACAAGTCGCGCGGCTGTTGCAAAGCGACGAGGTCCGGCGGCCGACGCATCCGTGGTGGTTGTGGCACGAATTCACTTCGCGTCCGCTCGACCCCAAGCCCGAAGCGTTTGAGACTCGGAAACGTGAACTCGCGGAACGCATCGCCACCGAACAAAAGCGTGCTGACGAATCCCTCGCGAAGTCGGAACTCTACGAGGACTTCTCGTCAGTCCCCTTCGTCGATTTGCAACATCCGGCCGAAAGCCGAAAGCCGAAAGCCGATCGCCGTGATCCTTTTTCATCGAACAAAAAGGAAAACGGCTCTCGGCCATCGGCTGTCGGCGATCGGCCGGAACAAACGTGGTTCGCGACTGGTTGGAGTTTCGACAATTCGCCGAACGCGGATGGTGTGGCTCACAGCGGCGAGTTGTCTCTGAAGTTGCGCGGCGTGTTGCGATCGCCGACGTTCACGATCACGCAACCGCAAATCCTGTATCGCGTCACCGGCAAGAACGCGCGCATTCGGCTGGTCCTCGACGGCTATCAGATGATGGACTTCAGCGGGTTGCTGTTCAGCGGCACGACGTTCGAGGTCAACACCGACGGCCAATGGATCTGGCATCGCCAAGCGGGCGACTTGCAAAACCATCTCGGCCGCCGAGCCTATATCGAACTGATCGACGACGGTGACGGTTGGATTGCGTGCGATGAAATTCGCTTCACCAACGGCGGTCCCGAACCGACCGCACCGCCGCATCCGAACCACGCGAATCTCTTGGCCGATTCGTCGATCAAATCGGTGAACGATTTGGCGACGGCGCTGACAGGGCTTGGCGAACGGGGCGGCGCGCGTCTTGGCGAGCGGGGTGGCTCGCCTGAAACCGAGATTCCGATTCCCGAACCGCTGCGCGCCATCGCCATCTGCGACGGCAACGCGATCGACGAGCACGTCTTCATTCGCGGCAATCACAAGAACCTCGGCCCGGAGGTGGGACGCCGAAACCTCGAAGCACTCGACGGCATCGACCAGCCGATTGTCGATCACGAATCGGGGAGCGGCCGGTTGCAGTTGGCTTTGCGATTGATCGACGCGAAGTCGAATCCCTTCGTCCCGCGAGTCGCCGTCAATCGTGTCTGGCATCATCTCTTCGGCCGAGGCATCGTTGAGTCGGTCGATAACTTTGGAGTGCTCGGCAAAGAGCCAACGCATCCCGAGTTGCTCGATCATCTCGCTGAGACGTTCGTTGCCGACGGCTGGTCGCTGAAACGATTGATTCGCCGCATCGTGCTGACGAATGCTTGGGAGATGGCGAGTGAAACCGGTGGTAGCCGAAGTCGTGAGACTTCGGAGGGAGCCGAGAAAGACCGTCCGAACTCTCACGAGTTCGGCTACGACGCGGCAAAGGCCAACGAACTCGATCCACAGAATCTCTGGCTGCACCGCGCTCCGATCCATCGGCTTGAAGGGGAAGCGATTCGCGACTCGATGCTGCTGATCGCCGGCCGCTTGAATCGGCAAACGCTCGGCCCATCGGTGCCGGTTCACCTGACTCCGTTCATGCAAGGCCGAGGCCGACCCGGCAACAGCGGGCCGCTCGACGGTGACGGACGACGCAGCATCTACACGTCGATCAATCGCAATTTTCTTTCGCCGATGATGCTGGCCTTCGACACGCCGATCCCATTCACAACGATCGGTCGCCGCAACATCTCGAACGTGCCGGCTCAAGCTCTGATCCTGATGAACGACCCATTCGTCCTCGACATGTCAAAACGCTGGGCCGAACGCTCGCTGAAAGAACAACCCGACCTCAACCCAGAGCAACGCATCGAGCGACTGTATCTCGACGCCTTCACCCGCTCGCCAACCGCCGCCGAACAAGCCGAGGCCTACATGTTCCTGAGCGAGCAAGCGAAGTCGTCCAATCTCCCCGCCGACGCCTGGAGCAAACACGCGCAAGTCTGGACCGACCTCTGCCATGTGCTGTTCAATGTCAAAGAGTTTGTGTTCGTCAAATGAGGGCTGCCTTCAAGGAGAATGTCACATGAGTTACGCGACAGCCGACACAGCCGACGTGGATCGGATCGAAGCTCAAGTCCTTCAATGGTCTGCTCAATTGCGTGCGAGCTTTGCCGAGCGATTGCTCGATAGTGTCGCCGACGAACAGACCGGATCCTCTGAGCTTTCCGAGGGTCAGATCGACGAGGTCGTGCGACGACAGCGACGCCATCAAAGTGGGGAAGGCCAAAGTGTGGGCTACCGTGAAAGTCTCGGTCGCCTGGATCGTGCCTTGTAAGCTGTTTGGCGAGCAGGATTCATTGACTCGAGTCAATTTGGAAAGAAGGTGTCATGACTGCGAATGATGTTCTTGAACAGTCTCTCGACTTGTCCGAAGTCGAGAAACTGGAATTGGCCGAGCGACTCATGGACAGCGTCGATCACGAGCCATCGGCGGATGAGGATTTTGATTTGGATCCCAGTTACGTCCTGGAGTTGCAGCGTCGCCTGGACGAAATGGCTCGTGGTGTCGGAGTGAGTCACGATGCTTGGCAGTCGCTCGATCGAATTCGGCGCGAAATGAACGGGACGCCGACGGCGTGAAGTTGCTCATCCGTGACGAGGCCGATTTCACAGAACACAAAACGATTATGTCTCTCGAAGTTGCCTGGAAATTGATGTTTCGTGTGAATAACCGCGAGGGTGCAGATCGCTGTGTCGCCAACGCGCTCGGCAAGCTGTCGGCATCTGTCACCGATGGGCCGAGACCCTACTGGAAGCAGCCAGAGTTGTGGGAGATATCGCTGCGGAACAATTTCGGATCGCCGAACAGCGCGGGAGTGCTCTGCCTACTCGCTATGGCAAATGCCCTGGCAACCGGGTGGTACATCTTGGGACCACGCATTGCGGGCTGACAGATGTCTGGGTTTGACGGTGTGTTTGATTGCAAATTTGGACGAGAACATGTGGCCGGACTGCGGTGGGCATCGTTTAGTGTCGGAGAGTTTCCGGTGATCGACGTGGAATCACCAACCGTTGTGGTCAGTTGAAAGAAAAGGAACGAATCATGAGTTCGTCAGATTCACTGAGTGCCGTCTTGCAGCTTCCTCCTGAGGATCGGCGAGAGCTGGTCTATTCTGCGTGGAAGAGTCTCGATGCCGAGGATCAGACGGATTCCGAAATCGAGGTCTTGGATTCGACCGTGATTGCCGACGAGATCGAGCGCCGCTTGGATGAGGCGGTCCAGGACCGCAGCGTACTGTGCGATGTTGACGAAGTGCTCCGCGAGGCGCGGCGGTTTGTAAGCTGATGGCAAACGTGGGGAATTCGCCGGGCGTTTCCCCGTTGTTCGGAGAAAGATGATGCTGACTGCGATGCCGATGTTTCCTCAGTTCGTCAGGCCTGCGGCATGAGGATTTTGGACGATGCAACCGGGGGAATACCGTAAGTTGAGATAGGGACATTCAACATCATGACTCACCACCGCCAACGATTCGCGCCGATGCTGGTCACTCGGCGCGAGACGCTGGACCGAACTCTGCCGTGAGCAGTTCAATGTCAAAGAGTTCGTGTTCGTGAAACAAACGTGATGCGGAACAATCCGCGATGTGAGGAGATCCAATGAGTACGACTGAATTGTTCGAGCAAGCCAAGCGACTACCAGTGAGAGAGCGTTGTGAGTTGGCACATCAATTGTGGGATACCCTCAGTGACGATCAAGGTGTGCCCACCAGCGAAATGCCAGAACTAAGTCCAGCCGTTGTCAAAGAGCTTGAGCGTCGGCAGGAATTGGTGACTTCCGGCAGCTACGTCGCAGTCGACGCGGATGAGTCGATGGCCCGAGTGCGGCGAGCGCTGGAGGAGTTTCGAAGCTCATGAAGCTGCGCGTTCTGTCACTGGCCGAGACGGATGTCATGGAGGCGGCGCTCTGGTATGAGAGCCGTCAATCGGGACTGGGCTTGGCATTTTGGTCGGCTGTCGATGTGGCGTATCGCCGAATCCGTTCCAATCCTGGAGGGTTCCCATTGTGGGAAGACAACCAGGGCGATCGCCCGATTCGCCGGATGGTGCTGAAGCAATTTCCGTATGTGATTTACTTTGAGAAACGGACGACCGAGACCCTTGTGGTCGCGGTGTCACACGCGAGTCGAAGTCCAGACCATTGGCTGAGCCGATTAGGAAACCCGGAGTGATTTGATGCACTGCCAGAGATTTCATTCAAGACCACAGTCGCGCCGCGAAATGCTCACCACTTGTGCGACTGGCTTCGGGGCCGTCGCGATGGCGGCGTTACTTCGTGATTCGGCGTTCGGAGCCGAAGCAATTTCGACGAGCGAGAAGAACCCTTTCGCTGCTCGGAAGCCGCACTTCGATGCGAAGGCCAAGAGCGTGGTTTTCCTCTATATGGATGGAGGAGTTTCGCAAGTTGACTCGTTCGATCCAAAAACGCGGTTGACGGCTGAGAACGGTAAGCCGTTCGGCATGAAGATCGAGAAGACGCAGTTCAATAACATTGGCAACACGCTGGCCAGTCCCTGGAAGTTTCAGCAATACGGCGAGAGCGGCATCCCGGTCAGTGATCTGTTTCCGCATGTTGGACAACACGCCGACAAGCTGGCGATCGTGAGATCGCTGACGTCGCAGTTCCCGGAGCACACGAACGCGAACTACTTCCTGCACACCGGCCACGGCCAGCAAGGCCGGCCAAGCATGGGAGCGTGGGTCGGCTACGGACTCGGCACCGAATGCCAGGACTTGCCGGGCTTCGTCGTGTTGAACGGTGGTCTGACTCCGCCGGGTGGTTCTGATAATTTCAACAGCGGCTTCCTACCGGCTAGCTTTCAAGCCAGCGTGCTCAACGCGAGCGACCCGCCTGTTGCCAACATCAAACGCCTGGAACCGACGGCGGAGGCTCAGCAACGCAAGCTCGATTTGATGCGGCGGCTGGATCGCAAACTCTTGGAACAGACCGGGCCGGTCGATGCGCTGGAATCGGCGATCGCGAACTATGAGCTTGCCGCGCGGATGCAGATGGCCGTGCCGCAGTTGATGGACTTGTCGCAGGAGACCGAAGCGACTCAGAAGGCGTATGGCCTGCAAGCGGACTTCGCCAACACGCGCACCTTCGGACGCATTTGTTTGTTGGCAAGACGATTGATCGAACGGGGTGTGCGATTTATCGAGTTGACCTGTCCTGGCGGTAACGGCGATCGCTGGGATCAGCACAGCAATCTTAAAGATGGACACACCAAGAACGCGCTGAGTGTCGATCAGCCGATCGGGGCACTGCTGGCCGATCTTGCGCAGCGCGGATTGCTCGACAGCACATTGATCGTGTGGGCGGGTGAGTTTGGCCGGACCCCGTTCGCTCAGGGAAACGACGGCCGCGATCACAATCCGTTCGGCTATTCGGTCTGGCTCGCTGGCGGCGGAATCAAAGGTGGCACGATCCACGGCGCGACCGATGAGTACGGCTACAAGGCGGTCGAGAACAAGCTGGAGATGCACGATCTGCACGCCACGATGCTGCATCTGCTGGGCGTCGATCACACGCGGCAGACCTTCCGCTTCAGCGGCCGGGACATGCGTCTGACCGACGTGCATGGGCATGTTGTGAAAGAGATTCTGGCGTAGCACAGGCGGCTCGCCTGTGAGCGAATTCGATTTCCGCAGTGTTGCCCGACGCTAGCGCGTTCGGCTCATAGCTCAATTCGCAGGCCGTCGTAGGCGAGTTCGACTCCGTCCGGCAGCCGCGCGTTCGTGGTCTCGTAATCGAGCTTGTGCGACACATGCGTGAAGAATGCTCGGCGCGGACGGACTCGTTCGACGACCTCCAGGCTTTGAGCGATTCCGAAATGGGTTGGGTGCGGATGGTCTTGCAGCGCGTCGAGGATCAGCACATCCAGCCCTTCCAGCAACGGCCAGCTTTCGTCCGGGATGTGGCTGACGTCGGTGCAGAACGCGATGTCATTGATCCGAAAACCGAGGACCGGCAGCTTGCCATGCAGCAATCGGATCGGCTGCACTCGTTGGCCGAGCACGTCGAACGGATCGAGACCGATGCGCACGAATGCCAGCTTGGGAATTGCGCCGGGATGCTGATCTTGAGAAGGCGTTTCAAAGGCATAGCCAAACGAAGCACGGAGTTGCCGTTCGACCGGCTCTTCGCAGTGCAGCGGAATTGGGTGCGGCAACTTCCAACCGCTGGTGCGTAAGTCATCGAGTCCGAAGATGTGGTCGGCGTGCGAGTGCGTGAAGAGGGCGGCTTCGACCAGGCGGACTCGTTCGCGGAGCAGTTGCAGCCGCAGTTCCGGCGGCGTGTCGATGACGAATGTGCCGCGCGGCGTGTTGACGGCGACTCCGGTGCGCGTGCGGTGATTTCGTGGATTCGATGACGTGCAGACCGAGCAATCGCAGCCGACCATCGGGACGCCGACACTCGTGCCGGTGCCCAGCAGGATGAATTCGCCGCGTGAAGATTTGGATTCAAACATCGCGGGGTTTTAGAGCTTCCGCGAGCGATGATGAAGACTGCGTCGATCCGAATGTCGCGGAGAGCCTGTAAAGATTGGGAGCGGCGACCGTCTTGACAAAAATCAGGGATCGCGTGAAACCTGTTCGCGTCATTGGCGTCGAACAACGTAATCGGTTTGACCTTTCGCCACGGAGATGTGATGAGTTCTGTCCGCCAAATCCTCTGGAAAGTGCTGGTCGTCGGGATGATTCCATTCATCCTCGGCGCGGGCCTGCCTCAGATGGAATGCCAGTGCGCGGCGGCACAAGGACGACTCTTCTGCGAATGCTGCTTTCGCAAGCCAGTTGATCCTCGCTCCGACGATGTCTCGTTGAAGCCGTGCTGTCGCCAACATTCGGCGACTCAGTCTGAATCCGTGAAAGCAGCGCGGGAATCGAGCTGTCCGACATGCCCGCAGTTCTGGAACTCGAACACGGGAAGTTGCTGCTCGCTGAAACAAGTCGCGGCCCCGACGCTGACCAAATCAACCGGCGTGTCGGAGTTCAATGTCGCCTGGCTGTGGCTGCCGCCGATCGTTGGCGATTGGCAGTCACCCGTGAATTCGCCGACCGCTCGGCAGACGGGCTGGTCGCGTGCCGTTTGTGAGAGACCACCGCTCGACAGAGTCATTGTCTTTGAGCATCTGGTGATCTAACCCGACTGCGCACCTTTGCTCGTAGTGCCCCCATTTATGGGGTCGAGCCCGACCCGATAAATCGGGTCACTACGAGCCAACGGCGACGGCAATGACGCTGCGAAAGGTGCCGTCGCTGTTGGCTCCGGGTGAAACGACGCAGCTCCGCCACAACTGAGTGTGGTTCGACGCTCCGCGTCGAAAGTCACGACGCGGAGCGGCTGTGAAGATTTAGAGCCGCGACCGTGAGGGAGTGGTGACGGATCAGGACTTAGGACCGCTCCCTGACGGTCGCGGCTCTAAAAAGTCACGACGCGGAGCGTCGTGCCACACTGAAATGCCTGCCTGAGTCGCGTCGCCACTGGCGACGCAGATGCAAGCGAACCAATTCACTCCAGGGAGAAGATCATGTCAGAAACCAAATACGAAATTCCGTCGATTGACGAAGGTGGCTTGCGTGCTCCGCCGCATCTCACGGGCTGGCGAAAGGCGTGGTGGTGGTTTGATTTCATCATCCTCGTGAAGCTGGCTCGGCTGCGGTTCGTTGCCGTGTTGGTGGCGATCGGAGCGGGCATCACGCAATGGGATCTGCTGGTCGCTCACTACGAGAAGCTGACTCGGCCCGCTGATGCCAAAGCGCATGTGGCCGGGGACGCGGAGTGGTTCTGCCCGATGCACCCGTCGGTCGTGCGCGACAACGGCAAAGACAAATGCCCGGTCTGCTTCATGCCGTTATCGAAGCGGAAGAAGGGCGCGGCCAGCGACGAGGCCCTGCCGGCGGGCGTGGTCAGCCGCGTGCAGTTGTCGCCGTATCGCGTCGTGCTCGCGGGAGTCCAGACTTGGGCGGTCGATTATGTGCCGCTGACGAAGCAGATCACGGCGGTCGGGTATGTGGACTTCAACGAGCGCGGCTTCAAGACAGTTTCCTCGCGTGTGAAGGGACGCATCGACAGCCTGATTTCATCGGAGACCGGCAAGCTCGTAACGGCGGGCGACGAGCTTGCCAGCATCTACAGCCCCGAGCTGAACGTCACCGTGCAGACGCTGCTCGATGCCCAGAAACGCAACAGTTCTGACCTCCTGAAGAGTTCGCGGAACCGGTTGCACTTGCTGGGCATCAGCGACGATCAGATCGACCTCATCCTGAAAAACGGCGAGGCGAACACGCACTTGCGAATTCGTTCGCCGATCTCCGGGCACATCGTCAAGAAGTACGTCCGCGAAGGGCAATACGTCGAGGAGGGGATGCCGCTGTACGACATCGCGGACCTGTCGATCGTCTGGATTCAGGCGCAAGTGGATGAACGCGATTTCCGGTTTCTGCCCACCGAACATCATGGCGACGTGAGCGCCGAGCGATTGCCGGTCATGGCGATCACGCAGACATTTCCCGACGAGCCTTTCCACGGTTTCCTGTCGTTTATCTACCCGCACGTCGATCAAGAAACTCGGACGGTCACGGTTCGCTTCGAGATTCCGAATCCCGGCCACAAGCTGCGTCCCGGTGCAACGGCGGAAGTCATCATCGACGTGCCGCCGTCGCATGTGCCGGCCATCAAACAAGAGGGGGAGAGGGGGCGGGGGGGAGAGGGGGAGAAGGCCGCTCGGTTAGAGCGCGGCGAAGTGCTGGCCGTTCCCGAAGGGGCGATCATCGACACCGGGCGGCAGAAGATCGTCTATCGCCAAACGCTGCCGGGAGAATTCGAGGGGGTGCTCGTCCAGTTGGGGCCGCGCATGGTGGGTCCGAATGACGTGACGTTCTTTCCGGTGCTGAGCGGTCTGGAGGCCGGCGAGTTGGTCGTTACCAGCGGTTCCTTTCTGGTCGATGCCGAGACACGGCTGAATCCCGCGGCCGGCTCGATCTACATCGGCGGCAGTAGCGGCGGTGGTTCGACGCCGTCGAAGAGCGTCAGGCCGTCCACTCCGACGGACGCCGACGCGAAGATCGACCTCGCGCTCGCCAAGCTCAGCCCGGTCGATCGCAAGCTGGCCGCATCTCAAAAGTTTTGCCCGATCTTGCCAGAGAGCCGGCTCGGCTCGATGGGCGTGCCGATCAAGGTGCTGGTCAACAATCAGCCGGTCTTCGTCTGCTGCAACAGTTGCACGAAGCAAGCGGTGACAGGAGCCGACGCGACGTTGAAGAAGGTCGCGGACCTCCGCGCGTCGAGTAAGTCCGAAGCGGAACAAGGTCGAGCGAGCGAGGGGAAGAAGCCTCTGGCCTCCATCAAGACGTCGCGGTCACCCAAACATGAAAAGATTACGAAAGCGTTCGCCAAGCTCGCGCCCGCCGATCGCAGGTTGGCGGAGCAGCAAAAGTTCTGCCCCGTGTTGCCCAAGAGCGAACTGGGGTTGATGGGCACGCCGCACAAAACCCTGATCGCCGGCCAACCAGTCTTCCTGTGCTGCGCCAGTTGCGAAGCCGAAGCACTGAAAGACCCGCAAGCCACTCTGGCGAAGACCGAGCAACTCAAGCAGTCGGCGAAGAAGGAGCCGGCTCGATGATTTCAAAGCCACCGAAGACGCGGAAATCCTTCGCGTTCAAAGTCACGATGCGAGTCACTCCAGCGCTGAAATACGACGCAGCCAGCATCGTGTCGCGCAGCCGCTTGCGGCCGAGGCGATGCTGGGTGATCCAGTCCAAGAAGAGAATTGTGCTTTCGACGGTGGGAAACACTCGCGTGATGTCTTTGGCTGACCACCAAACTCTCGCACGCCGGACGGCTTCATCCATTGTGAGCGGATCATCGAAACGCTTGGGATCGGTCACGACATGCACGAACTCGGACAGCACGTCGGGGTTGAGTGCGAGCGTGTCGCCGTCAATCCCAAAGCGGTCCAACAGTTCGCGTGCCGCAAATCCCTGGTCATGTACCGTCGTTTCCACGGCGACCAAGAATGAGGTGTCAATCCCGATCGGAGTCATCAATCATCTCATCCCAAAGGTTGTCAAAATTCAGTGCATCTGGCTTTGGGTGGAGTCCCAGCGGTTTGATGTCTCGGTAGCTGTGGCTCCCCTCGCCGCGATCCCGGAATTGCGGAAATTGGGGCAGCGCGGCAATGGTTTCTTGCAGCACCTCTGCCGGGCTGCGTCCTGTGCGCTGGGCTTGCGCGACCACCGCCTCATAAACCTTGTCGTCCAATTCGAGCGTGAGCATTTTCATGGCCGGCACCATAGCCTAGTTCGACTTGTTCGCCAATATGTTTTTGTGAGGCCCTTTCCATTCGGCCACACGACGCCCATTGCTCTGGCGACTGAGACAATCGAACTCCACGGTCTTCATCCGCAGTCCGGCTTTGCCATCCGCAGGCAGAATGAACTTCCTGCGGATGGCAAAGCCGAACTGCGGATGGAAGACAGTCCGCACAAGACTCCGGGAGCCACAGCACATGATTGAACGCCTCATTGAAGCCTCGATTCGTAATCGGTTCCTGGTGTTGATCCTGGCGGTCGCGTTGTCGATTGGCGGGGTGTATGCCGTGTTCGATACGCCCATCGATGCGATCCCGGACTTGAGCGAAAACCAAGTCATCGTCTTCACCGACTGGATGGGCCGCAGCCCGCGCGAGGTCGAGGATCAGGTGACGTACCCGCTGTCGCGCAAGCTGCAAGGACTGGCCGGAGTGAAGGCCGTGCGGTCGTCGAGCGAGTTCAATTTCTCAATGATCACGATCATCTTTCACGACAACATCGACTTCTATTTTGCTCGGCAGCGCGTGACCGAAAAGCTCGGCCAAGCCGGAGCGTACTTGCCGGCGGGAGTCGTGCCTTATCTCGCCCCCGATGCGACGGCGCTGGGGCAAGTGTTTTGGTACACGGTCGAAGTCGATCCAAGAGGGGGCGAGGGGGCGAGGGAGCGAGGGGGCGAAAAACCACAAGCAACTGAATCGTCATCGCGGCTTTCTGACTCCCCCTCTCCCCCTCGCCCCCTCTCCCCCTCGCCTGCGAAGCTCTGGGCGCTCAACAAGTTCTACATCGCGCCGCAGCTCAGTTCGGCGGCGGGGGTCGCGGATGTGGCGATCGTGGGTGGGTTGCCGTTGGAGTACCAGATCGACGTGCGGCCGGAATCGCTGCGAGCCTATGGCGTGACGCTCGGCGAACTTTACGCGGCCGTGGCGAAGAGCAACGTCCCGGCGGGTGGCGGCGTCATTCAAAAGAACAACGCCGAGTACATCGTGCGCGGCGTGGGCTGGATCACAAGCCTGGCCGACATCGAATCCACCGTCATCAAAGAGGTGAACGGCACGCCGATCTTTGTCAGCCATGTCGCGCGTGTCTTGCTGGGGACGCAGTTTCGTCGCAGTGTCTACGAGAAAGACGGCAACGAAGTCACGGGGGGCGTGGTGCTGATGCGGCATGGTCAAAACCCGCTGACCGTCACCGAACGAGTCAAAGAGAAGATTCAAGAGTTGCAGCCGGGCTTACCCGCCGGAGTCCACATCGTCCCGGCCTATGACCGCACGCGGCTGATTCACGGTGCGATTCACACGCTGACCGAAGTCATGTGGCACGAGATGCTGATCGCCTCGCTGGCCATTCTGCTGATCCTGACGCATGTGCGGAGCGTGTTCGTGATCTGCGTGACGTTGCCGCTGGCCGTGCTGTCGTCGTTCCTGATGATGTGGCTGCTGCGACGACTCGGCATCATCGACATCCAAGCCAACATCATGTCGCTGGCCGGCATCACGATCTCGATCGGTATCTTGGTCGATCAGGCGATCGTGATGGTCGAGAACGCCACGCACACCCTGAAGGACCACTTCGGCGACAAGCCCGTCAGCGGCGACATCACGGAGTTGGTCATCCCCGCCTGCCGCACGGTCGGGCGGCCGATTTTCTTCTCGGTGCTGATCATGCTGCTGAGCTTCGTGCCGGTCTTCATGCTCAGCGGCCGAGAGGGCAAGCTGTTTCATCCGCTGGCCTTCACCAAGAGTTTCGCGTTGATCGGCGTGGCGCTGATTTCGATCACGGTCGTGCCGGCGTTGATCCCGACGTTTCTGAAAGGCCGTCTGCGTGGCGAAGAAGAGAACGCCATCGTCCGCAGCTTCATTCACATTTACAAACCGTTGCTGACGTGGGCGCTGCCGCGGCGCAACTTGGTGATGTGGGGCTTCGCTGTGTTACTCGTGCTGGCGGCCGGGATGTTTCCGTTACAGGCCATCGTCGGCATGGGAGCTTCCGAGAACGCTTGGCGAACCGCGTTTCTGGTCACGTTCGGTTCGGTCGTGTCGCTGACGGTCCTGTGTACTCGCGGCTTTCGCTGGCAGGTGTTGTCGCTGGCGACGCTCTTCTGGATCGGGTTGTGGGCGTATCACTTTCCGAAGATCGGCGTCTCGTTCATGCCCGCGTTGGACGAGGGGACGCTGCTCGACATGCCGATCAGCGTGCCGCGTGCCAGCGTGACGCAAGCGGCCGACGACCTGAAAGCTCGCGACGCGCTCTTGCGTGGCTTCCCCGAAGTCGAATCGGTGATCGGTAAAGCTGGCCGAGCAGACACTCCCACCGACCCCGCGCCGTTGGACATGGTCGAGACGTTCGTGAACTTTCGACCGAAGGAGCTTTGGCCAAAGCGCGTACTGAGATTCAAACAAGCCGCACAGCAGACGGAGGTCGTGCTCAAGCTGCTGGAAGCGCGCGGCTTCATCGCATCCGAGTCGCGACCATCCGAGCCGCGACCGTCAGGGAGCGGTTCCAACGATACCGAGAGCAATCCGCTCCCACACGGTCGCGGTTCGGAGGAGCGTGAGTCGCTGTTGAATGACACGACTCAGCACGCACTCGAACGATTCGACGAAGCGATGCGCGAACTGTCTCTGCGGCGGTATCGCGAATTCGAGCACGAGCTTGGCCCGTTGCTCGTGCGATATGTCATCGACGAGACGATCGCACAATTGCGTCGCGCGGGCGATTTGCCTGCGACAACGGCCGTACCATCCGCCGCGACACCGGTGGCTAGCGCCATTCCGCTGAGAACCCGTCCAACATCAACGCCAGATCTTGAGTGGCGAGAATCTGTCTTTCTCCGTGCTCCGGCCCTGCCATCCGTGCGGCTCCTATCGGGGTTGAAGAATCGCGGAAAATCAGTTGCCGCACGGATGGCAGAGCCGGAGCACGGAGGAAGGCAGGTCCGGGAAGACGGTTTGGGAAGCTCGCAGCCATCACAACAAGGAGTTGTTCTTGGAGATGTTCTTAGCGACCAACTCGCGTCGCGATTCGGTCGTTGGCTGGCTCGCAACCCGGCGCTCGAAGATGTGCAAGAACTCACGCAAGCCATCGCCCGCGAGCTGCAATCGCAAGGCGCGATCGCCGATGTGGCCGAAGCGTTGCGGATCAAAGAGTCGATGCCGCTCACACTGTGGCATCAGTCACTCGAAGCACTGGGGACCGAACACCGGACGTTTGCGGGCGAGATGCTCAAGGCCGTCGTCGCGCAACGCAGCAAGCTCTGGCGCGAGCGAGTCGCGCTGGTCAACTACGAACTCTTCGATCAAGCCGCTCCGGCTTTCAACTGGTATGTGTTGGAGGAACTCGCCAAAGCCGCGCGAGCGAAGGGGCTGACGAATGACGCTGCGAACGGCGAGGAGATGGAGCAGTTCGCGGAACGTGTGCTTGAGGCGCAGCTCGGCCGTGACGTAGAGCACGCGGCTCGCCTGCTTGCAGTTCCCGAAGGCACAGGCGAGCCGCCTGTGCTACGGAAGTTCCCCGCTCTTCGCGACGAACTCGCCCCACCGTTCGCTAAGACGCTGTTCCTCTGGCCGCGTCAGACGGGGCCGAAGGGGGATCTCGTGGACGATGAGATGGGTCGCGTGCTGCAAGTCCCCGGTTGGTCGAACATCTTCACGCAGCCGATCATCAATCGCATCGAGATGCTCTCGACCGGCGTCCGCACCGACATCGGCGTGAAGGTGTTTGGGCCGGACCTCGAAACGATCGATAATGTTTGCAAGCAGATCGAAGCCGCGCTCAAGCCGCTCAACGGAGCACGCGATGCCATCGCCGCGCCGGTCATGGGCAAGGGCTATTTGCAGATCGACATCAAACGCCCCGTCGCCGCGCGATACGGCATCTCGGTCGAGGACATTCAGAACGAAATCGAAGTTGCTCTGGCCGGGCGAGTCGTCACCTACACCGTCGAGAAGCGAGAACGCTTTCCCGTTCGCATCCGCTACTCGCGAGTCAGCCGCGAAGACGAAGAGGCGATTGGCAAACTGCTGATCAGCCCCGGTTCGATGCCGTCGAACGGCTCGGCGTCCACAAGCATGAACGGCGCGAGTGGCGGAATGTCTGGCAATAACAGCACGTCTGGGAGCGGCAACCAGAACACGGCCACGAATTCAACGCGAACGAACTCCGACAACTCGTACCTCGCCAAGACGACGGCGCTCGACAGCGCGGGGCATTCGGCGACTCCGCAACATGCGTTGTCCGGCCGCAGCGCGATCCCGTTGTCGGCCATCGCCGATATCCAGATTGTCGAAGGCCCGGCGATGATCAAGAGCGAGAACGGCCGGTTGCTCAACTATGTGACGCTCAACGTGCGTGGCCGAGACATCGTCGGCTTTGTCGATGAAGCCCAGCGCGTCGTCGCCGAGAAAGTCTCGCTGCCGGAGGGTGTCCACATCGAATGGAGCGGCGAGTTCGAGCATCAAGTTCGAGCCGCACGCACGCTGCGATTCGTCTTTCCCGTCGTCATCGTGCTGATCTTCGTGATTCTGTACCTGACGTATCACGACCTGGCCGACGCCGCGCTGATGATGTTGGCCGTCCCCGAAGCGCTCAGCGGCGGAGCGTTCTTCATGTACTTCTTCCCAAAGATCATGCAGGGCTGGGACGCTCCGCCGATGGACTTCAGCGTGGCGGTGTGGGTCGGTTTCATCGCCTGCTTCGGCATGGCGACGGAGACCGGCATCATCATGCTGGTCTATCTGCGGGAAGCGATCGAGAAGCGCGGCGGCCTCGAAAAGATCGGCTCGTTGGAAGAGCTTCGCCAAGCGGTGATTGAGGGGGCCGTGCATCGCTTGCGGCCCAAGCTGTTGACCGAAGGAGTCGCGATCATCGCCATCTTCCCGATGGTGTTCGCTCGGGGAGTCGGCGGTGAGATCCTCGCCCCGATGGCTCTGCCGGTGCTCGGCGGATTGCTAATCTCCGACGAAGTCGTCGATCTGTTTTTGCCAGTCCGCTTCTATTGGGTCCGCCGCGCACGCTGGTTGAAGCTGCATCAAGCGAAGATCGAACCATCGGTTTCGGATCCCAAGTCCTCCGAATGGAACGATTCTGCGAAATCGACGGACAATGAACTTCTCAACGGCTCAACGCGATGAACAATCGCCACGCCGTTGAGTATTCCGAAAAGCTACACAGTGCAGAGCGCGATTCTTGGAGTAGGGTTTTTAGAGATGTGACGCGCACGTCCGCGGGCCGGGGATGTGATTCATGTGGTTTTCATCTTGGTTGAGTGGTCGGTTCAGTGGTCGGTTGCGTCGTCGGAGGGGTGCTCGTGGTCAGCGAACTCGAAGTTCCGTGCTGGCGGCGATCGAACGGCTGGAATCGCGTGAACTGTTAGCGGCCGCGATCGGCTACGACGCTCTGGCAAAGCAGGTCATTGTGACGGGGACGACCGCGAATGATGCGATGGCCATCTCGGCGGTGGATGCGAGCACGATCCGCGTCCAAGTGGTGACGAGCGGTGTCACGGTGCAGCAATCGTTCGCGCTGAGCGCCGTCAACTCGATCAGATTTGACGCCGGAGCCGGGAACGATTCGCTGACAAACAGCACGACCGTTGCCGTCAGCGCGCTCGGCGGGCTGGGGAACGATTCGCTGATGGGCGGATTGGGGAATGACACGCTCGACGGCGGCGACGGCTTGGACACGCTGTTGGGGACCGGCGGTGATGACACGATAGTCGGCGGCGCGGGTGACGATTCTCTGCGTGGCGGCAGCGGTAACGATTCGCTCGATGGTGGCGCGGGCAACGATCAAGTGTTCGGCGAAGGGAGCAGTCTCGACACATTGCGCGGAGGGTTGGGGAACGACGTGCTCGACGGCGGCATCGGCACGAGCGACTTGCTGTCCGAGATCGGCGATGTGAGCTTCACACTCACAGCAACTCGGCTGACGGGATTGGGGACCGACACGCTATTGAATCTCGAAGGGGCACTGCTGGTCGGCGGGATCAGTGCCAATCGACTCGACGCTTCGTTCGCGACGATGCCGACCACACTGACTGGCGGATTCGGGAACGACACGATCCTCGGCAGCACGTTGCTCGACACGCTGGTTGAGAACGGCAATGTGAATTTCAAGCTGACCGCATCGCAGTTGACCGGCTTGGGAACCGACACGATTTCCGGTATCGACTTCGCGCAACTGACGGGCGGCATCGGAGCGAACCTGATCGACGCGGCGACGTTCACCAAGCCGGTGACGCTGCTGGGTGGCGACGGCAACGACACGCTGATTGGCGGATCGGCCATTGATCGCATCGACGGAGGTGCCGGGAACGATCGGATCACCGGCGGTGCGGGAGCGAATACTTTGTTCGGTGGGGATGGAACGGATCGCGTTGTCGAGACCAGCAACGCCACGACTTTCACCGTCAGCAACTCGTCCGTCATCGGGACTGAGACCGAGCGAATCTACACCTTCGAGGAAGCCGAATTAACCGGCGGAGCGTCGGCGAACTACTTGACGGTCGCCAGCAATTTCATGGGACCGGTCACGCTCAACGGAGGCGGCGGCAACGACACGCTCATCGGCAATCAGTTCAACGATGTGCTCAACGGAGGCGCGGATCACGACTCGCTCAACGGCGGCACCGGACTCGGCAACGACATGCTGTTGGGCGGAGACGGCAACGACACGCTGCTCGGTCAGGCGGGAAATGATGCTCTCGACGGGGGAGCCGGAGCCGACATCGCCGTGGGAGCATTCGGCAACGACATGGTCTTGGGTGGACTCGGTCGCGACCTGGTCATCGGCGGATACGGCGTCGATGGAATCAACGGCGGTGACGACGAGGACATCGTCATCGGTGGCACGACGCGGTATGACGACGATGTCGCCGCGCTCGCTCGATTGCTGACCACCTGGAGCAGCACGGCGACGTATGCCACACGAGTCGCTCAGTTGCAGAACTCGGCGGCGACTCAGTTCTTGAAGTCGATCGTGCAGATCACCGACAACGCGACGGTCTATGACGATTACGTTTCGGACGCGGTCAGCGGCGGTGCGGGTGCGGACTTCTTCGTGCGACCCGGTGATGCCACTCGACCAACGATCGACACGACTCTCGATCGGCTTGCGACTGAGACAATGGACGTTTCCGTCTACGGCACCGAGAGCGCCGGCTTCTTTCCGTCGAACATGACTCAGCCGGGCTATCTGCAAACGCTGGCCGACCCGACGTTCGGCACGCCGATCACGCGCATCACGGGCGATGCCGGCTCGCCGCTGGTCCTGCCGATCAACACCGGCGGCACCGCCAGCTTCTATTGGAGCGGCGCGGTTCGCACGCGGTACGTCACCGACTCGTCATGGAATGTCGATAGCTCGCTGCTGATGCTCCGTAGCTACGACCCCGGCCTGCCGTATCAGATCGTGCTGAGTGGCTCGACCTACCAGCCGCTGTTTCTGGCGAGCGTTCCGTCCTCGAATCTCCGCTGGAGCCAGAACCCGGCCACGCCAAACGTGCAGTATGGATTCTTCGCCGCCAGCGGATCGGACTCGTCGGCTAACGAGGAAGGAGTCGCCACTTCGCTGCCCGTCGCGGGGCCGGACGATGACAAGATCGTCCGCTACGACGTCACCACCGGTCAGGTCTTGAACACGATCACGCTGCCGTTCAACAAACTCTTCTCGGCAAAGACGTCGATCGCATTCGTCAACGGGCACGAGTACGCCGCGATGTACGGAGTCAGCAAGACTAGCCCCAGCGCGACGGCGATCTCCGTCTACATCGTGCAGCTTGATGCCGCTGCTGGTCAGAACCCAGTCGTTGCCTCGCAACTGCTGACGACCACCGACAGCGGCACCCCCGAACCCGCGTTCGCTCGGTCGTTGGACTTCAGCAACCTGTGGTTCTCGCCCGATGGCCGCTACTTGCTGACGCTGTATTCCGGCTCGACCACAGCAACTCGCTCGTGGCGATTGCTGGATGTGGATTACTCGACCGGCACGATCAGCTCGCACGCGATCCCGGACCTCATCGGAGACAACGCTTTTCAAACCAACGGCGATCGCACGAAGGGACACTTCCCGGTCAATTGGTCGCATCCGGTGTTCGCTCTGGGAGCCAACGGAGATGTCTCGGTCGTCGGCGTCAGCGGTCAATTCAACGGCCGCAGTTTCTCGCAATCGGAAGTCGCTACTGCCAACGGCCGAGTCGGCAGCGTGCTGGCCTTCAACGTCACCACGAACACGTTCCGCTCGCTGACCGATCCGACCAACGAGAACCTCGCCACGCACATCACGGCGACGAACACGCAACACTCCGGCTACGTCTTCGTCAGCTATTGGAACGACACGACACGCGGCACACGTTTCAGCGGCGAGTTGGTTGCGATCAACCTCGCCAATCCGTTCGGAGCCAGCGGCACGATTGAACTGGCTCATCACCGCACGAACGTCGCCAACCGCTTCTATCACGGCAACACGCTGCCGACCGTCTCCCCCGACGGTAAGAAGCTGATCTTCAGCAGCACCTGGGGGCCGAGGCAAAGCCTCGTGCAAACGTATGTGCTCGACCTCGTCGGCCGCGTCCCGTGAGCCATCCCTCAACCGACTAGCCGAGCGAGTGCCATTGGGCGTCAGCCCCACGGTGCATTCGCCACTGAGGATTGGTGGGGGTATGGGGCGGGCGCTCTCGCCGTAGCCGCTCTCGCCAGAGAGCGGGTGGCTTTGGTGTGCCGCGCGACATTCGCCCGCTCTCTGGTGAGAGCGGCTACGCTGAGCAGACCGACGCGGCCGAATGGCTCGAAGAGCACACGCTTGGAACCTGTCGGCCAGTCTGGAAGAATTCGGCAACCCTGTTCGTTGTTTCGTTTCTTCCTCATCGAGACCTCATCCATGATCTTTGCTGTTCGCCGACTCGCCATACTCTGTCTTGTGTCGATCTTCACGCTGTCCCTGGCGGCCACCACACGCGCCGATGAGGCCAAGTTTCGCTGGGCCGACGGGCCGCAAGCGGGAACCTCTGACTTGCTGCTCGGCGACAAACC
Source organism: Planctomycetaceae bacterium (assembly GCA_046156195.1). GTDB lineage: Bacteria > Planctomycetota > Planctomycetia > Planctomycetales > Planctomycetaceae > SXKJ01. The sequence continues at coordinate 16,363 of JBJXEX010000338.1, read as the reverse complement.
GGTCGCGCGCTATATGGCTCTGCCTTACGACAACTCCACGAAAGAGCGCGAGCATGACACTTACAAGGTCTATCATCATGTCTTCTCGCCCGATGGAAAAACGATTTTGACGAAAGGCCCCGGAGGGCAATACACGCACCATCGCGGCCTCTACTGTGCCTGGAACAAGACCAGCTACGAAGGAAAAACCAACGACTTCTGGCACTGCACAAACGGAGCCTCTCAACGGCATGTGAAGTTTCTCGACCAGACCGCCGACGCGCAGCACGGAGCGGCGACCGTCGAAATCCACTGGTCCGATGCCGAGTCGAAACCGGTCATCATCGAAACTCGTTCGATTGACGTGCGACGTTCTCCCGCTGGGACGACCGGCTGGCAGATCGACTGGCACACGAGCCTCGCCAGCCAGCGCGGCGAAATCAAACTCGAGGGAGACCGACAGCACGCCGGCTTCCAATACCGCGCGGCTCAGATTGTCTCCGAGCAAAAGTCCGCGCGATACATTCGCCCGACAGGGTTTCCCGAAAAGCCCGAAGCGTTTGAAGTCGGTGATGCCGGCGATCCGCCCGCTCACAGCAACTTGCCCTGGTGCGCGCTGACATATCCGATCGAAGGCCAGACCGTCACCGTCTGCTACTTGGAAGACCCCTCGCATCCCAAGCCGTCACTCTTCTCCGAGCGTCCCTACGGTCGCTTCGGAGCGTTCTTCAAGACGACGTTGTCCGCCGACAAGCCGCTCCGCCTGCGCTACCGCTTGGTTATCACCACCGGTGAGTCGCCCGCTCGTGACACGATTCAAAAATGGTTCGACTCGTTCGCGGCGGAGCTGAAAGCTGCGGACGCGAAATGAAACATCGAACGGCACATGGAATGTGCCTGCGACTTTGCCAGTCATGGGCTGACGCCGCCCCGCTCGCCCGCATGTCGCACGATCTCCCACCTGCTTCTGTTTTCCTCCCTCTTGAGCAAGGAACTCTCGCCATGAATCTCCTCCGACGTTTCGCCTGGAGTGTCTGTTGTGTTTGCGGTTTTTCGACAATGGTCTGGGCTGCGGATGCTCCCAGCGGGAAGCAGCGCGTGTACTTCGGCACCTACACCGGCAAGTCGAGCAAAGGGATCTACCGCAGCGAACTCGATCTCGCGACCGGACAGTTGTCTCCGCCAGTTCTCGCGGGCGAAGCGGCCAGTCCGTCGTTCCTGGCGATCGCGCCGAATCAGAAATTCTTGTACGCGGTCGGCGAACTCAACGACGTCAACGGCAAGAAAGGGGGAGCCGTCAACGCCTTCGCCATCGACGCCGCGACCGGCGATCTGAAGTTACTCAATCAACAGTCTTCGGTCGGCGGCGGCCCGTGTCACATCTCCGTCGATCGCTCGGGCAAGAATGCACTCGTCGCCAATTACGGTGGCGGAAGTACGGCAGTCCTGCCCATCCAGGCGGACGGCAAGCTCGGCGAGGCTTCCAGCTTTGTGCAACACAAGGGCTACGATTCGGTCAAAGACCGCCCACTCACCCCGCACGCGCATTCGATCAACGTCGATGCCGCGAACCGCTTCGCAATCGTCGCGGATCTCGGACTCGACCAAGTGCTGGTCTATAAGCTCGATGTGGACAAAGGAACGATCACGGCGAACGACCCGCCCGCTGCAAACGTGGAACCAGGCTCCGGCCCACGACACTTTGCCTTTCATCCCAATGGCAAGTCGGCCTACGTCATCAACGAGCGAGTCATGACCGTCACCGCGTTCCAATACGACGCCGACAAAGGAGTGCTCACGCCTCACCAAACCATCACGACCTTGCCCGAAGGAGTCACCGATCGCAAAGGGATGTCGACCGCCGAGGTCCAAGTTCATCCGAGCGGCAAGTTCCTGTACGGGTCGAACCGAGGCCATCACAGCATCGCGATCTTTTCGATCGACTCCGCCACCGGAAAGCTGACTGCCGTCGGTCATCAAGGCCAAGGGATCAAGACACCTCGCAACTTCGGCATCGACCCGACCGGGAACTACTTGCTGGTGGCGAATCAAGACGGTGACAGCGTGATTGTCTTCCGCGTTCATCCGGCATCGGGCGAATTGGTGCCGACCGGCTCGACGATTACCGTCGCCTCGCCGGTGTGCGTGAAGTTTCTGCCGCTGGTGAAGTAGACGAGTCTCACGTCGCCGAGCGTTTCACGTTACCTGAATCGCACCTCGCCGCCGATGGTAAGGCCCTGCCAGACCATGCTCTGGAAGCTGGGGGACACCACGACCCCGGCGGGCTGCGCCGAGCCATTGTCGTTGTAGAAAATGTTGTCAGCCGGCCGAGAAATGCCTCCCGCCACCATCAATTGGTAACTGACAAACAACGAGAAGTTGTCACGCAAATGGAGCTTGCCGTAGACCGAGAAGTCTCCGATCGGAGCAAAATGGCTTCCGTCGGCTGTGGTTGAGACGGCAGGATCGCCGGGACTTCTCAGTCGGACGGTGCGGACGTTGGCGTCGAATTGATTGATACCGAACGCCACTTTTGGCTCGATCCCGACAGTGAACCACTGATCGACCCACTCGAACCTCATTCCGATTTGCGGTGCGTAGATCCGGTTGGTGGCGTTCGAGTCGATGTCGCTCAGCAAGGGAGTCGGCAGCAAGCCCTGTTGGTCAAAGGTGCCGCGTTGGAAAAGCCGCTCTTGAAAGTCGATGTACCGAAAGCCTGCCAACGGCCGGACGACAAACCCATTTTCATACGGCGAGTTCGCGACCCAGTTCGCCTCCGTTCCAAACAGGCGAGTACTCTGAAACAGCTCAAAGGAGCTGTCGTAGAGAAACAGGTTGTTGCTGATTTGCCCGTTGAGTCGCGTACTGGTCGCGAACTGGATTTGCAGTTCTGGAGCGGTCGGACTGGGGGGGGCAACCGCCAGGAATTGGCCGCTACTCGTGCGACTAAACGCGAAGAAGTTCGCCTCCAAGGTGCCCGCGCTGGTGGGCAATCCGACCGTTCCGCGAATTCCCTGGACGTTGGGAAAGAGCAGCCCGCGCGTCGTGGGAATTTGAACCGTGGCGGGTTGCCCGGCAATCGTTGCTTGGAATGGCTCTGAAGGATCGGTCTCTCCCGCGACGGGAGAGCCGAGCAACGAATCGCCCGGACCATCGAACCTCCAGGGGAGGTATTCGAGACGAATCCAAGTGGATTTTGCGGCCGCCGTCAGGAAGCGATCGACGGGCGAGTCTTCGTAATCAAAGCCCCGATCACCGGAAATCTGTTCGGTGATCAGCCCATCTGGCCCGACGCCGTATTGGCCATCTCTGGGGACTTGAGCGTTGGGGTAGTTGTCGTAGGCCGGCACTCCAAACGCTGGCCAGGAATTCGAAGCGTCATACGGCGCGGGAGCATAAATCCGCGGCGGTGCGATCGTGCCGGGAGGCTGAGCCTGCGCCGTTGCCGACGCCAGCAAAGTCCAAACTCCAAGCACGCAGACTGCGAGGCGGCTGCGCATAGTCCTGGTCCTGCCCTGAACAACCCAATCTCGAAAGCCCGGCCATGAAAACCGGACCCACCGCCATGACGACATGGCGGGATGCACGAGAAGTATCGGACGTGCCGATCAGCGAACTTGGGGAAAATCTGCCAGTCGTATCGAGAACGACGGCGGGCCAGGAACCGCGAGCAAAGCGAGGCGGCGGATTCTGCCGCACCAATGAAAAAGACCCTCAACGGAGACCGGCCAATGACTCGGGGCGATGACGTGCTGGATACTGAGTACAGAGTGGGTCAGGCTGTAAACAGAGAAACCAGTCAATCGTCCCTCGTCAAACTTGGCCGGCGTTGACCGTTGAGGGTCTCGGCTGGGCTGCTTGATAAGCAAACCAATTAGCAGCGTTCGTGCCAGCGATTGATCATTGTTGAGCGCCGAACACAATTCTTCATAACTCATTTGAAAATCAAGGATTGCTGGCTCGGCGCATTGCGACTTCACGCCGATCGTTCTACAAGTTCGGCGCTCAATCCGTTGTTTTCAGCGCCGAGAAGAACCCCAAATGAGTCCTCGACAGTGGTCTGACAAAGTTTTGGTCGCCATCTTCAGCAGTCTCGTCCTGCTGTATTGCGTCGTTGTTCTGGCCTACGTCGCGACCGTTCCCGATCTCCGAATTCGGGTCTTGTTGACGGATGATTTGGATGCCCAATCCGCGTCAGGAATCTTGATCCGAGATGTGCCGGGGATTCGCTTTCGTGGTTCGGAGCCTGTGGTTGGGGACGTTCTCTGCCGGATCGGCGATCAGCCCATTCGGTCGTTCAACGATTTCTCACGGAGCCTGCGGCGGATGCGACGCGCGCAAATTCCTCCCGGCGGATTGCTGAATTCGGGGGACGATCCGTCCGTCGTTCGGGAGCCGCTCCCAAGCCTCGTGGAACTGGAGACCGGCGAGCGACTCGTTGAGGTGAGTTTTCTTCACGCGGGCGAGCCGCGAACCAGTTGGGTCTTCGTCCAATCCATCCCGCTGGACGAGGTCTTGCTGACGTTGATCTGGTTCCTGCTGCAACTGGGGATCACGGGTGTGGGAGCGTTGGCCGTCTGGCATCGGCCGTTTGATCGTCCGGCGCGAGTGTTCTTCGCGATGTGTCTGGTCTCACTGGGGGCATTCGTCGGTGGCTTTCATTGGTGGATCGTCGCGAGTTCGCTCCCCTTAAACGTGCCGTTCGTGGGAAGTGCCTTGTTCGTGCCAGTGGTCTCGCTGCACTTCTTCTTGAGCTACCCGCGTCGGATTTGGCCATTGACTCGATTTCCTCGCACGGCGTTGGCGGCGCTGTATGTCGTCCCGACGGTCGCCTTCGTTTGGATTATCGGGATGCTGGTCTACGCTCAGTGGCTGGCGCACAGCGGTTTGGCGGATGCGACCGAGTCGATTCTGCAATCTCTGGTGACACTTCGCGACGGCATCCACGCCTATTTGACGTTCGCGGCCGGATGCTTTCTGGTAATGCTCACGGCGTTGGCTCAGGGTTACTGGCGAACGGCCAATCCGATCGAGCGCAACCAATTGAAATGGATGTTCGGGGGCGGCGCGGCGGCCGTGCCACCAGTCGGCTACACGTTGTACTTGGCGTTGTTCGATCAGGTGGCGTTCGCGCTGGGCCGTGATGCTCGGATCGCGATGTTTCTGGCGAGCCTGTCGTTCATGTTGGCCTACGCGGTGGCGATTCTGCGCTTCAAGTTGATGTTGATCGATCAGATCGTCAGCAAAGGGATGCGCTATTACGCGGCCAGCTTGGGACTGACCGTCGCGTTTGCGGGATTGATCTCTCTGGGCGGATTGACGGCGAACATTTGGAGCGCCGGCGGATCGGCGTTTCCCGGATGGCAGCAGGCCATCACTCTGGGAGCGGTGTTGGCGGTGGCGGTCACGATGCTGTTGTGGAGCCGCGATCGGTTGCAGCAATTGATCGATCGGCGTTTTTACCGGGAGAAGTATCAGCTCGACCGAGCCTTGCAGCAGATCAATCGAGCGGTCGAGCGGGTTGTTGATCGAAAGACGTTGGCGCATCGGATGATTGGTTCCTGTCGAGAGGTCTTGCGAGCGGATCGGATTGCGGTCTATCTGCGCGATCCGGAGCGTCCGTCGCTGCAATTGATCGCGGCGGAGGGTGCCGACGATCTGCCCGCTCAAATTGTGGCGGATGACGAACTCATGCAGACGTTGCGGACGGAGTCGGCCGTTGCTCGGTCGATGACTCCATTGCTGAGCGGGCCATCGTCCGCTCAGCAGACGTTGCGGAGCTTGCGCGCCGAGTTGTTATATGCCTTCAACACCGACGACGAGTTGGCGGGAGCGGTCGCGCTCGGTCCCAAACAGAACGGAACGCCCTACACCGCGGAAGATCTGACCTTTCTCAACGCTTTGGGGCAAATCACCAGCGTCGCCCTGCACAGCGTGAAGGTGCATCAGGATCTCTCGCGGCTCAACGAAGAGATGCAGCTCAAGGTCGAGAAGATCGACGAGCAGCGGCGTGTGATCACGATGTTGCAACAAGAGATTCGGTCAACGCAGGCGGGGGGGGCTCCCAAGCCGGAGCCGGCAGACGAGGACTTCGAGCGCGGGCACATCATCGGTAGCAGTCCGGCGATTCAACGGGTGCTCGACACCGTTCGCAAAGTGGCTCAGAGCGAGTCCTCGGTGCTGGTGACTGGCCCCAGCGGCACCGGAAAAGAACTGCTGGCTCACGCCATTCATACCAACAGTTCGCGGCGAGATGGGCCGATGGTCGGTGTGCATTGCGCGGCGTTGTCTCCCAGCTTGCTGGAAAGCGAGCTGTTCGGGCACGTCAAAGGGGCATTTACGGGAGCACACAAAGACCGCGTGGGACGGTTCGAGTCGGCGAACGGCGGCACGTTGTTCTTGGACGAGATCGGCGACATCTCGCTGGAGACGCAGATCAAGTTGCTGCGAGTGTTGCAGACGCGGCAGTTCGAGCCAGTCGGTGGCACGCGCACGGTGCAGGTGGATGTGAGGTTGGTCGCGGCGACTCATCAGGACTTGAAGCGACTGATTTCCGAGGGGAAGTTCCGCGAGGATTTGTTCTATCGGCTGAACGTGATCAGCATCGCTCTGCCAACGCTGGCGGAGCGGAAGGAAGATATTCACGAGCTGTCGCTGCACTTCTTAAAGCGCTCCGCACAGCGACTGGGCAAGCCGATCAAGCAAATTGACGACGACGTGCTCGATGCGCTCAAGCGACATTCGTGGCCGGGCAACATTCGCGAATTGGAGAACGTCCTCGAACGCGCGGTGGTGTTGGCCGAAGAGGAGAGCATTGCCCTGCGCGATCTACCACGCGAGGTGCTCGAAGGGCGAGCGACTCCGATCAAGCCGATTTCGTCGAGACCCTTCGCCGAACCGAAGGCGCGCGGCGGGACCGCTCGTGAACGGATCGCGGAACCGGTCACGGTTGGCACATCGACGCTCGGATTCGGAATGCTCGACGAGTTCGCGGAGCGCGAAGCGATCGAAAACGCACTGCAAGCGGCCGGCGGCAACAAAGCAGAGGCCGCGCGGGCACTGGGCATTCCGCGGAGCACGCTCTTCAGCAAGCTCCGTAAGTACCGCATCAATAAGCCAAGGTAGTTTTTGGGAGAAGTGTCGCCTGACTCTCCGAGGCTGTGAATTTTGGGAGCCGCGACCGTCAGGGAGTGGAGATCGATTAGGACTAAGGCCCGCTCCCTGACGGTCGCGGCTCAAATCTTCACCGCCTCGGTGAGCCATGCGTTGAAGTTTCAAGAAAGTGAGACGCAGCAATGACACGACGAAAAATCCGCCAAGCCGTGTGGGCAACCTTGGTGATCGCATTGACCTTGGCGGCAACGAGCGCCGCGGATTGGGGAACGGTGAAGGGCCGATTTGTGTTGGATGGTCCGCCGCCGGAACAGCCGAAGTTGCAGATCAATAAAGACGTCGAGTTCTGCGGCCCGCACAATCCGCGCGCGGAGAAGCTGGTCGTACATCGCGAGGACCGTGGGATCTCGAATGTCGTCATCTGGCTCGACGTCAAACCGGACCAGACGGTGGCGATTCATCCGTCTTACGACGAAGCCAAAACATTGAAGATCAAGCTGGCGAACAAGGGCTGTCGGTTCGATCCCCACGTTTGCGTGCTGAGGACCGGGCAGACGTTGCTGATCAAGAACCCGGACCAAGTCGATCATAACACGGCGGCGGCGCTGGATCGCAACGATTCGTTCAACTCCGTGACTCCCGCCGGGCAATCGGCCGAGCGGTCACGATTCACCAAGGCCGAGCGATTACCAGCTCAAGTTCAGTGCGGGATTCATCCGTGGATGACCGCTTGGTTGGTGGTGAAAGATCACCCCTATGTCGCCGTGACCGACGAGCATGGTCGATTCGAAATGAAAAACCTTCCGACCGGCGAACTGACCTTCGTGGTGTGGCATGAGTTGCCTGGCTATGTGACGGAGGCGACTCGTGGCGGCAAAGCCGAGACATGGAATCGCGGCAAGGTGACCGTGCGAGTCTCGGTTGGAGAATACGATTTCGGCGAGGCGCGAATTGCCGCTGAGCGACTCCAATGACCGGTGTCGCCAAGTGTGTTGAATCTTGGGGTAAATCAGCCGCTGGGCGCTAGCCGAGATTATTCATCGTCAAGTTGATTGGCTGGCACACGTCGATTGACTTGGGCCATCAATCATCCCGGCTAGCCCACGGTTCGATTTCGCGGAACCGTGGGCTATCGCCCAGCGGCTGATGTTGGCCGTCCAACAGGAATGGCGGAGCGCCAATTTGCCCACGTGAAGCACGACTCCTTGATGACCACTTGATGTCAAAGTCTGCGGAAGAACTTCCCAAAGTTTCGTCAACGAGGTTGTAAGCTGCGTTGACAGTGCCCAGTGCGGTTTCCAGTATACGCCGCGTCAGTTCCACGCGAGCGACGATCCCGATGGGATAAACACGAGCCACAAGTCAGTCACGCTTGACTGACACGGGTTAGGCGGGCCAAGCCACCCGGCAAATCGCGATTGCTTTCGGAACTGACAACGTAGACCGGCGACTTCGAAGGTGTGAAGGTGTTGAGCCGCGACCGTCAGAGAGCGGTAGTCAGTCCTTGCAAATCACCACTCCTTCACGGTCGCGTCTCGAAGAATTCACTTTGACGGGGCGACTCGGCTACTTTTTGGAAAACGCGGGCCACAGCGTTTGACCTCCTTCTTTCGGCCTCCCTGGCCAGCTCTCACTTGAGGATTGTGTGCTATGCGTGTTTCATCGTGGTTGCGAAATCTGTGTGTCCCGTCGGCCAAGAGTGTTTCGGCTCGGCGTCGAATCGGTCGCGGACATGGCTCAGCAGCGTTTTCGGGTTCGTCGATGGAATCGCTGGAGGACCGCTCGGTCCCGTCGGCCTTCGCGCTGTTCATCGCCTCGACCGGCGAGTTGAACATCTCGATGACCGGTGCGGACAGCGTCTCGGTCGGAGTGAACTCGTCAACCGGTCGCGTGCAGGTATTGGGGAACGGCGTGCCGGTCAGTTCGCTGCCGTCGATCACGCCGAGCCAAGTCCAAATACTGATCGTCACCGGCAGCGATGCGAATAACACGCTCGACCTGACCGGCGTGGATGGCAACTTCACGAGTCTCTCGTCGATCCAAGTCAGCGGCGGTGACGGCAACGACTCGATCATCGGCAGCGCGACGCTGGCAAGCACTCTCAATGGCGGCAACGGAGCCGACACGATCACAGGGGGATTGGCCGGTGATTCTCTGCTCGGCAGTGACGGCAGCGACCGCATCAACGGCGGCGACGGTGACGACACGATCAACGCTGGCAACGGAGCCGATACGGTCAATGCCGGACTCGGCAACGATTCGGTTCTCGGTGGTGACGGAACCGACAGCCTCAACGGTGAAGATGGCAACGACACGTTGCTCGGGAACGACGGCAATGATGTCTTGAATGGCGATGCCAACGGCGGCGCGGGGAACGACTCGCTCGATGGCGGAGCCGGCAACGACACGCTGGCCGGTGGCGGTGGCGATGACAATCTCAACGGCGGACTGGACAACGATTTGCTGCGCGGGGGAGACGGCAATGACACGCTCTTTGGCGGAGCGGGCAACGACACCGGACTCGGCGAAGCGGGAGACGACACCGTCAGCGGCCAAGCTGGCAACGATTCGCTCGAAGGAGGAGCCGGAAACGATTCGGTGGACGGCGGCACTCAGGATGACAAGCTCTTCGGTGATGACTCGGTTGGAACCGGCAATGGCAACGACACGCTCAGTGCCGGTGATGGCAATGACACGGCCAATGGCGGAGCGGGTGACGACACGATTCTGGGAGGGATCGGCAACGACTCGCTGCTGGGGAATGATGGCAACGACTCGATCTCTGGCGACGGCGGCAATGACAACATCCAGGGAGGTAACGGCGACGACTTCACACGCGGCGGCGACGGGAACGATACCGTCTTCGGTGACGACTCGCTCGGAGCGACGACAGGCAACGACACGGTCAACGGCGAAGCGGGCAATGACTCGCTGATCGGCGGAAGTGGCAATGACTGCATACTCGGCGGTAGCGGTAATGACACGCTCAGTGGCGGCGACGGAGACGATACGCTCAATGGGCAAAGCGGCAACGACAGCAACAACGGGGGTGCGGGGAGCAACTCGATTGAGTTCGATCCCACCGACGGCACCGACACGACCAGCGGAGGCGGCGGAGGCGGGTCCGATACGCTTGTCTTGGCCGGCACGAATGCGGCAGACACGATTTCGATCAGTCAGTCGGGTGGGCTTGTGAAGGTCTCGGTCGGATCGAACTCGATCACCGTGGCATCGAATGTTTCACACGTCATCATCAACGGCGGCAACGGCAACGACACGGTGACACTCACCGCTCTCGATTCGGTCGGCCCGGTGTTCATTGAGGTCAACGGCGACGCGGGTAACGACACTCTCAATGGTGCAGGCGTGGCAATCGGGTCTGTCAGATTGCTGCTCAACGGCGGGGACGGCAACGACAAGCTGACCGGCACGGGGGCGATCGATTCGCTGTTTGGTGGCATCGGCGACGATTCAATCCTCGGCGGAGGAGGGAACGATGTCGTCACCGGCGACGCGGGCAACGATACGCTCAAGGGAGACGCCGGCGATGACAACATCAACGGCGGTGACGGCAACGATGTCGTTCAAGGTGGTATCGGAAACGACAGCCTCGAAGGGGGCACGGCCAACGACAATCTCGACGGCGGTGATGGCAACGACACGCTCTCCGGCAGCGATGGCAGCGACACGCTCAAGGGTGTCAACGGCAATGACTCGCTGCGCGGCGGGGTCGGCACGGATTCGCTCGACGGCGGTGCTGGCAACGATTCGCTGGATGGCGGCGAGAGCAACGACACGCTGCTCGGCCAAGCCGGCAACGACAAGCTCTTCGGCCGCGATGGCAATGACAACATCGACGGAGGCGACGGCGACGACACCGCCAACGGAGGCAACGGTTCCGACACCGTCGTCGGCGGACTCGGCAACGACCTGCTCGGCGGCGAAGATGGCGACGACACGCTCAACGGCGGAGCCGGTAATGACAGCATGTTGGGTGGCGACGGCAACGACTCTCTGCTCGGCGGTGCCGGGACCGATTCGATGCAAGGAGGCGACGGCGACGACACGCTCAACGGTCAAGGAGGCACCGATGTCATCGCCGGTAACGAAGGGATCGACGCAATCGTGGACGGCCCCGCCGAAACGAACGAGGCCTTCACGTTCCCGGCCTCCGTGCTGGCGGCGCTGGATACGCTCTAACTCGGTTGGCCCGATCGCGTGGTTGGAAGGCGATCAACGTAGCAGGCACATTCCATGTGCCGTCCGCAGTTTTCAGGCTGACGAAACATGGGATGTGCCTGCAAATATTTCTACTTCATAAAGAAGTCCGAAGGCCCCTTCAGCGTGTAGTAGGGATAAACGACTGCCGCCGCCGGCTGATTCTGTGGCGGATAGACCAAGTTCTTCGGCTGTTGGTAGTCGTAAGTGTGATGGTGCGTCGGAGTCCAGAAATTGTCGGGAGCACACAACGGACACTCGGCTCCGTGCTGATGGTTGTGACCCGGCGGGCACCCCATCGGCCCGATCCCAGCGGGGCCGTTGTAGTACATCGGTCCTGGCCTTGGTCCCTGCGGGCAGGGCATGGCACCGCATCCCGGGGAGCCCATCGGTCCCGGAGTCTGCCCACGAACGATCGAATGGTTCGACTGGCAACCCGCGAGTGCGAACATTCCGGCAATCATCACGCACAGCATCCATTGAGACTTCATTTGCGGCCTCCCTTTGACAATCACATGTTCGACAACCGGGGTCCGCTCACCTGTTTGTGATGAGCGGTCGCTTTGGTTATCGACCCTCAAGCTCTGCGGAATTCGGCGATTCCGCAAAACCGTCAAAGTCAGCCTAGTCCCCGGAATCCCTCGATCTTGCAGCACTCGCTGAAGACGGTATAGAGTCCAAGCGACTTCAGTTTCGTTCACGCGCTAGGGCCGACCTGGCCGCAACCATCTCACCCGGAGTGAGTTGCCGCGCAGAGCGATATGGCTCAAAGGACTGACCGATATGTTCGTTGCCGCTTCCACTCGGTGTTTTTCCGACAAAGGCTTCGCAGAAGCCTGCCACTTGATCACGGATCTGGAGTTCGACAAGCTCGAACTCTGGTTCGACGACAACAGCCAACATCTGCGGCCTAGTGAAGTCGTCAAGAATATCGACGGCTTCTTCGCCCAATACCGTGAAGCCACACGACTAACTCCGGTGGCATTCACCCTGGAGCACGATGTCCCCGCCACGGCTCTGCATGATCTCTGCAAACTCGCCAAGCTGATGCGAGTCGCTCAAATCACGGTGCCTGCCTCCTCACTGGGGACACCGTTCAACGAAGAAATTGATCGACTCCGCACATTCGTCCGGCTCGCCAATGAAGAGACGATTCGTCTTTCCATCAAGACGAAGAACGGAACCTTGACCGAGGATCCGCGAACCGCAGTGGAGTTATGCCAATCGGTGCGAGGCTTGGGTTTAACTCTCGATCCCAGCTTCTATCTCTGCGGGCCACACACCTCACGCGAAATTGACTCGCTGATGCCACACGTCTTCCACGCTCAATTGCGAGACAGCACCGTCAATCAACTCCAAATTCAAATTGGCCTGGGTGAGCTGGACTACACGCGGCTGATCACTCAGCTCCGCAAAGAGAACTACGATCGAATCCTCTCGGTGGAACTGTTCCCGGAACTCTACGATCCCGAAATCAACCGGCTGCTTGAAATGCGAAAACTGCGGATGCTGCTGGAAACTCTGCTCTAACCTCGGTCGCTCCATCCAGGCGAGCTGGATAGGGGCGGGAACTTGAGTGATGAGGGCCTTCAAACCGGCAACGTCATAGCGTTCGAGAGTGTCGAGCATCGACAACCGCGACCACAGACCAGCCAACAGGGCTGGGGCCGTGAAGGACTGCTTCCGTTTCATTTGCCGACCGCTCAAACCGATCAGCCCTTGCTTTAACTCCTGCGCAGGGAGCGATTCGTCGGCCATCAGATCATCGGCGCGAATCAAGACAATGTGATCTTCCGCGCCCCATTCTCGATGCCCCATTCTCGATAATGCCCGACTGAATCGGCTCCGCGATCAATCACAGGCACGTTCGGACGGCTCAGATTCCAGCGAGGCTGCGTCCTGCGCTTCAATGAAGACCAATGGAGCAAGTCCAACGGTGGCCAATCTCAATCTTCAAAAACCACCGGAAGGCAGAACGACGAACAGCTCGTCTTGCTTGCCACCGCGACCTGCTAGGGATGCAATTAACGTAGCACAGGCGGCTCGCCTGTGTGGAGCAGGCGAGCCGCCTGCTCTACGCCTCACCCAAGGAGCCTCCCCATGCGAACGATCTTTTCGTCTCTGTTCGTCGTCTTCGCGACATCGACTTGTTTCGCAGCGGAGTTGCCGCTGGTGACGGAGGTGGAGCATCAGCCGCTCGTCGCTGCGACGGAAAGACTTCTCGAAGCGTTGGAGTTTGTGGGTGCTCCGTTGCCGGCGGAGGATACGAAGGCGTTGCAGGGGGCGTTGAAGGAGACCGACGCCAAGGTCGCGAATCGGACCATCCAACGGGTGCTCGATGCGCATTGCGTGGTGGGGGTGACGATCAATCCGGAGAGTCGCGTGTCGGTTGTCGAGGGGCCGGTGGCGAAGCGGCTTATTCAAGGAGGTTGGGCGACGTTCTTGATCAAGGTGCAGAACGATGCGGGGATCACGCCGCAGCTCAAGCCGGAGAGTCCGAATGCGGCTCCGCTTTACATGCGCGGGTCGGTGAATGCTCGGCAGAAGCCGTTGACCGATGAGAAGGAAAAACTCGTCAAGCCGGAGGATGTGCCGCATCGGTTTCTGGACATCGCCATGTTCGACAAGCAGCCGCTGAAGCCGACGCTGTCGGGGCTGGCGCTGGAGTATCGCATCATCCAGCTTTACTCGCGCGAGATCGGGCGGCGCGAGGCGAAGCTCGGATTCAATGTCGGGCAGGGGACGCAGGATCTCGGCTTTCGCAACACGGTGCCCATCTTGTTCAACGCCGCTCCGTCGGTGGAGGTGGTGCTCGGCGTGAAGGATTTCGATGGCGAGCCAACCTCGGCGGCGTTCGTCATTCGCGATCGTCGCGGCAACGTGTTTCCGAATCCGGCGCGGCGGCTCTCGCCCGACTTCTTCTTCCACAATCAGATTTACCGCGCGGACGGCGAGTCCGTGAATCTCTCGCCCGGCGAGTACTCCGTCGAGGTCAGCCGCGGGCCGGAGTACATCGTGCAAACGCACTCGCTGACCGTGAAGCCGGGAGTCAGTCAGAAGGCCGATTACAAACTCACGCGCTGGACGCATCCGGCGACGCGCGGCTGGTTCTCCGGCGATCATCACGTTCACGCGGCGGGGTGTGCTCACTATGACAGCCCCACCGAGGGAGTCACTCCCGCCGACATGCTGCGGCACATTCTGGGCGAAGACCTCAACGTCGGCTGCGTGCTGAGCTGGGGGCCGTGCTGGTACTCGCAGAAGCAATACTTCGAGGGGAAGACGTCGGCCCTCTCGCGGCCGAATTACCTGATGCGGTACGACATCGAGGTCAGCGGCTTCCCGTCGTCACACGCCGGGCATCTCTGTCTGCTGCGACTGACCGAGGACGACTACCCGAACACGAAGGTGCTCGAAGACTGGCCAAGCTGGACGCTCCCCGTGCTGAAGTGGGGCAAGGAGCAAGGTGGCGTCGTCGGCTACAGCCACAGCGGCTGGGGCCTGCAACTGCCGGACATCATGCCGGACGGCTCGCGCGAAATGCTGAAAGGCTACGGCGGCGCACCCGACGGCTGGAAAGGCAAAGCCGCCGACAAGCTCCCCGACTACGCGATGCCGCGCTTCGACGGCATCGGCGCGAACGAGTACGTCGTCACGGTCGCTCACGACGTCTGCCACTTCATCAGCGCGGTCGATACGCCGTCGATCTGGGAACTCAACGTCTGGTACCACACGCTCAACGCCGGCTTCCGAGCGAGGATCTCCGGCGAGACCGATTTTCCGTGCATCTACGGCGACAAAGTCGGCCTCGGCCGCATCTACGTGAAGCTCAACAAAGACCAGCCGCTCGATTTCGACAACTGGATTCTCGGAGTCCGCGACGGACGAAGCTACTGCGGTGATGGCCTGAGCCATGTGCTCGACTTTGCAGTTGCCGACGCCGATGTAACCCGAAGCGTCAGCGAGGGCGAGCGCTCCACCGACGCCCAATCCAAAAAATCTTCCGACGCCAAATCCAATCCTCCCTCGCTAACGCGTCGGGTTACATTGGGTGAACCCGGCCCAACGAAGAAGCTCAGCACACTCGAACTCGCAAAATCTGGCAACGTGAAAGTCAGCTTCGACGTCAACGCGTTGCTCGCCGAAAAGATGAACGACAACACCGAGTCAATCCGCAAGCGCCGTCTCGATGCGAAGCCCTACTGGCACATCGAGCGTTGCCGCATCGGTCAAACGCGAGACGTCCCAGTCGAGATCATCGTCAACGGCCAAGTCGCCGCCACGAAGAACATCACCGCCGACGGCAAGACTCAACCGCTGAGCTTCGACATCCCGATCAAGCACTCCAGTTGGGTCGCCGTCCGCATCCTGCCGGGCGTCCACACGAACCCCATCTGGGTCGAAGTCGGCGGCAAGCCAGTCCGAGCCAGCAAGAAGAGCATCGACTGGTGCCAACAAGCGGTCGAAGTCTGCTGGAACGCCAAGCAAAACAACATCCGCGAGAGCGAACGCGCCGCCGCCAAAACCGCCTACGACGAAGCTGCGAAGATCTACGAGGCTCGTTTGAAGGAGGCCGTCGCCGACTGACTGTCTGCAAACCGAGCTTGTTTACTTGATTGCCGCCACGTCTAATGTTTGACGCAAGGCATGAATTACTGCACGTCGAGAACATTCATGGCGATTTAAACACATGTCGTGAGATACTTCCTCGCTTGCCGGGAAATCGAGATTGAAAAGGCAACCGGCGATACCACGCTGTACCATTTGATCCACGCGGCACCATTTGATCCACGCGGTCGTCCCGTTACCCAGCGAGAATTTTCCACTGCCGCAAACCGAGTTTGCACTTTTCGGATTGTTGTCCGGCGGACGTGGTCAGCATGCGATCTCCATCGAGTTCACACGGTTTGAAATGGGAGAAGAAGTTTCCTGACTCTAACGGAATCTAGGTAGCGGTGTGAAAGCCGCGCATTGAGGCGGACAAGTAGAGATTTTGAAGCCAATGTTGATGAAACAGTTTCTTGTTAATTCGATGAGCCGGGCTGACAAAGTC
>JBJXEX010000336.1:0-7236 GCA_046156195.1 Planctomycetaceae bacterium | reverse complement strand
CTGATCCGCGTCCACCCCGCCGCGGAAATGACGCCGTCAAAAGGATCAAACATCATTTGCTGCTTCGGATCAACAACCTGCCGCATGGCACCGACTCCCGAGACCGCCAGACTCCGAATCACACGGCCCATCTTTACCGATTGTCTCTTTTCAGTACCCTATTGAACAGAACGCGCTGGTTGTTTTAGGCAGTTGTTTTATGCTGCTAGTTTTGTCGGGCGCGTCAACATTGGACATCGGAGCCACGCCTCCAGAATCCATTCCTTGCACTCCGCGCACGCTTTAGTCGGATGAGCCCAAAAATCGTTTATCCCCCACGCGGCCATTATCGAGACGTTTCGCACGATCGTTTGACCGCAAGCCGGAGGCGTGCGCGACGTCCGGCACGCCTCCGGCTTGCGGTTAAACGATTTTCATCCCTCTCGCTACCGCCAAATGAAGCCTGAAGTCTTGCACCTTCGATGCCCTGGGATATCGTGCTCGAATCGTTGGTCCGGGAGGAATCTTGGGGATGTCGAGCGACCAAACAACTTGGACTGTGAAAGCCAGCTTTGGTGCCCAGTGGGGACCGATGTCGGCCGAGACGTTTCTGCAAATGGCGGCCGATGGTTCGTTCGCCAGTGATGACGTCGCTCGCTGTGGAGCCGATGGCTCATGGCAACCCGTCGCAGCGGCTTTGGAGGAACTGCGATCGGGGGGGCGGCCGAACCACGCGGCCGAATCGGAGGTGTTCGTCACCGCCCCGATCGCCGAAATGATTGCGGAGAAACCAACCGGCTCATCCGACGTTGCCAACCGCTCAATTAACAAGCCGGTTCGGCGAACGTCGCTGCCTGGCTGGTCAAACTATTGGACTCCCGACTCTGAGCAAGCCGCCTCGGAATCTGGCACACGGCAATTCGCACTGACGGCGGAGTCGTCATCGCGCGATGTTGGAACATTCGCGACGACTGTTGAAACGCCCGATGCGGAAGATTCGGCTCGCTCAACAAATCGTTTCGTCAGAGGCGACACCGCGAGTGATCGTCCAGAAGTCGAGTCCGACTCACGATTCGACGAATTGAATGCCTGGAAGCGCGATCGCGCGGAACGTCTCGATCGGTTGCTGAAGATTGTCGCCGAGCGTGAAGCGGCGGCCGCTCGTGAGGCCGAGGCCGCCAAACTCGCGGTGGCAGAGACTGGTATCGATCCAATCAACTCCGTTCAAACCCCGCCCCTCGAAGTGGAGTCCGAAGGGAACACTTCGCAATCAGTGGTGCCGGTGTCGCAATCGGTCTCGCAGTCGGAACCTCCATTGCCTCCGCGCTCGGTCGCCAAACGCCCGGAAAATTGGGAAGAGACCTTGGCCCGCTGGCGGAGATCTGTGCCCGATTGGCGATTCGTTCTACCGCTGCTCTTGCTGCCGTGGCTGGCTTGGCACTTCTGGCCGGTGTCGAACGGGAGCATCGTGGAAACTTATCGTTCCATGTATTCGGATCTTCGCCGACTGCGCGACCTGCCTCTGAACAAAACAGGCATGGAGGAATTCGTGGACCGCTCCCAGACGCAACTCGACGAACTCTTGCCCAACCTAAAGCGACGCGCGACGCCTCAAAACCCAGACTCACAGTTGCTGCTCTGGATGGCCCGCGACTGTCTGAAGCCGATGCTGAAAAACCCGCGACAGCGAAATACAAAGCACGAGGCCATGTTCAAGAAGCTGCTGGCTCAGTGGGACAGCGCGCACCATATCGAAGCGGTTGCTGAGCCACCTGAAACTCCGGAATCAGGTATCGAACCGTTGCCGGTTTCGCCATCGGCGAGGCCGCTGGGATTTGGCAAGTCCAGCGAACCGGCGGAGCCAGTCGATGTGGAGTTACCACCGCCGTCGGCGAAGACCAAGTCCAAGCCGCGTGTCGTGGAAGATAATGTCCAGAATTGAACCTGCGTCTGCCTCTTGCCAGAATGGCCGCACTTCGCCCCGAAATTCTTGAGGGGCTATCAATCACGATATCCGTCGCCCGTCTCTGTTCGACTCCGCTTTGGCTGTTCCAGCCCGTGTTCAGAAAGGCAAGCCATGAGAATCACTCGTCGTTCCGGATTCACTTTGGTGGAACTGTTGGTGGTGATGGCGATCATCGCCACGCTGATGGCTCTGCTGTTGCCCGCAGTGCAAAACGCGCGCGAGTCAGCTCGCCGGACCAGTTGCCGAAACAATCTGCATCAGATTGGGCTCGCAATCCACAGCTACCACGATACCCATGCCTGCTTCCCACCCAGCAGTGGGGGAACCGGGGGGAGCGGCAGCAACGGCAATTCGCTCTCCGGCTTCGCCATGCTGTTGCCAAATCTGGAGAAGAACATCATCTGGCAACGAATTCGGTCGGCTCCGCTGCAAGGGGGCGATCCCTCGTTGATCGCAGTCAACGGGGAAATCGACGTGTATCTCTGCCCGTCCGCAACGGTCGGCGACAAAGTGAATGGCAGTGGCCACCGTTATTACGCGTTCAATTTGGGCGACATTCAACCCGGCTATCCGAACCCAAGGCCGCCAACGCCGCAAGTACCGCGATTCCCTGGCTTGGCCGAAGTCCGCCGCACGCGCGGCCCGTTCGCCCATCAGCGTTGCGTAAAGATCAAGGAGATCTCCGACGGCACAGGAGCGACGATTGCCGTCAGCGAACGATTCGGGACTCCGATATCACATAGCTGGCATACGACCTACAACAGCAGCCCGGCAACCTGCACGACCGGGGCTTGGTATCCCATCCCCCTACCGGGGCCAGGGCCTGCTCTGACACCTTCCGAAAGTTTGTTTGCCCTCGGACATCCGATTTGGGGTGGCTTCACGACTGCCATTCCTCCCAACAGTCGCAGTTGTTACTCCGGAGACAGTCTCACCGATCTCAACTTCGGCATCTGGATCGCCGCCAGCAGTCGCCATTCGAGCGGAGTCAACGTGATGATGTGTGACGGAGCCGTGAGATTCATCAACGAAAGCATCTTTGCCGGCGATCAAGGTGCGAGCACCGCCTCTGCCAACGGAGAGAGTCCCTACGGAATTTGGGGCGGCCTGGGCACGATCGCCAGCGGTGAAGAAGTCGCCTTGGAATCCGACTGACCGCAGCCCGGTGACTATTGAGCGAAGTGGGTGACTTGTGCCTTAGCGACCACTGTGTCACGTTCGGCCGCCGATTCCACCTCCGAGAACTGACCGCCTCGTGACATCGCCGTTGAGGAAATACCTCAAAAGAAGCAGGCATTACCGTCGGCGTCGTTTTGTTTCGGGGGCGTCATTGAAGTAGCGCCATTCCTCATCAGCCGAGTCGACTTCGCGCCAGGATATATTCTTGAAGTCTGAGCGTTCCCGTTTGACCTGAAAAAGGGGAGTCCCGTAAGCCGAGCAGAGCGCGCGAATTTCACGAAACAGTGTGGTGTTCGGCTCAATGCCATAAGACAAATCCAGTCGAACAACTCGCTCGCTGCCAAGCATCTTGTATTCGTTGATGTAATCGTGCCAATAGATTCGACGATGCACGCCATAAGGTTTACCGGCCGCTCCTTCATAGGGTGCCTTCCAAACGGCGACTTTGATTATGAAACCACCGTCCTTGGGACCGACCTCCTCATGAGCTGTTTTGGCAACAGCACCGCCCCGATCGACTGCATGAAGCATGAAGGTCTGAGTACGGAACTCGCAAATCAGTTCGCCGTCCTTGAGATCGCACTTTGCTTCAGGATGGGCCTTGAGGACGACACTCTTCAGGCGGGTGACCAATTCATCGGAAATCGGAGCCAACCGGCTTTCGCACTCATCGAAGGCCGACGTGTCTGACGTCCCGACGAACAAGAGTGTGGCAAACGCGATGGCGAATGTTCGCATGGAACCATCGTCACCGAATCCGATCGTCATTGTTTGATTCTCCAATTTTCAATTGTCAGTCCCGGAATGGCGGCGAAATCGCTGTCGCCCGTGACGACCGTGCAGTCGCCGAGCGTCCGAGCGATGGCGGCATCATGATGTCAACCTGTTGGATCGGTCGGCCTCGTCGTTTGAGATCGGCGAAGATTCGACCGAATTCATGGGCCGCCGGTTTGTCGTAAGGCCAAAGTGCAAAACTTCCGATCGTGCGGCGAACGACTTCCCACGTTCGTTCCCGACTGGCGCTCGCTTCGACACCCGAAATGATCTCGCCCAAGACCGGCACGCAGATACCGACTCTCGCTCCACGTTGCCGAAGGGTGCGGACACGCTCGTGAATTTCGTGGCGTCGAAACATGCAATCGAATGCTGGCCCCGTGTCGAGCAAATATCGCTTGGTCATGCTTCGCCATCCTTTTCCCACTGCTGCCGAATCGCCTCAACCGTGTAGTCTCCAACTCGCTGATGCCACGCCCACATCTCCGCTTTTTCCTCCGGAGACATTTCCAATGGCGGAATGGAATCCCATTCCGCAATCCACTTCGCAATGGATTCGGGATCGTCCTCTTGCTCGTCTTCGGTCAGGCCAACGATTTCGTCGTCGTTCGCTTTCGCCTCGGCGTCATTGGCTTCCAAAATGACAAGGCGAGCTCCTTCGGCCCACGGCGTAGGTTGATCAAGGACCACGCGACCTTGTTTCCAATGCCCACGAATTGCAGTCATCACGTTCCTCCGCTCTCGTACTCGTTATCTGTGATCGTAATCCATTCGGTCCTTTGGCGGTTCGCTTGTCTTACCTGCTGGCGGGATCGTCGTATCGAGAAGCGTCTTGAGCGCTCGATGACGTCTTCCGACGTGGGAAATCGCGCGGCGACTTCCGGTTCCAGATACACGAGGCAGCCACCCGGCCGAAATGCCGCTGCAAACCGATTGGGCGTCGCCTTACTAAAATCGATGTCGTAGTGATCAAGAAGTTCGTCATCATCCTCGTTTGTCGGTTTGTCATTCATGTTTCCATCCCTCCGCTAACTTTCGTCATCGGGTGTTTCGGAATTCGTCATTTCGCCGAAACCGGTTCGTCGGCCGGCACCACATCCACCAGCGTGTCCGGCGGGGCGAACTCAAACCGTCGGCACTGCCGGAAGAATTCGAGCGGGTTGTCGTAGACGATTTTCTTGATCTTCGATTCGGGATGACCGCGACGACGCAGTTCTTGGATGAAGTCGGGAACAGCAATCGGGTTGGATGGGCCCCAGTCGCCAGCGGAGTTCACCATGATGCGGTCGTCACCGTAGGCTTCGATGATGTCGGCCGCTCGCGAGGGTGTGCATTTCGTGATCGGGTACAGCGTCATCGCGCACCAAAAGCCCTCTTCCTTCGCCAGGCCGACGGTATGCTCCTCGACGTGGTCGATCAGCACGCGCTCCGGCTGCACGCGGCTGTCGGACATCAGCATGTCGATGATCATCCGCGTCCCCTTCAGCTTGTCTTGCAGGTGCGGCGTGTGAATCAGAATCAACTCGTCGAGCTGCATCGCCAGTTGGACGTGCTCTTGGAAGATGATCGACTCGTTCGTCGTGTTCTTGTTCAGCCCGATCTCGCCGATGCCGAGCACTCCCGGCTTGTTGATGAACTCCGGGATCATCTTGATGACCTCGCGCGAGAGTTCGACGTTCTCAGCTTCCTTGGCATTGATACAGAGCCAAGTGAAATGCTGGATGCCGGACCAACCGGCACGCTTCGGTTCGAATTCGGTGAGCTGTCGGAAGTAGTCCCGGAAGCCGTCCACGCTGCCGCGATCGAAGCCCGCCCAGAAGGCCGGCTCGCTGACGGCCACGCAGCCCATGCGAGCGATCCGCTCGTAGTCGTCGGTCACGCGGGAAACCATGTGGATGTGCGGGTCGATGTAGTACATGGCGGGGTGTCCATTTTGATTTTTGATTTTTGATTTTCGATTTGGCGGGAACGTGATCCGCCAGATCGTCGATCGCCAATCAAAAATGCGGTTGTGTTCCAATCGAAAATCAAAAATCGAAAATCAAAAATTCAATGCGGGACGCTTGGCGACAGAGCCGGTCGCTCTCCGGTCGAGAGATACTTCTTCATCCAGGCGGGGTCGTACTGATCGCTGAAGATCTCTTGAATCTGAGCGGCACGATGGAAGCCGTCACTCAAGAGAACTTCGAGTCCTTGTCGGATTTGAGCGAAGCGTGGGTCGGAACGCACCGCTTCGGCGGACTCAGCCCGGTCCAGTCGGTCGAGCGTTGCGGCGACTTCCAGGATTTTGGCTCGGACGAGCAGAAAGGTCTGCTCGAAGACTTCGGGGGCGGTTTGAACGGCGACAATCATGGCGGGACTCCGGCAATCGAAACTTTGGAAAGAAGGGGCGAAAGCAGTGTCAACCTGCGGTTGTTCAATTTCAAGCGGGACACACTATCCTGCGACCCTTATGGCTCAACACGAATCGGATCGCGAAGACTTGATGCAGGAGGCAACCGGCTTGGCTCGGCGGGTCGAGTGGCAGGTGCCGTTCTTGTCCGATCCGGTCGTCGCCGGTTTCAAGAAGAA
This sequence comes from Planctomycetaceae bacterium, assembly GCA_046156195.1. Taxonomy (GTDB): domain Bacteria; phylum Planctomycetota; class Planctomycetia; order Planctomycetales; family Planctomycetaceae; genus SXKJ01. The sequence goes on along the minus strand of JBJXEX010000336.1, from coordinate 767 downwards.
CGGAGCCTGTTCGGTCTACTTCGGGGCCGAGCCGGTGCTGCAATTCGATCCGGCGGGCCGCTTGCGTCGAGCGTTCTTTGAGGGCTACTTATTTCGCACTCAGGGGACCACGCTGGCTCGGCTGCAACGGAATCGCACGGCGGAGGAAACGCAGCTTGTGCGACACGATTTGGATGACAGCGAACTCGCCGCTTTTCGAGTGCAGGCGTGTTCGTGGCTGAGACTACTGTTGCAGGCGATTGATCTCGGCGAAGCGGTGCGATTGCGACAAGTGCCCGAAGGAGATGATGTGATCCTCGACCTGTGCGTGGCACTGCGAGCGGCACTAGGCGAGGGCTTGCCGCTCGCGGCGGCGATCGCGGGGAAGCGATGACAGTTCAAAGATCAGGTCGTCTCACTGCGGCGCGTGTCGGTGAGTGCCTGTACTTTCGGAGGTACACACAAGATACCACATGCGGTTAAACGACGCGGCGAAGCCGCAATGTGGCTCGACGCTCCGCGTCGAGAGTCGCGACGCGGAGCGTCGCGCCACAATGCACGCATGCCGACAAGAATCTGAGAACTAGTAGTTACGACTCGCTCGACACCGCGCGAGGGATAAATGCAATCGGACCTTCATCAAATTCGTCTGCGTCATTCTTTCACAGCTTCGGAGTGAGCTGGCTATACTCCCGGCCCTCGGCGAACCGTTCAGCATCCTTTTAGTTCTACAGCGCACGTTGTAGCCGCGTTCGCCAGAACGCGGGGTGTCCAAGCCCGCGTTCTGG
>JBJXEX010000334.1:0-19172 GCA_046156195.1 Planctomycetaceae bacterium | reverse complement strand
CACTGCCTGTCGAAAAAGTCGGAATCATGTAACCCGAAGCGTCAGCGAGGGTCGGAATCTTCGAGAAATCACAATCCAAACTCCCTCGCTGACGCTTCGGGTTACATTTTTCGACACACTCGCCAGAGTGCGGGACAAAGTACACCAACGACACCGAACCCCATTACGTCCATCCCGATGATACTGTCGTCCGGCCAGCGCAACGAGCGAAGGCGTCGGATGCTGTGTACTCGATTTGCAAGACAGCCGTGGAACATCATCATGCTCCACCGATTTAGAAATTGTGATAACGGCTTTCGGCCATCGGCTCTCGGCATTCGGCCGGACAATCCTGACACTCGCGCGAAGAATTCTGATGCCTGACTTCCCAATCGAATCACAGCCCGAACGACGCAACTGGGTTTGGTCCGGCATTCAACTCGTGCTGCGTCTGGTCTTCGCGATGTGGCTACGCTTCCGAGCACGCGGGCACGAGCACATCGCGAATCGCGGCGGGATGCTGCTGATCATCAACCATCAGAGCTTTCTCGATCCGCTGCTGGTCGGCGTGCCGTTGCGACGGCCGGTCAGCTTTGTCGCTCGCGACAATTTGTTCCGTGTTCCGTTCGTTGGCTGGGTGCTCCGCAACACCTACGTTCTGCCGATCAATCGTGAGTCCGCCGGCACCGCCGTCCTGCGCGAGATGATCACACGTCTGAAAGCCGGCTTCTGGGTCGGCATCTTTCCCGAAGGGACACGCAGTCCCGACGGCCAGCTCGGCGAGATCAAGCCAGGATTCCTCGCGATGCTGCGCCGAGCCAACGTCCCCGTCTGTCCCGTCGGCATCGCCGGAGCCGATCGCGCACTCGGCCGTAATCACAAGCTGCCGCACTTCGCGACCGTTCGCATCGTTTTCGGCGAGCCGATCTCCGCCGAGCAAGTCGCCGAGACATTGAAGCTGGGGGAGTCGGCACTGCTCGACTTGATCCGCACTCGACTGGAAGAGTGCATGGCCGAGGCGCGTGACTGGCGCGACCGCTGACGTGATTGTGGTTCACGCGGCTCGCGTGAATCATTGCGTCGGATTCGACGCACGCGAGCCGCGTGCGCCACCATCCTTCAACGGCGTGACCAGCAGCGGCTCCGGGATCAATCCAGAATCGCCGACATCCACTTGCCAGTGTTCCAGAGCGGCTCGCATTTGCGCCAGCCTCTCGGCATGTTCGGGACGATCGGCCAGATTCACGACCTCGTGCGGATCGGCCTCCGTATCGAACAGCTCCTCGACCGGCTTCGTCTCGCGGAAGAACAATGCCAGAGCGCCGGTCAGAGTCCCTTCCGCATGAAGTCGTCGCATCTCGCGCATCGTCGGCATCTGATTCATATAAGTGATGTTCTGAGAGTAAGACCGACCTGGCGCATAATTGCGAAGATATCGAAACCGAGTATCGCGAGCCGACCGAATCAAATCATAAGTCTCATCCATACGATCGCGATGCCCAAAGACATATTCCCGGCCGACAGCCGATGGCCGAGTGCCGACAGCCGTTATACCCTTTTCAATCGGCGGCAGAACCCGTCCCTGCAAGTGCGACGGCACATCAACTCCTGCCAGCCGCAACATCGTCGGCGCGAAATCCAGAAAGCAGACCAAGTCCTCGCTGACCGATCCCGCAGGTAACTTGCCCGGCCAGCGAATGATCAACGGCGTCCGAGTTCCCGAGTCGTACAGCCACCGCTTCCCGCGCGGCAGACCCTGGCCGTGATCCCCCCAGAAGAAGACGATCGTCTCTTCGGCCAGGCCATCCGCTTCAAGCTGATCCAAGATCGCGGCGACCTGTTGGTCGAGCGTCGTCAGCAGATCGGCATACCGTGCCCAATCGCGCCGAGTCACCGGCGTATCCGGGATGTACGGCGGCAACACGGCCTTCGCCGGATCGTGCAGCGTCTCGCCGAATTTGCCTCGAATCTGACTCTCGTGCGTCGTCACGAGATTGATCACGCTGAAGAATGGCTGCCCGGCCGCTCGCCCGCGCCAGTCGCGAGCATTCGGACTGTTCTCGTCCCACGCTTTCTTCGGCGGCGGAAAGTTGTAGTCCGTCTTCGACCGATTCGTCGTCCAGTACCCGGCCGCTCGGAGGTATTCGGGAAACGCCTTCACGTTCGACGGCAACTCAATCTGAGATCGCATGTGCTGACTGCCGATCGACACCGGATACATCCCCGTGATCAGCCCCGATCGCGAGATCGCGCAAACCCCCGCATGAGTGAAGCAGCGAGTAAACCGCATCCCTTCGCTGGCGAGCTGATCCAGTCGCGGAGTTATTGCGTAAGAGTCGCCATAACATCCCAGACTCGGCGAGATATCTTCGGCGCTAATCCATAACACGTTCGGTTGCTTTTGCTTCTCGACCGGCTTGGCAAATCGGCTGACGTCCTCGTTGAAGAACTCTTTCGAGAACACCGCGGCCTTCGCGACCTTCTTGTTGGCCTTACCTCCGGCTGCGTCTCCTTGAGTTGGGTTCGCCGTTTTGGACGGCAGCGGCTGATCGACACCCCGAATCCGCCGCAGCGCCTCGTTGCAGATGTCGGCGATGTGGTCGGCTCCCCGCTTCGCTTCCTCTTCCAGTGTGGGAATCGCGCCCTTCGCCGGGGGACCAATCCGAGCCAGAAAGTCGGCCGAAGAATTCCAGACACCGCGCTCCTTGTCCCTCAATCCTGTGAGCAGTGTCGGTAACCCTTCCTCGACTTGACCGACTCGGCACAGCGCAAACGCGGCGGCGATTCGGACCCCGATGGACTGCTCGCCATGCAGCGTGCGCAGGGCTTTGAGCGCGGGCTGTGCTGCGTCGCCGAGATCACCCAACTCGCTGGCCGCCCAATAACGCACGACCTCATCCTCGTGCCCCAACGCCTGCATCAGCGTCGGCACTGCACTCTTGCCGAACGCTCCGATCGACAACACCGCCCTCCGCCGAGCCACCGGCGATGACGATTGCAACTCGACCGACCAATCCGCGAGCGATCGCCCGGCAACAGTGTTGATCGACTCCGCCCAACTCACGGCGCGCGAATCGACAGACACGAACAGGACGCAAGCCAGAATGACCGCGCAAGAAGTTCGATGATTCCCTGAGTTCAACATCGCAATAAGACTCCTCAATTTGATGGGCTGAAAGGGGTCGGGTGTGCGAATTTCAGATTTCGCCGCCATCGACTTGCCCACTTCCCAAACCTCCAACGGCGAAATCTGAAATTCGCACACCCGACCCCGGATTCTCCGTGGAGTCGCCTTACGTTTCCCATTCCTGTTTGCATCAGCCACTACAGACCCAGAAGAACCAAGATTTTGGTGCCGCGACCGTCAGGGAGCGGTTGTTTCGAGGACGAACGACCGCTCCCTGACGGTCGCGGCTCGAAATCTTCATTGCCTCGGAATGTCGGTCAAAGTGCTCGAACTTTGGATCTTGCGGGAGGACTGGGATTCTTCGCCTTCCGTTTGACAGTGGCACTGATCGCCGTGCTCGCCGACGGAAACCAGACCGACATGTCGATCCGACGCAACGCGACATCGAACACGAACAGCAGCAGTGCCAGCATCACCAACTCCGGCCACAGTGGCCGAGTTTGCTGAGCCAGACGTGGAACCGTCGCTGCGGTCGGCGCGTCGAGCAGCACTTCACTCGGCGGCGGGTTGAATCGCCCGCCCGTCGCTGTCGCGATCTGTTGCAGCAACTCGGTGTTCGTCGGACGCAGACGCAACTCATCCGAGTATCCGACGGTCAGGCCGCGAGTTTGTTGGTGAAGCACCGGGCCGCCGTTCGCCGCGCGTTGCGAGAGATTCAAGTGGTACGCGCCGGAGTGCGGCGTGTCGAACTCGGCGACGTAGCGGCCGGGAGCGGTTTGAATCAGCGGGAGTTTTCGCTCGCCGAGTCGCGGGTCGATGACGGTCAATTCGGATTCGGCTCCGTTCAAGAATCGGCCGCTGGGATCGACGGCGTCGAGCGTCACCGTCGCGCGACGAGCGCGTTGAACAACTTCGATCGTGACACCTTTCGCATCGTTCTTGCGCATCGCGTGTCGGATCGTCTGTGCCCAGAACCGACTGAAGCCGGGCCAGGTCAGCCACTCGGCGGCCCAGCGGCTTTTCGCGTCGCTCGTGAACGCGACCGTCGTCCCCAGTCCATATCTCCACCACGCCAACACCGGATCCCCTTGCTCGCTGGCGAGAATCAATTCACACGTCGGCTTTGGACGAGTCATCACATAGCCGAGCAGAAACGGAGCAGACTCGAAGTCGATCCCCGCGAGTGCTTGCGTCGGGCGGATGACCTGCGGGATGAACGGTTGCTCGTTGATCGCGGCTTTGCTGACAGTCAGCGTTTCCTTGGCGAAGATTTGCGGCAGCGAAGCAGGATCGGTCGCGGCGAAGTGCCGGCCTTGTCCGATGCGAGCGATCGTCTCCAACAGATCGTTCGCCGCTCCGTCCCCGACGCCGACCGTCGAACAGGTGATGCGAGCCGAAGCCATGTTCTGAGCGAGTCCCTCGAAGTCGCCGGGGTTCGAGATGCCGTCGGTCAGCACGATGACGTGCTTCAACTTCGAGACCGCGTTGACCAGCGATTGATACGCCTCTTCCAGCGGCGGATAGAGACTCGTGCCGCCGCCGACTTGAATGCCGCTGATCTCATCCAAGATGCGACCTTTGTTCGCGGCCGATTGCAGTTGGCTGACCCAGTAGTGCGTCTCATCGAAACAGATCACGCCGATTTGGTCTTTTGGTCCCAGCAATTCGGCGGCGGCCTTCGCGGCCTCTTTCGCCATCTCCAACTTTTGACCGGCCATTGATCCCGACCGATCGACGACCAGGACCATCGCGAGGCTCGGCTTTTCTTTTTCCTTCTCGAAGTCCGATCGCACCGGCAGGATTTCTTCGAGCACCGTTTTGTAATACCCGCCCAATCCAAACGACTGATCGCCACCAAGCATCAGGAATCCACCGCCAAGATCCTGCACATAAGTCCGCGCGAGTTCCATCTGCCGCTGAGTCAGTGAGGTCGCCGGCACATTCGAGAGGGCGAGCAACTCATAGTTCTGTAAGTCGGCGAGATCCTCCGGCATCCCCTGCGGAGGGCGGACATCGACTTGAATGTCCTCCTGCTGCAACGCGAACACGAGGTGCTCCGTCTGCTTGGGATCGCTGTCGATCAGCAATACGCGCGGCTGTCCGTTGGTGAAGACGAGTCCGTTGTCAGTGTTGTTGTCGAGCAGCGTGTCCTGCTTCACTCCGCTGACTCGCGCGGCGTATTCGGCAAGCCGCTCACGTTGAATCGACTGCGGGAATCGAAACCGATTCTCCCCCTTCTTCAGCGGCTTCGTCTCCGACAGAACTTTGTGAGCACCACGAAAGACCTCGATCAAACCTTCATCGTCGTGGTTCGAGTCGATCACCACTTCGACATAAAACGGCTCTCCTTCGCGGACCTGAGCCGGCACCTTGACCGCCGACAATTGCACTTCGGGATCATCTCGCGTCGGCAGCGGGATGGTGGTGATCGGAATTGCCTCGCGCCGCCCTCCTCGATTGGCCGTCGCCAGCGCCGCCTGCAAAGCGTCCCCCTTCGTCTGATTGCCGTCGGTCAGCAGCAAGATTCGCGGCACATAATCGGGAGGCATCGCCGCCGCCGCCGCTTCGATCGCCGCCGCGATATCGGTCCCATCGTAAAACTCATCTTGGCGAGCGGGGGGCGTCGGCCGCTCCAACGATACTGCTCCCGGCCGCGCTCCGAACGGAACAAACGCGCTCCGATCTTCGGAGCCAATCACCTGCGCCGCCGACAACTCATCCAGATACCGATCCGCCGCTGAAGTCTCGTCGCGGATTTCCTGACTCACGCTCAAGCTCTGATCCACCACCAAAATCACAAACTGCCGAGCCGTCGGCCGCAGCCACGTCAGCCCCGCCAGAGCTAACACCAGCAGCAACACAATCGCGACACGCACGCTCGTCGAGACAACTCGCTGCCAACGTGCGAAGTCCACCAAGCTCCGGCGGAAATACCAGACCACCCACGGAACCGCCACCACCGCGGCCAGCCAGCCCGGATGCGTGAATTCCAATCCGTAACTCAGGTCAGACATGTTTCGGCAAATCCCGGCCACGACTTTGTTCTGGGTCAATTACCACGGATGCGAAACCGCGGGTTCGTGAGCAGTCAGAATTTCGATTCCCAGATGATCGACACGGACAACGTGTCCCAGTCGTTTGGCTTTCGTGTTCAAGAATCGATGTCGTAGGACGCGACGGGTGAACGTGGCCGCTTCATCGGGATTGAGGTCGAGCACAATCATCGTTGAGCCACGCTTGCCGCCAATTGTCGAGACTCACCGAGCAGGGCTTCATTGGCCAATTGCACCGCCTCCGAGATCGCTGCTTTTGAGATCGAGTGATGCCATCTTTCGATGATCGTTTCCCAAGCCAAGCCGCGGCTGACGTCCGTGAGAACGTCATCCACAAAAATCCGCGTGCCGCGAAAAGTCAGTCGCCCGTGACAAACCGCAGGGTCCGCGACAATGAATCGTCCCAATGTTTGCTTCATTTCATGATCTCCTGATCTGGATCGGATGATATCCCGACCTCAATGACGCATCCATTAGGCGATGACTCGCCGCTGATACGCCCACCACTCGACCGCCATCAACAACCACGCGACCGCGATCAACCAAAACCACACCGGACGATGGCTGAGCCAATTCGCTGACACCACGGCGGTCGTCGTCGCCTCGTCAGCGTTCGGCACTCGCACATCCGACTCGCTCCGATCGGCGAGGTTGCAGGCCAGTTCGAGCAAGGTCGTGTCCGAATCAACAACTCGCCACACACCGCATTGATCGAATGGCCCCAGCGAAAATCGCTCGGCCCCCATCGGTAGCGCCGAATGACGCCCGTCCGGAGCGATCAATGTCAGCGAGCGGTTGTTCGTAGCCTGACTCTCCGAGTCGGGGGTTAGCCCCGCAGTCCCGACTCGGAGAGTCAGGCTACGGTTGCGGCTGAGTGCCGCGACATCAATCTCCGTGATCGCTCCTGTTGGCAACGACTCGCGTAGTTCGCCGCGGTTCTCGGTCCACCAGTTCATGGCATTCATCATCAAGATCGGAAACGCGGTGCGCAGCGGCAGATCGCCTTCGTCAAGATTCACCGTCAGCAACAACACCTTCCGCCCCGGTCGCTCGATGATCGCCAACAGCGGATCGCCCGCGAGCGATCGGGCCAGCACTTTGACCCCCTCGTCGCTGACGAATTTCAGTTGCCGAGCCTCCGGCATCACGACGTTGTCCAGCCGCACATGACTCAGCAGCGATGACGAAGACTCTTTGTCTTGCTGATGGACAATCGGATTCTGAATCGCTTCGCCAATCTGCCAGAGATTGCAACTCTCGCGCGGATCAATCACGAGCACCGCACCGCTCGGCAGGACTTCGGGAACGTGGCGATGCAAGACGGTGATGCCAGCGTTTGGAACGGACGGAAAAGGGGATAATCCGCCTGCGGCGGATCGGCTGTCGGCGATCGACGTTCGGCCGAACGGTTCGATGCGGTTCAACGTCACCAGCGGATTCGACTCAAACACTTTTTGCAGGAAGAGATTTCCCTCAGAGACGAGCGTCACCTGAATCGGCTCTCGCATTGGCAACACGGCCCACGCGCGGTTGTCCGTTGCGAGCGCATCGACTCGATCGAGCTTCGCCATCAACTGTCCGCCGTCGGCCGAGGTCTTCTCGAACGATTGGCTCCAGCGCTGGCCCGGCGTCAGCTTCAGCGGCACGACATCGACGACGTCCGCGTTGAGGTCGATCTCCAAGCGGCACTCGACAGCTTCATCGGAAGCGTTCGTGACTTCGGCGAGAATCTCGTAGCCGAGCGGATCGCTCAAACTCCGCCGCACCTGAAACTGCGTGATGCCGACGTTGCCCGCGTTCGTGCCGAAGTAACGCCGCCGTAGCACAGGCGGCTCGCCTGTGTTTGGCTCGGCGGCAAACTCAGGCGAGCCGCCTGAGCTACGGTCAGTCAACACCACGATCTCCCGTCGATGCTCGTTTTGCCGTTCGCCGAGCAACCGCCGAGCAAGTTCAACCGCCTCGAGCACGCGCGTCGGATTGTCCGTCGCGACGACATCGTCAACCGCCTGAGTCAGCGTCCGACCGTGACTGGAAAACCCACAGACGACTCGCGGAGTTCCCCCGGCAGTGATTACCGCCAACTCGTCACGAAAACGCAGCTCGCGGATCACTCGCAACGCTTCGTCCTTCGCGGCGGCCAAACGCGACGGCGAGACATCGGTCGCATTCATGCTCGCCGAGTTATCCACGACCAACACGATCCGTCGCAGTTGCCGAGTCTCCCACGCAAAGAACGGATCGGCGAGTGCGCCCACCAGCAACAGAATCAACACGACCTGAGCCAACAACGACAACCAATGCCGCATCTGCTGCCAAATGGAACGAGGCTGCTGCTCGTCGTAAATCTGCCGCCAGAACAACATCGTCGAAACCGGCACTCGCCGCAGCCGGATCTTCAGGATGTAGAAGACAACGACAGGGATGAGCGCGGCCAGCCAGAGGAGGGCGTGAGGGGAGGCTAGGGACATTCGCGCCCCCATCGGCGTACATCACGGAAGGGATTGCAAATGGCAGATGGCAAAGGGCAGATGGCAAATTGAAAATTGAAAATTGAAAATTGAAGGACAGCAACCACACGGTTCGCTGTCGCTTGCCGCTCAATCTGCCATTTGCCATTTGCCATTTGCCATTTGGAATCCCTCACCATCATCCCACCGCTCCCGATGCACGCATCATCTTGAGAATCAATTCATCAAACGGCATCTCACACCGCGTCTGCGTCAGGCCGACTCCGTATTTGCGGCTGTACTTTCGCAGCGACTCTTGGAACTCCTCGAACAGCGCGCGGTACTTCTTCAAGGCGTTCTCGGTGATCGTCACCTTCTGGCTGCTGTCCGATTCGATATCCACGAGTTCCAACTCACCGAGCAAGCTCGGATCGGCTTCGAGTCGGTCGTGAAGCTGGACCGCGTGCAGTTCGTAATTGCGATAGCGGAGTTGATCGAAGCCTCGCTCGTAGCCGTGCGGATCGAAGAGATCGCTGACGACAACGGCCAACCCGCGTCTCTGCGAGCGTTGCGTGAAGGCTTGGACGACTCGGCCGAGATCCGTCGCCTCGCCTTGCACCTCCAGTCCCTCCAAAAACTTCAGCAGCGTGAGAATCCGATCCTTGCCGCGAGTCAGCGGGAAGTCGGCGATGATGTCGTCTGCGAAGGCGATCACGGCGACTCGGTCCAAGTCCGCCAGTGCGATGTACGCCAGAGCCGCCACGACCTGCCGAGCCAGATCAAACTTCGGCGGCGTGCCGAACGCCATGCTCTGCGAGCAGTCCAGCAACAGATAGACGTGTAAGTCTTCTTCCTCCTGAAATCGTTTCAAGAGCAACTGGCCATGCCGAGCCAACACGTTCCAATCCAGATGCCGAAAGTCATCTCCGCGCGAGTACTCGCGATGATCGGCGAACTCGATGCCCCCACCCGTCTGCATCGTCCGCCGCTGAGCCAGCAGCGAACCACGAAACAACCGCCGCGATACGAGCGACAGATATTCGAGCTTCTTCAGGAACTCAGTATCGAACAGCGGCATCGGGGACGACCTGGCGAGAGCGCGAGGATGGGGTCGGGTGTGCGAATTTCAGAAATCGCCGGGGACGGTTTGGGAAGTGGGGGCGTCGACGGCGGCGATTTCTGAAATTCGCACACCCGACCCCTGCTCCCTTACCCCTGCTCCCTTCATTCGTTGGACACTTCGGATTCGCTCCAGCGTTTGCAGAGTTGGTGAGCCACGCCGAGTTGATCGCAGATCCGACCCACGACGAAGTCCACTAAGTCGAGGATCGAAGTCGGGCCATGATAGAAGCCGGGCATCGCTGGCAGGATCACCGCTCCCGCATCGGCCAGACGTTTCATGTTTTCCAGTTGAATGCTGCCCAGTGGCGTCTCACGCGGGACGACGATCAGCTTGCGACGCTCCTTCAAATGCACGTCCGCCGCTCGCTGAATCAAGTTCGACGATTGTCCGCTGGCAATGCTCGCCAAAGTCCCCATCGAGCAGGGGCACACGACCATTCCTCCCGTGAGGAACGATCCGCTGGCGATCCCCGCTCGAAAATTCCGGAAGTGATGATAGACCAACTCGCCGCGCGGAATGTTTTCAATGTCTGAGCGAACGGGCGACTCGCCAGATAACAGCCGCTGCGGATCGAAGTGGGTGAGGTCCACAGGCAGGCCCAACTCATGTTCGAGCACTTCGGCACCAGCCGGGCTGATCGTCAGATGCACGCGTCGGCCGGAGTTCACGAGCACCTGCAACAACCGCTGCGCATAGATCGCACCGCTGGCTCCGGTGAGGCCGACGACGAGGTCGGGAAGTTTTGGTGCGGAGTGGTCACTCATGTTGCTCTAACAGTCTGCGAACGCCAACGATCATGGGATGCTGAGAAGATCAAAGGAATCTGGTCAAAGGAATGAAGACAAATGCGAGACACCGCGAGGAACTCTGATCGATCTTGCCATCGAAAAATTGTGAAGCATTCGCCCTCGCTGACGCTTCAGGTTAGTTGGCGCGCGGCATTGCTGTATTCGGTTTTTGGCCGACATAGATGGTCGCGATGCCGAACGTCAGCGGCTTCCAGAGAACCTGTTGCAGTCCCGCTTGACGCATCAGCTCGGCCAGGGATTCGCCTTGAGGAAACTCGCTGACGGACTGCGGCAGGTAGTTGTAAGCCGCCTGTTGATTCCGCATCAGCAGTTGCCCGATCCTGGGGAGCACGTTGCGGAAATACCAGAGATAGAACGCTCGAAACAGCCGATTCGTGGGCGTCGAGAACTCCAGCACGACCACCTTGCCTCCCGGCTGACAGACGCGCGTCATCTCGCGCAGTCCGACATCCGTCCGCGTGACGTTCCGCAATCCGAAGGCGACCGAGACGATCTGAAATTGATCGTCACCAAACGGCAGGTGCTGAGTGTCGGCTTCGACGAACTGCACTTGATCCGGGTTGGCGACACCGCGTGCTCGCGACCATTTCTCTCGCGCGAGTGACAGCATCTCGTGCGTGAAGTCCGACCCCACGACGGAGACTCGCCGCCCGCTGGCTCGCCAATACGCCAGGGCCAAATCGCCGGTTCCCGTGCAGACATCCAACACCGGTGCCGCACCGCTCGGCCGAGCCAATCGCACTGTTCGCCACCGCCAGTAATAGTCGGTGCCTCCCGAAAGCAAATGATTCAGCAAGTCATACCGAGCCGAAATCTCGCCAAACATCTGGCGAACACGACTCTCCGATTTATCGACCGTCATTAACCACTTCTCCCCGTGACGCGAACCGCCGGACTTAAGGAACCCGAAGCATGAGCAATCCCAGTTTCCGCGCTATTCATCGCCGATGTCGATCCCCGCCGCTTGCAGCATCGCCGCCAATTGTCTCACTCGCATCTCCGCACGATCGGCCCGCTGTTGAGCTTGCTCGCGAGCACGGAGGTCCAATTCGGAGCGTTCTTCGGCTTCGCAGCGACGGGCTTCGGCTTCGCAGCGGCGGGTTTCGAGTTCCAGCATCGACAAAAATCGCTGCCCATCGGCGCGGAACAATCGCAGTTCTTGGGCCTCGCCGACCTCAAACCGAATTCCCAACCGAGGACTGATCCAACCAGGCATCACTGGAATTGAGCGGAGTCGTCCCTCTTGTCGAATCCAACCGTCCCAAGTGCCGTCGTCCGGATCGAAGATGTAGTACTCCTCGACGCCTCGTTCGTCATAGAAGGCGAACTTGCGTGTCATCTCGCGGACACGATTGCCGGGCGACAAGACCTCGAAGACGACCTGCGGCGGGATATTGTTTTCTTCCCATTGCCGATAGGAGCCGCGGTCACCTTTGGGGACACCGAACACGACCAGCGTATCGGGAGCCGTTCGCAGCGCGTTGTTTCCCTCGACCGGATACCAAAACAAGTCGGCGGCCACGAACACCAGCGGATCAGCGGCGAACTGAATTTCCACGTTCCCCTTGATGGTGGTGATCGCATTGTATTGCACGGTGTTTTCGGCGATTGGTTCTCCGTCTGATTCGGGATAGTTGATGGCGGGCGTGGCCAGCTTCGCGGAGCTCATTGGGATTCCTCTCGTTCAAGACAGTCGGATTCAGGGAAGCAATGCCCACAAGATTAAGAGGCGACGAAGCCGCAAGTAATCCGAAGCATCAGCGAGGGTGGACGCTCCAAAATGCTTTGTGTTCGTCGTTGCTAGAAGCGTCCGCCCTCGCTGACGCTTCGGGTTACTAAAAACTCCTAACCGAAATTTGTCCGGCCGGTTCACAATCCAAATTCCGGCCAGCGCGATTGCAGTCGTTCCGCGATCTCCGCCGTCCAACGCAACGGCCGAGCCATCCGTGACGCATCCCCTTCGCCGGGCCACTTGCGAGTCGCATCAATTCCCAATTTGCGACCGGCTCCTCGAATCGCCGTCGCGTGGTCCAGCGGATCGGCCGGGCCGTCCCACAACACGAAGTCGCGCGAAGGATCCGCGTGAGCCGCGACGCTCGACCAAACAGAGTTCTCGTCTCGCACATCGACTTCGTCATCGACGATCACCAGCAGCTTGGCCGTCGCGAGCTTCGGCAACGACCACAAAGCGTGCAGCACCTTTCGAGCTTGCTGCGCGAACGTCTTGTGAATGCTGACAAACACAAGATGCCGAGCCGCTCCGGCAAACGGCAATCGCCAATCGACCAGTTCAGGAATCCACAACCGAGCGATCGGCAACAGCAATCGTTCACACGCACGATCGAGCCACTGACTCTCGGCCGGAGCCGGTCCTGGGATCATCGCCGGGAAAACCGGATTCGCTCGATGCGTGATCGCCGTGACTCGCAGCAGCGGCAGCGACTCGCTCGGCCCGAAGAATCCGGTTTCTCGACTGATCGGTCCCGCGGACTCGAACGCCGCTTGCGGATCGACGAAGCCTTCGATCACGAACTCCGCCGAAGCGGGAACCGTCATCGGGATCGAGCGAGCGGCAACCAGCTCGACCGAGCGATTCCGCAAGAACCCCGCGAAGACCAACGCGTCAGTCCGCGCCGGCAACGGTGCCCAGGATGCAATGTTCAGAACCGGATCTCCGCCGAGCACCACAGCCACCGGCATCTGCTGTCCGCGCGAGCGATACTCGGCCAGCAACGACCACAGTTCGGACGACTCGTCTCCGTGAATCAGCAAGCCGTCGCGGCCGCGCACTTCCAGCGGCACAACGCAGACTTGTCGCCGCGAGTCGTCCGCGGCTTCGGTTGTTCTCGGCGACTGTGAATGCAACTGGCCTGCGGTGATCGTCGGCGCGGCGTCGCCCGGCCACATCGTCAGCGCGGGAAGTTCGGCGAGATTCACGTCGCGGCCCAACTTGACCACTTGCTGACACAGCCCCGTCTTCACCACGGTCGGTGGCCACTGAGCCAACTCCGCCAATCGCGGCAGCAGCTTCCAGGTATCGAACGCTCCGCGCGGCAGCGAGAGCGACAACCAATCGTCGATCCGCTGCGACAGCCGCTCGAACGAAGGCACGTCCAACGCCGACGCCAAGCGACTCGGACTCCCCAACAGATTCGTGACGATCGGGAACGAGTGCCCGCGAACATGCTCGAACAGCAACGCGGGACCGCCTTGTTCGCCCCGCACTCGATCGGTGATCGCGGCGATCTCATGCACCGCATCCACTTCGGCCGAGACGCGCAGCAGCTCGCGCACGTCGTGCCATTGAGCCAGCCAGTCCGCCAGATGATCGCTCGCCATATTCTCCGCTCGCGCCCTGTTGATAGATGTTTAACCGCCACGCCAACGGCGTGCGCGCCGCTGTGGAATAGCGGTCGCAATGACGAACCGCGCGCGCCGTTGGCGTAGCGGCTAAACATTGTCCGCGAATCGCCGAAGCGCGGAGTTCTATGGCCTGACCACTCGTTGAGAAAGCGTGTGACGACGAGCGGCGACCGAATGACCAACGTCCAAATCCGAATGTCCAATGAATGTCAAAATCCCAAATGAAGGGAGACATGGAATTTTGGAGAAGACTTGCTGAAGGCGGTTTTACTGCGGCCTCCTTGAATCTGCGGGAGAATGACTTGGGATACCCCCACAGATTCAGAGAGGCCGCAGAAAAACTGGTTCATCCGGCTAAAGCGCGCGGGTTGAATGAAGTGGAGTTTGGAGTTCCAGGCTCGATTTCACTCTTGGTCATCGGAGCTTGGACATTGGTCATTGGAGCTTCCAGACACTCAGGTTTCGACCAAGACTCTATTCCCCTCTCGGCACGGCGCTTGGCTGGGGCGAACGGCTTTGCCAGCGGCGTTCGATCCAGTTCAACAGCTCGCGTGCGACGGACTCTTTGGGCCCGGTCCAGCTTTCGATCGGCTGTCCGCTGTCGTCGATCAATTCGACGGAGTTGTTTGCCGAGCCGATGGCACTCGGTCCATTCAGGACGACAACGTCGCAATTCTTGGCTCGCAGTTTTTGCAGCGCGTTCTCGCGTGAGTTCGTCGCTTCCAGCGCGAAGCCAACGATCCAGCGACCATTTTTCTTGCGACCCAGCTCGGCGAGCACATCGTCGGTCTCGATCAAGTCGAGCGTGATTGGCCCACCGGTTTTGCTCAGCTTGCCGACGACTCGTTGCCTCGGCTTGTAGTCGCACACCGCGGCTGCCGCGATCACGCCGTCGCAGGTGGGGAACGATTGCTCGCAGGCGATCCGCATTTCTTCCGTCGTCTGCACGAAGCGGACCTCGCAACCTTTCGGCGGAGGCAACTCGACCGGTCCCGAAACCAACACGACTTGGTGCCCGTGTGCGACCGCGTCGGCGGCCAGCGCGTAGCCCATGCGTCCGCTGCTGGCATTCGAGAGATAACGCACGTCGTCCAGATACTCGCGCGTCGGCCCGGCGGTGATGAGGATTCGCATGAGTCTTTTTTCCGAAGAGTCTTTGTTCAAACTCGGCACTTTGCGTGCGTGAAATGCCCGATGCTCAATGACCAATGTCCAAACTCCAATGACCAATGAAATCCCAAGGTCCAAATCTCAAGGTTCAAAACGAAAACTGAAACGGCTCCTGGAACACGCCACCGAGAAACCAACGAGGCTCTGCCTCAGACCAAAGTCCCGGACAAGTTTCTCTGCGGCCTCTCTGAATCTGTGGGGATATCCCAAGTCATTCCCCCGCAGATTCAGAGAGGCCGCAGAGAAACCGCCTTCAGCGAGTCTTCACCAAAACTCCATCACTCGGGCGAACGTGGCCACAAAACTTGACTCAACGGCAACAAGTTTCGGAAACGAAGGAGTCCGAGTCAGCAGCTCAATGGGATTTTGAAAAGTGGTCATTCAATGGACATTGGGTTTTGGAACTTGGTCATTTGATCGGGGTATCGCCGCGCTAAGAGTTCGGTTGGCTCTTCGGACGAGGTCCGCCGTGCCACCAGCGGACGACTCCCAGCAATAGCAGCAGCAGCACTACCGAGACGCCAGCGAGAATCCCCAAGCTGGGCAGATCGCCGAACAGTTTGCGGATCGAGACGCGCGACGTCGGTTCCCAGGACCAGATCGCGTTCCAGGCCAGCATCACGAACACCGCGGCCACGCTGAGATACGGACCATAAGGAACGTACGGCCGATTCCAAATCGCCTTGACCGCCATGCTCACGAAGAGTCCGCAGAACGGCGCGAGCACAAACACGAACAGCACCGGTTGCCATCCCAACACGCTTCCGATCAACGCCATCAGCGTGACATCCCCCAGCCCCATCGCTTCTTGGCCCAGCACGGTGGAAGAAATCCCGCGAGCCAGCCAAGTCACACCGGCTCCAGTCGCCGCACCGGCCAAGCTCCACACCAAACCATGCCAGTGCGGATGCAGTTTGAGCCAGTTGGGAATCTCCGGTCCCTGCAATTCCACCAGCGGATGATTCCAATCGACCCAGAAGTGCATGAGTTGCGAGTCTCCCGCCACGGTCGCCAGCAGCACTCCCAGCACGATTCCGGGGAGCGTGATTTGATCGGGGATGACGTACTCGCGCAGGTCGGTGGCCGTCGCCACGATGAGCAGCGCGAGCAAACCCAGATGCGTCAGCCAGCGACCGTATCGCCAGGCCAAGTCCGGGGTGACTTCGCTGACTCGCTGACCTTCCAGCGCGACGATGACGAATGTCGCTAGCGCGAACAACGTGGCCGTGAGCAGCACGATCGTGCCGGCTTCTTTGGGTCGCGGAGGGGTCTCGCACACGCGATTCGTCCAGCGGCTCAAGAGCATCCCGACAACCAATCCCACGACGAACGCGGCCACGGTCAGCAGTCCGGCCTGCTCGGTGGTGACGTGAAAGAACGAGCGATTCGGATCCAAAAACACAGGGCTTCACCTTTCAAGCGAGCGATTCGCCGCACCTTCGTAACGCGACTCGGAGAGTCTGTGAACAACCTCACGCGTAGGCGAGCGGGGCGGCGTTATCCGCCGGTATTCTGCAGACATCGTGACCACCGGGGGGCTGATGCCACTCCGCTCGCCAAATTTGGTTGTTTGCAATTTGCCGACGCCGCGAGCATTGGCATCCTCGCCGCAAAAGGTAGTCTGATGCGGAGGCCAGTTCCATCGCCGCCGGGGCGGGACGGTAATTCCAAGAACTTGAGCGAAAAGCTCTGTGGACGACGCGCTCATCGTCGACCACACGAAGGAGGTGCGACGCTAATGAAGATTCAGGTCTGTGCTCGTCTCATGATGGCGGGGCTGTTGTGGCTCACGCTGGGAGGACTGTCTCTGGCCGAAGAGGGCAAAGCCGAAAGTCCCATAGCAGAGCCTGCCACGGGAGTGATTCCAATGGCTGCGGATCCGAAGCAGCAACCGCCCCCGCCGCTCAAGCAAATCGATCGCGGCGACACGGCTTGGATGCTGGTCTCCTCCGCCTTGGTGCTGATGATGACCGCTCCCGGTTTGGCTTTGTTCTACGGCGGCTTGGTCCGCAAGAAAAATATCCTGGGCGTGATGATGCAGTGCATCGCCCTGATGGGAGTGATGTCGGTCGTCTGGGTGCTGTGGGGCTACAGCTTGGCGTTCGATAAGAGCCTCGGTGAAACGGGCCTGGGAAGAATCAGCGGTGGGTTCGGACTGGTGATGCTCAACGGCATTGGTGGCGGCAATTCCGTGAATAACAAAACCATTCCCGATTTGCTGCACATGGTCTATCAGATGATGTTCTTCATTATTACCCCCGGCTTGATCTGCGGGGCCTTCGCCGAACGGATGAAGTTTAGCGCGATGTTGCTGTTTTCTGTGTTATGGGGCACGTTCGTGTATTGCCCGGTGGCTCACTGGGTCTGGGCGGCGGATGGCTGGCTGGCTGGCGGCGAGCACTTGGCTTTGGACTTCGCGGGAGGCACGGTGGTGCATCTCATTTCGGGAGCCTCGGCGTTGCTTTGCGCGATCATGCTGGGCAAACGCTTGGGATTCGGCCAAGAGCCGATGCCGCCTCACAACCTAACCTACACGTTCATCGGAGCGACGATGCTGTGGGTCGGCTGGTTTGGATTCAACGCGGGGAGCGCGTTGGAAGCCAGCAGTCAAGCGGTCTATGCCTTCGTCTCGACGCACCTCGCGGCGGCCACCGGGACGCTGGCCTGGGCCGGTCTCGAATGGCTCAAACGGGGCAAGCCGAGCATTCTCGGTGCGTGTTCGGGCGCGGTGGCCGGACTGGTCTGCGTGACTCCGGCGGCCGGGTTTGTCACGCCCGTGTCGGGCATGATCTTGGGCATTATTGCGGGTGGCGTGTGCTACTTCGCGTGTACCACTTTGAAGTCCAAGTTTGGCTATGACGATTCGCTGGATGCCTTTGGCGTTCACGGCGTCGGCGGCTTTGCCGGAGCAATCCTGACCGGAGTCTTCGCCAACAGCGTCGTCTCCGGGAACGACGACTACAAAGGCATGTTGCAAGACGGAGGGAATCTGCATCAGGTCATCAATCAATTGGTGGGAGCCGGAGCGGCTTTGGCTTTGACCCTCGTCGGCTCGTTCATCATCTTGAAGCTGCTCGATGCCGTGATCGGGTTACGAGTCAATCAAGAGGCCGAGATCCAGGGCCTCGACCTCAGCCAGCATGGCGAGGAAGGCTATATCTTCTACTAACACATCTTGGCGGCTTCGTGGCCGCGTTTGACAGAACGAGGCGTGTCCAAGCCCGCGTTCTGTCGAACGCGGCTACAACTTGCGGAAATAATTCTTCGGTATTCTCATCGTCCCTCGATTTCCAATCACCGACACAACATCAACCAGCGGACTCACGCCAGCGCCGGCGAGTGGACGCGGTCTCAGGAGCGGCTCTCATGAAGAAAATTGAAGCGATCATTCGTCACTACAAATTAGAAGAGGTGAAGAACGCACTCACCGAATCCGGCATTCAGGGCATGACCGTCTGCGAAGTTCGGGGCTTCGGTCGGCAGCGGGGGCACAAGGAAACGTACCGCGGCGCGGAATACACCGTCGATTTCCTGCCCAAGGTCAAACTGGAAGTCGTGGTCGATGACGCCGACCTGCAAAAGGCCATCGACACCATCACCAGTCACGCCCGCACGGGACAGATCGGCGACGGAAAAATCTTCGTCTCGACTTTGGACGAAGTCATCCGCATCCGCACGGGTGAGCAAGGAGCCGGGGCCGTTTAGGCGGCGACCTTGAAGTTGCTGTCATTTCATTTTGGTTCTTCATCCGCGGTTCGGCGCGGTCATCCGCGGGCAGTCTTCCCGAAAAGGTTGCCTGCGGATGGCAACGCCGAGCCGCGGATGAAAGATGGCGAGTCACGTTTGCCGGGATCTCTTGGATCGTGCGCGCAGCCCGGTCCAAGGCCCGTCGTGACGCAGGGGGATGTCCGGGTTCCACGATCGCGGACAGGTCGCGTGCAGAACACCACGACGTGTTCGCGGTGATCCAGTTTTGCTGACTCTAACGGAATCTAGGTAGCGGTGTGAAAGCCGCGCATTGAGGCGGACAAGTAGAGATTGTGAAGCCAATGTTGATGAAACAGTTTCTTGTTAATTCGATGAGCCGGGCTGACAAAGTCT
>JBJXEX010000332.1:0-4614 GCA_046156195.1 Planctomycetaceae bacterium | reverse complement strand
CAGCCGAACTACAAACTTGGCTTCCTTGCCCATGAGTCGCTCCTGAAATGAGAATCCGCTCGTCAATCGCGGTTCATCCCACAAAACGACCCAACTCAGCAATCCAAAGTTGGCGGACCACTAGCCACGGGCCTCGGTCGGTGACGTTTGACAGCGAATCGCCCGACGTTAGCGCGTTCGGCTCAAATCTTCACTGCCTCGGAGAGTCAGATTACGTCAGTCGGAGATCGACGCTCGCGCTGTGGGCCGTCAGTCCTTCGACAGCCGCCATGCGTCGAATGTCGTCGGCGGCTTGATTGAGCGCGGCGGCGTTGTACGAAATCACAGACGACCGCTTCAGAAAATCGTTCGCGCAGAGGCCGTTGGCGAATCGAGCGGTGCCGCCGGTCGGCAGGACATGCGATGGGCCGGCGACGTAATCGCCGACGGCGACGGGCGTGTGATGTCCCAGAAAAATCGCGCCGGCGTTTTGCACCTTGGCGAGGATCGCTTCGGGATCGGCGGTCGAGATGTGTAAGTGCTCGGTCGCCAGCAAGTCCGACAACCGGCAGGCGTCGTCGGCATCTTTCGCGAGAATCAACGCTCCGTAATCTTCCAAACTTTGCCGAGCGAGGTCGCCTCGCGGCAGGCGAGCGAGTTGCTTCGTCAGCTCCACTTGCACGGCGGCGATGAGCGGCTCGTGCCAAGTGATGAGCACTCCCGAACCGGGACTGTGTTCGGCTTGCGAGATCAAATCGCTGGCGACGAAGTCGGCTCGCGCGGTCGAATCGGCGAGCACGACGACTTCGCTGGGGCCAGCGATGCTGTCGATATCGACTTCCCCATAGACGAACTTCTTGGCGAGCGCGACGAACAGGTTGCCGGGGCCGACGATCTTGTCCACGCGCGGCAAGCCCTCGACGCCGAACGCCAGCGCGGCGACCGCTTGTGCTCCGCCGATCCGATAGACCTCGGTGATGCCGAGTAACTTGCAAGCAGCCAGCAGGTCGCGGTTGTAGCTGCCGAACTCGGTCGGCGGCGCGACGACGGCGATCTCTTTCACTCCAGCCACTTGAGCGGGAACGGCCGTCATCAGCAACGTCGAGGGATACGCCGCCGCTCCGCCAGGAATGCAGATGCCGATCCGCTTGAGCGGCAAGTAGCGCTGCCGGAGTTCGACGTGTGCTCCCTCGATACCGCTTCGAGTAAGCGAGACCGATTTGTTCAGCAGCTTGGATTGAAACTCCACGATGTTGTCGCGGATGCGGCTGAGGGTTTTGAGGAACTCTGGATCGGCTGACGCGAAGGCGGCATCAAACTCGGCCGAAGTGACTCGCAGGGTTTCGCGAGTGAGCTGCTTGCGGTCGAGCTTCTTGGTGTAATCCAGTACGACTGGCAATCCGCCCTGTCGCACTTCGCCGCAGATGCGTTCGACGACTTGCTGCGGAGTGAGCGGCTCGCCGAAGAGTGCGATGGTTCGCTGACGACCTGCGTCCGAAACAACGTCTCCGCGCGGCGAAAGTTTTTGACGCAGGGATTCAAAGAGACGCTCGGCGTTGTCGCGCGTGCAATCAATCGTGGCGATGTGGATGGTCGGAACGGTCATGGGCGGGATTCCGAAAAAAACGGCTGGCAAAAATGAAAGCAGTCCGGCTGCGGACTTTCGTAGCCGCGTTCGCCAGAACGCGGGCTTGGGCACCCCGCGTTCTGGCGAACGCGGCGACAACGTGCCTGCTATTTTGTCGCCAGTCCGCGAAAGATCGCGCGGCGGAGCGGGTTGTCGCGAGAAGTAAATTCTTCGCCGGGAGTCGGTGGGATCATCAGGGCTGCGGCCAACTCGTGGAACTTGGCGTCGAGGTTATCGGCCTCCGCGACCAGCAGCGCTTCGGGAGTACTCGGAGGGATCGGCGAGCCCCATTCCGGCAGCGATTGATGCGAGATGATGATGTGCTCCAGCCGCAGCAACGTGTCGGGATTGAGGTCGGGAATCGAATGTGCCTTGTCCCGAATCATGTCTCGGCCGATGAAAATGTGTCCGACCAATCGGCCGGCAGCGGTGTAAGTCGAACCGCTCGGAGCGTACTTCAACTCGTGAATCTTCCCGATGTCATGCAGGATTGCTCCGGCCACGACCAGCGACTTGCTCAGTGGCGGCTGCATGTCGGGGTAGTAGTCGCCGTACTTCTCGGCGAAGTGCAGCGCGAGACGAGTGACCGACAAAACGTGCTCCAAGAAACCGCCGGTGAAGGCGTGATGATTCCTGGAAGCGGCGGCGATCTGGCGGACGTCGTGTTGATGCTCCATTAGCAACTCGATGACGAGGTTTCTGAGCGGGACTTCGGTGATCTGCTGCGAGGCGATCGAGAGAAGTTCCGTAAACATCTCCTCGACATTGAATCGCGTGGAGGGGACGAGATCGCCGGGTCGAAATCCTTGAGCCTCATCGTTGGCTTCGACGGGGCGGATCTTTTCGAGATCGAACTGGGGGCCGTAATCGGTTTCCTGGTATCGGCCGCGGACCTTGTAGAACTGACCGGTTTGCCAAGTCGTCTCGCACTCCGCGAAGAATGGGGAGTCGCTCCAGACCATGCTGGTCGCGGACCGCTTGGCGTCGCGAAGCGTGACTCGGTAGTACGGCTTGCCGTCCCGAGTCTTGGCCTTGTCTTTGCCGGCCAGAAGCACAAAACAATCGGCCGACTGCTTGGGTTTCAAATCGCTCAGGCGAGCGATTTGAGGTTCACGAGAATCAAACGAAAGCTGCGGCTGCATGAAGCGTCTCGCTCGGAGTAGCCACGCTCGCCAGAGCGTGTTGAAAAGTTGTTTAACCGCCACGCCATCGGCGTGCGCGCGAACGTGAGTTGTTAATGTTTGTCTCGCCCTCGCCCTCGCCCTCGTCCACGCCCTCGTCTCGCCCACGCCGTTGGCGTAGGGGTTAAACAAGAATCAACCGTCTGCGTCCTGCGTGTCGATGTCGCGGTTTCGCGGACTGTATCACTCGCCGAACCGGCACCGAAGCAGACGAGGCGGAGTTTTCACAGACGAACTGGCGAAAACTCGGTTTTCGCTGAGAGGCCCCCCGCTATACTCTGCCGCCACTTGAGCCACAGGGATGCTCGGCTCGAAGGACTCAACCCACGACCCTTTTCAAAAAGGAAAACTGACGCCATGTCAACCGCCACAATGTCTCCGCCTTCCACAACGTGTTCCCCCTGTTCCCCCTCCACGATGCCTCTGCCCCTTGCGACCTCCGTCGCGTCGATCGTCACCATTACCGAAAAGGCCGCCGGCGAAATGCACCGCGTCCTCTCCGAGAAACAAATGCCCGACACGACGGTTCTGCGAATCGGCGTGGCAGGGGGTGGCTGCAGCGGGTTCTCGTACAGCCTCGGCTTCGACGACAAGTGCGACGAGATGAACGACGCGGTCTCCGAGCAGCACGGTCTGCGAGTCGCCGTTGATCGCAAGAGCGCGCTGTACCTCGAAGGGACGACGATCGACTTCTACGACGGCATCGAACGCCGCGGATTCACGTTCGACAATCCCAACTCCAAGAAGTCCTGCGGCTGCGGCAGCAGCTTCTCGGTGTAGTTCGCGTAGCTCAGGCGGCTCGCCTGAGTCGAATCGTTTTGGCCGTTTCAATGCAGGCGAGCCGCCTGCACTACGAAAATTTCGCAGCCCGTCTGTTTTACAGCCGGGCTGCTTTCCGTTGAGGGCATTATGAAATTCTCCGGTAGAACTGCGTTGGTGACGGGGGCCTCGTTGGGCATTGGTCGCGCGATCGCGATTGAACTGGCGAAAGAAGGGGCGAACGTCGCCATCAATTACCGTTCGCATCTCGATCAGGCGGAAGAGGTCGCTCGCGAGATTGAGAAGACTGGCCGTCAAGCGTTGCTCTTGAAAGCGGACGTGGCGGACCAAGCGGCCGTCGAAGAGATGGTCGCGAAGACGGCCAGCACATTCGGGAGTCTCGATTTGTTTGTCTCGAACGCCGCGTACAGCGACCGGCAGTTGATGGTCGAGGCGGACATGGTTGGCTTCAAGCGGACGATCGACGTCTCGATGTGGGGCGCGTTTTACGGCGTGCGAGCGTCCGCTCAGCAGATGCTCAAGCAAGGGACGCGCGGCTCGATCGTCGTCGTCAGCTCGCCGCACGCGGTGATCCCGATCCCCACGGCAATGGCCTACAACATGGCCAAAGCGGCGATCGACCACATGGCTCGGACAGCGGCAATTGAACTCGCCGCGAAGCGCATCCGAGTCAACATCGTCCACCCCGGCTGGATCGACACGCCGGGCGAGCGCAAGTTCGCCAGCGAGGAAACGCTGGCCGCCGCCGGGGCCAAGCTCCCCTGGGGCCGAATGGGCCGGCCCGAGGAAATCGCCCGCGGCATCGTGTTCTTGTGTGATCCGGCGAGCGACTACCTGACCGGCGGCTCGCTGCTCATCGACGGCGGCATCACGCTCCCCTGGTGGGCGAACCGCGGCTCCGCAGCGCCGGACTGAGGGCGTTGTTCCTACAACACCAACCCGCAGCGCAAGCAAGGGACAACCACGCCTCCCCTTGGCAAGAACCCTGGACGCCGCCACGGCATTGGGGCTCGTCGCACGGGAATAGCCTCCTGCAGGTGGTCGTGC
>JBJXEX010000331.1:0-59467 GCA_046156195.1 Planctomycetaceae bacterium | reverse complement strand
GTGGAAATTCAATTTCCTCGGCGTGTGTTACGCCTTTTTGAACCAAACCGCTTCATCTTCGAGGCTTTTTTTTCAAATCTCCTTCGAGACCTCTCGGCTCAAGTCCAATTTCGGACGGGCACTAGCGAGGGAGACCTGTGACCACTCCCTCGCTGACGCTTCGGGTTACATGGTGGCCATGAATAATCCGAGCTCGCCACGGGCTGGGGAGTGGAAAACGTGGGGTCGGCTTCACGAGACTTGGTCAGCGGTCTTCAATCACTCGTCGCCAGCGTTCGGGCACGCCTTCATAGGCAGCACGGTAAGTCGCTTCCAGCGGGACGTTGATGTAGCCACCCGTGGTCAGGAAGAGCGGCATGTCCGGCAACTCGGTTCCCACGGCGATCGGTTCGACGTAGGCGATTGGCAACAGCTTGGCCTCATAAGCGGCCAGCGTCAGCGGCTTCTCAGTGGGTTGCAGGAATTCGTCTTCGCCCAAGCGGCTCCACAGCGCGCCGTGCAAACCTTGCGGGTCGTTGCGGCCGGGAGGAAACAGGTCGATGATCAACAAGTGGATGCCGCCATGCAGAGCTGAAAGTGCTTTGTGAACGAACCGATCCACTTCATTTCGAGACTGCTTGTTGCCCGGCGAGATGATCTCAATCATGGCGACAACTCGGTCGCCGCTGTTGTGCCGGATGACGAGCCTCTTCTTCTTGGCGATGTAGAGCAGTGCCTCGGCCGCCTCGCTGCGAATGCTGACCTTGGGAGGCGCGGTCGCCAACATCAATCCGCCGCCGTGAGATTCATCACTGTCATCACTGAATTCGTCTCCCGAATCGTTCGGGCTATGGAGCGCCAGTACATCCGGCCCGACCTCACCAGCAACCTGCTCGGCCATCACATAATAATCGGCGGGGAGCAACCCTGTGTTCAACGCCCGCCGAAGTTCGCCAATCCAGGCCGTGTGGAAGTCATGAATTGTTCCTGACCGAACTCGCTTCCAATTGTGAACCGCCATCGCTGAAGCCCTCCCGAATCCTCAACCGACCGAGCGTAGAGTCGCGACCACTGTAGCCCTCTCGCTCCGTATGCGGAAAGCGGAATGATCACAATCGCCCGAGCGCTTTGTGGCGCACGCGGCTCGCGTGCGATGGTTGCCAACGTGGTTCGCAATCCGGCCAGTGGAATCGACGCACGCGGGCCGCGTGCGCCACAGGGCGGCAGTGGCTCAGTCTTCCTGGCGGTCATCGGGTTGCTTGTCTTTGCCTCGTTTTTGAAATTGACCGAAGGCCCAGACGCAGACTCCGACCAATCCGCCGATGATTCCGCCTTTGATGGCTCCGCCCAACGCGCCTTCGAGCACTCCGTTTCGATCCGCAAGTAAGAGAACCAACGCTTGCATTGTGTCAGCCTTTCTCAAGGGAGATGTGTCGCGCCACTCAGACCAATTCCGGCAGCGGCTTCTTGCCATCGACGACGTATTGCGGGCGGCCGGCGAGGTCGTTGAGTTTCGTTTCGAGGTCGATGCCCAAGTGTTGAAAGAGCGTGGCGATGACTTCGTCGAAATGGATCGGGCGTTCGGAGATTTCGGCTCCGAGGCGATCGGTCGCGCCGATGATTTGTCCCGCGCGGATGCCGCCACCAGCGAGGACTCCGCCACCGACTTGCGGCCAGTGGTCGCGGCCTGCGTCTTTGTTGATGCGCGGTGTGCGGCCGAACTCGCCCCAGGCACAAACCATCACGTCGTCGGCCAGGCCGCGAGCGTGCAAGTCTTCGATCAGAGCCGAGAGTCCTTGATCGAACGGCGGCAGGTGCGTGTTCTTCATGCCATTGAAGTTGTCGCTATGAAAATCCCAACGGCCAAAGTTCAGCGTCACGACGCGAGCACCTGCCTCGACCAAGCGGCGGGCCATCAAGAAGTGTTCGAGGTTACGCGGTGCTCCATCGCCGAAGTTGTTTGTGTCACCCTTGCCGTAGCGTGCTCGCGTGGCGGCGTCTTCTTTCGTCAGGTCGAGCGCCTCGACCAGCTTGCTCGACGTGAGAATCTCGAACGCTTGCCGAGCGAGCGAGTCCATGCCGGTCATCGTGCCTGACGCATCGACCTCACGGCGGATTTGATCCACCGATGCGAGCAGCGCCTGACGATCGCCCAGCCGAGCGGCATCAATTCCGTTGAGCACCATGTCGGCTCGCCCCGGTCCCGACGGACGGAACGCCGCATGAGAAACTCCCAGAAAGCCCGGCAACCCCGGCGAGCCATACGGTGGATGCCCGGTATCCGGCGACAGCCCCACGAACGGCGGCACCGCGCGGTTCCGCGGGCCGAGCACCTTCGACACGGTCGATCCGACCGACGGCCAACCTCCCGGAGGCTGCTGTCGCTTCGAGCGGCCGGTGTAGCAGATGAACGAGTCGTGATCTCCGTCCGGCGACCCGTAGACCGATCGCAGTGGCACCAGCTTGTCCATGATCGCGGCCATGCGCGGCATGTGCTCGCAAATCTCGATACCGGGGACGCTGGTCGGGATCGGCCGGAACTCACCCCGAATCTCCGCCGGGGCGTTCATTTTCAAATCGTACATGTCCTGATGACCCGGAGCTCCGCACATGTAGATCATGATCGCGGACTTGGCCGACTTCTTCCCGGCCACTTGGTCCGCTCGCAGCAGATCGGTCAGCGTCAACCCGCCGACCGACAACGCTCCGACCTTGAGCAGGTCGCGACGAGTCAGTCCATCGCACAACAACTTCTTTGATCCGACAAAATCGAGCATGGTGGGTACTCAGCAGGTGGGAGGTGTTGGCCGACGCTTCGTGGGATACATCGGCGCGGCGGGTGGTCGCAGGCAAGCTGATCGTAATCAAGAAGTGGCAAAGAGACACCGCAGACGGCGATGTTCTGCGGACTCTGTTTGGGATGAAACATCGTTTAACGGCGAGCCGAAGGCGTAGGCGAATTTGGATGTGGCCAACACGGACGCCGCCTGCTTGCCGTTCTACCGCGAGCGGACAGCAAAGACACATTCGGTGAAGCGCCACACCAACCCGAAGCGCAAGCGAGGCCCGGGGTAACAGGGCCTCGCTTGCGCTCTTTGAAGTTGCGCAATTTGAACTCGGCTCCGCATCGGTTCGTCAATTTCTCAGGTTGTCTTTATTCCTTTGACCAGATTCCTTTGATTCACGAGGCCGACCGATGCCTGAGAATTCCAATCAAAGGAATCTGGTCAAAGGAATGAAACGAATGAATTCGGACCTTTGGCTTGGCGTCGTGGTCGAATTTGTTCGAAAGAGCGGAACTTCAAAACTTGCGCTTCGGGTGAGTGTTCAGTCGCACCCGCGCGGGATATCAACGATTTCTGTCAGTTTTTGTCTTCAACGGCGATCGTCAGAAACTCTTTGATCGCCTTCGAGACCTCTGGCCGAGACGTTTCGATCACGTCGTTGTGATCGGCCTGCGGGAGTTCGACGAATCGCTTGGCGACACCGGACGCGGATTTCTCCGGCGCGGCGGCGAACAGCTTTTGGCCGAGCCGAAACGGGACAATCCTGTCGCGTGTGCCATGCAGTTGCAGCAGCGGGCAAGTGACCTCGCGAATCCGTTGATCGCTGGAGAAGCGGTCGAGCAGCAGCCAGCGAACCGGGATGAACGGGAAATGTGACGAGGCGGCATCGGTCAACGAACTGAATGTCGAACGCAGAATCAGCCCCGCTGGCGGCGTCTTCTTGAGCGACAGTTCGCTCGCCAAACGGACGGCGACTCCGCCTCCGAGCGACTCGCCATAGAGCACGATGCGTCGCGGTTCGATCTGTTTGGTTTCGGTGGCGAAACGCCAGACGGCTCGCGCATCAAGGGCGAGTCCCCCTTCGGACGGCTCGCCGGGGCTGTCGCCGTAGCCACGATAATCGCAGATCAGCACGTCGGCACCGGCCTCCGTCAGCACCTGCACTTCGAGTCCCCGATAGCTGCGATTCGCCGCGTTGCCTCCGAAGTACAAGACGACAGGCCGTCCCTTGGCCAGCTCGGCGGCCAATTGCGTTTCGGTCTCCGCGACGTGTCCCCGCGCGAGAACCAGCCAGCCGCGAAGATCGAGGTTGTCTTCCGTCCGAATCGTGACATCGTGCGCGCGACCGGTTTCAAATCCCGACTCGTCGGCGGGCAACGACTTCTTCGCGAACGGGTGATAGATCAAAGACCGCTGAAACGCCGCGAGCATGATGAGCGCTCCCAAATAGGGGACGATGAGCAGCAATAACCAGCGCTTCCACCAACTCAGCCGGCGCGGTGCGGAATTCATGGAGCCTCGCGCGTGAGGAAGCGGTGGTTCATCGTTCTGGCCTCCGCTTCCTGACGGGCGCGGCTCTGTGACTTCACGCTCTGGCGACGAGTGCGAGTGGCTCATATCGGATTCTCCTAGAGGCTGCGGGGATGATGATCCTGCCGCATTCATTCTGCCATTCGGACAAGTCCCCATCTGAATTGCCTCGGCGGCGAAGGAAATTGTTGGCTAGCCGCAGCGACTTGATAGAAAAGTCCGGCTCACCGGCACAACGCGGCGGAAGGTGGCCAGCGTTGACGGTCGCAACAATTGCAACGGCAATTTCTGAAGTGGCCAATTTGCATCGGGCAAAAGGTGGCCTAAAGTAATCACAACTTCACCGACTGCGGCGATGCGGCAACGCTCGCGAGGCGGCGACACCACATACCAACATTGATTGACCGCTTCGGGGGGAGATGGGCATGGCGATGGGACTATTTCGTCGGCGATTGTGGCTGTGGTTATGGCTGTCGCTGTGGTTGATCTGCGGATTGCTCGCCGCAAGCGGCCCGGCGCTGGCCGCACCCAAGCTCAAGTCGGGCATCACAGATGTGCGACAGGCATTGCAAGCGGGTGAGGACTTTGAACGGACTCGCCGCTGGATCGACGCGATCGAGCACTACGAAGCGTCCATTAAAAAATGGCCCGGCGATCGCGAGCTGACCTATGGCTTGCGGCGCTCGAAGATTCATTTCGGGATCGAGCGACGCTACGCCGACAGCAGCTTCCGCAACAATTTGCTCAAACTTTCGCGAGCGGACGCGCTCCACTTGTTTGAGGAAATCACCAACAAGATCAGTTCACATTTCGTCGATCCGCTCAGTTCGGGCACCTTCGTCGCTCACGGCACGGAAAGCCTCTACATCGCGTTGGCGAACGAAAAATTTCTCGATCACCATTTGCCGAATCGCCGTCCGACGACTCGTGAGAACATCGTTCAATTCCGCAAGATGTTGTTTGACCGTTATTGGAACAAGCGGCTGGAAGGTGGGTACGCGGCACAACAGACGGTTGCCGAAGTCGCGGGTCTGGCCGAGACGCAATTGGGAATGAGCGGCACGGCGGTGGTGTTGGAGTACGTCTTCGGTGGCTGTCATGCACTCGACGATTACAGCAACTGTCTGACTCCCGATCGGCTGAGCGATCTGTACGACAACATCGACGGTGAGTTCGTCGGTCTGGGCATCGAGATGAAAGCCGAAAGCGGACGCGGGCTGTCTCTGGTCAACGTGCTGCCCGACAGTCCGGCCGCCGAGGCGGGCTTGTTGGCGGGTGATTACATCGTCGGGATCAACGGTCACGATTGCCGCAACATTTCGACCGACGAAGCGGCAGGCCGACTGAAGGGGACACCTGGCACACAAGTGCGACTGGACCTGACCGGATTGACCGCCGCCGATCGACGCACCGTCAACGTCACTCGCCGAGCCGTGCATGTGAAGAGCATCCCGGTCGCGAAGATCGTCGATGAGGCGCGAGGCGTCGGATACATCCAGATGACCGGCTTTCAGAAAGGCTCACCTGCGGAACTCGACGAGGCGTTGCAGAAACTCAATCGCCAAGGGATGCGAGTTTTGATTTGGGATTTGCGAGGCAACCCCGGCGGACTGTTGACCGCGGCCGTCGAAGTTCTCGATCGGTTCATCGAAAACGGTGTGCTCGTCTCCACGAAGGGACGCACGGCGGATCAGAATTTCTCGTACTCGGCGCATCGGCAGCAGAAGTGGAGCGTGCCGCTCGTGCTGCTGACGGATGAAAACAGTGCCAGTGCCAGTGAGATCGTCGCTGGTGCGGTAAGGGATCATCAGCGTGGCGTGATCGTCGGACGCAAGACGTATGGCAAGTGGTCGGTGCAGAGCATCTTCCCGATCCAGCGCAACGCCGGACTACGACTGACGACTGCCAAGTTTTTCTCACCCGCCGGCAAGACGCTCGGCAAAGTCGGCGTCAGACCGGATGTCGAGGTCGAGCTTCCCGATCATGTCGTGTTGCATCGCGGCCCGATGGCGAACTCGCTGGAAGACGACCCCGACATTCGCAAGGCGATGGAAGTCGCTCGCGACCAACTCGACGGACGCCGAGTCGGTTCTAGCCGGTAGGCAACCTCTCGTCCCCTCGCTCCGCGTTGGAACGAAGGGACCGGCAGCTAGCGCTCAACGGCACTCGCTTTGTGAGCCGATGGCGCTAGCCACGGGCCTCGGTGGGTGGCGTTTGACGGCAATACTGTTCGGTTAGTGAGCCGCCGGCGCTAGCGCGTTCGGCTCACTCTTTCGAGATGGTCTCGTCCAGATTCAGCAGCAAGGACGCGAGGCTCGTGAATGCGGCGAGGTCCGCTGGCGGGAGTTTGTCGCTGGCCTTCGAGGCTCCGACGGCGATCAACTTTTTCGCGGCGGGTTCGTCGTGAGCATAAAGTTCTCGGAGCGACTCCACTCGGCGCGTGAGCACCGCCAATTCATTCGGCTTCAGATGGCGCGACGTACAACGACGGAAGAGTTCGTTCAACCGCGCGGCATCATCCGTCGCGGGACCGAGCAGCACTCGTTGAGCCAACGCACGCGCCGCTTCCACGAACGTGACATCATTGAGCGTGACCAGCGCGTGCAGCGGCGTGTTGGTCCGCGCGACTTTGACTTGGCAAGTCTGCCGAGTCGCCACATCGAAGAAGATCGTCGGGCCGACGATGCGTCGCCAGAATTGATAAAGGCTGCGGCGATACAACGCCTCGCCGGTATCGGGCTGATATCCGATTCGTCCGAACGTCGCTTCCTCCCAAATGCCGGGTGGCTGATAGCCCTTCACCGGGGGGCCTCCTTGCTTCTCAACCAGCAGTCCGCTGACGGCGAGAGCCTGATCGCGAATCATCCAACTCGGCAGTCGATACCGTGGCCCGCGCGCGAGTAATCGGTTGTCGGGATCTTCAGGCACCCCGCTCGCCTGGGGGTTTCGGTGCGCGGTCGCCTGAGTGCTCGCTTGCCGATACGTCGCGCTCGTCACGATCAAGCGAATCAGTCGTTTCACATTCCAGCGAGGATTCGCCAACTGTTCGGAAAGAAAAGGATCACGGCTGTCGGCGATCGGCTCTCGGCTGTCGGCGAACTCAGCGGCCAGCCAGTCGAGCAGTTCCGGGTGCGAAGGCTTCTCTCCTTGAACGCCGAAGTCTTCGGTCGTCTTCACCAGTCCCGTGCCGAAGAACGTCTGCCAATAACGATTGACGCTGACTCGCGCGGTCAGCGGATGTTCGGGCGACATCAACCAGCGAGCGAGAGCCAAGCGATTGGTCGCTGGCTCAGCCGGTTGCGGCAGGACGGCGGGTAAGCCATGCGAAACCTTGTCCGCGAACTTGTCGTATGCGCCGCGAACGAGAATGAATGTCTCGCGCGGTTGCGGTCGTTCGCGCATCACCATCGTGCGCGGCAGCGAGCGTTCAAATCCTTCGCGAGATTTTTTGGCGTCATCGGCCGTTCGGCGAGCGGCCAGCAGCGACGGTTCGTTGTTGAGAAAGAATTCGGTGACCGCTTTCTGTTGCGCGTCGTTCCGTTTGTCGGCTGCGATCTTGAGAGCCTCACGAACCGCGGCCGGCATCGGTCGCAGCGAAGCGACGGGCGAGTTCGTCAGCGACAGTCGAAATCGGCCGAGCACATGCGCGACGTGAATCGTTTGAAACTCCAAGCGGATGCGAACCGTCGTCTCGCCGTCGATCGCCGCGAGCGACGCGCGCGGCTCAAACAGCGCGACGTGAGGTTTGCCGAACTCACTGGCGATCGCCCAGCCGGTGTCATTGCGGCCATCGACGGCGTTGGCGGGCGGGAAGGTGGGTTGTTCGTAGTCGGCTCGAATTGCGGACAGCTCAACCGGCTTGTCGTTGAGGAACAGCTTCAACTCGGACAAGACAAAATTGCCGTTATCGGCTCGGCCGGGGCCTTTGCTGATGAGCGACTCATCGGGCAGGGCTTCGAGTTGAATCGCGGTCAGTCCGCTGAGTTTGGTCTTCAACACCATCTCGAACGAATCCTTCGCCGGGTTCTCGCCGCTGGCGAGGATGCTGTTGTCTTCCAACTTCTTGAGCATCGCGCCGGCTTCGGACTTGAGTCCGTCAAAGGGGAGCGCGGTCCATTGCGGCTCGGCCGCACTGCCGGAGACGACGAGCGACTTTTCCCACTCGGCTTGCGAGTCGCGCAGCTTGCGGTCGAGTTGGTCGCGCGAAGTATTGGCCCCGTTCTCAGCCGCACGCAGATCATCGAGCTTCTTCTGTTGTTCGGGACCGGCGAACGTGATGATCGGATTCGCGAGTCCTCCGGCATCGTTCGCGCCGCTCTCTTCGATCGAATTGAAGAACGCCGAGAGTTGGTAGTACTCCTTCTGAGCGAGCGGATCGAACTTGTGATCGTGGCAGCGGCAGCAGTTGAAGGTGAGTCCCATCCAGACGGTGCCGGTGGTTTCGACTCGGTCTTGGACGTAATCGACTCGCGACTCTTCGGCGATGCGGCCCCCTTCGCCGTTGATCATGTGATTGCGATGAAAGCCGGTCGCGATGAGCTGCGGTTGCGTCGGGTTCGGCAGTTGATCGCCGGCGAGTTGCTCAATCGTGAATTGATCGAACGGCATGTTCTGATTGAGCGCGTTGATGACCCAGTCGCGCCAGAAATACATCGTGCGAGTCGGATCGCCTTGATAGCCGTTCGTGTCGGCATAGCGAGCCGCGTCGAGCCACTCCCAAACCATCCGCTCGCCGAAGCGCGGCGACTTGAGCAGCCGATCGACCACCGCTTCGTAAGCGTCCGGCGACTGATCCGCGACGAACGCATCGAGTTCTTCGAGCGTCGGCGGCAGGCCCGTCAGATCGAGCGTGACGCGGCGGAGCAGCGTGTGCTTCGCCGCTTCCGGCGACGGCGCGAGTCCGACTTTCTCCAGTCGGGCGAGAACGAAAGCGTCAATCGGATTTTTGATTTTTGATTTTTGATTTTCGATTGAGGGAATCGCCGGTCGTCGGATCGGCTCGAACGCCCAGTGCTTGCCCCATTTGGCTCCGCTGTCGATCCAGGACTTGAGCATCTCCTTCTGCGGAGCCGTCAGTTTGCGTCCCGATTTCGGCGGCGGCATGACTGCTTCGGAATCCGCCGTGAGGATGCGTTTCATCAGCTCGCTGTCGCCGCTCTGGCCCGGCCGAATGATCGGCTTCTCGGTTCGCAGCGCGCTCTCTTGTTGATCGAGCCGCAAGTCCGCCTCGCGCGACTTCGCGTCGGGGCCGTGACACGCGAAGCAGTTGTCCGACAGGATCGGCAAGATGTCCCGCGAAAAGTTCGGCGGCTCGGCAGCGGGGGACGACAGAATCAGGTTCCATAAAATCATAAGAACAAGAATCGCCTCGAAGCCGCCGCGCCTTCTGAAATCGCCTCCTCTTGCCTTCATCATTTTGTGACCCATGATTTTGCCTTACTTCTGCGCTTCAAACGTCAGCCGATGCAGGTCGCGTTCGATTTGCACGTCAATCGTTTTGTCCAAAAAGTTCGGACGGATGTCGGCGAAGTTGCTGCGATTGGGGGGGAGGCCCGACTCCAGCGGCAGAACTTTGCCGTTGCGTTTGTCCAAGACCGAGACATGAAATTTGGCCAAGTCGGCCGGCCGCTGTTCCAGTCCGACGAAGTTGTGGACGCGGGCGGCGAGCAGCAGCGCCGGCGAATCGGCGGGCTGAGCAACTTGGACTCCGTGCCAATCGAGGGTTGTCGTCCACAATTGTTTTCCTGTCGCGCGATCGAAGGCGAAGGCGGGACCATGCACGCTCCAATGATCGAAGTACAACGTGCTGATGCGCGGACGAGGTTTCTCCGGCGCGACCGGTTCATCGACGTGAGTCAGCAGCAACCAACGCTCGCGGTCGCGGAGCATCACGAAATGCGTGACGTTCGCGATCGGCGACAAGTTCACATCGAGCAACAGCGAGCTGTTCGAGCCGCGACCGTCAGGGAGCGCTAACGCATCAGAGCTGAGGACCGCTCCCTGACGGTCGCGGCTCAAACCTTCGCTGCCTCGGAGTGACCACAGCCTCAACCGACCGGTCGGTTCGAGGACGGCGACGGCGTCTCCCAACGAGACGCACGGCAGCGACCCGCGCGGAAAGCGTTGCGTCAGCACGTCCGCTCCCAACAGCGGATCGAACAGACGCAGTTGGCGGTCCTCATCGACCGCCGTCCAAGTCAGCACGAGCCGACCGACCGCCGCGATCTGCGAGGTCGCGGCACCGGCGTGTCGCGACAGCAATCTTCCGTCGAGCGTGCTGAGCACATAGATGTCGCGTGTTTCGAGGCTCGTCGCGATCACCGCTCGGTCATCGCCCGACAGTTCACATCCCAGCGGGAGGCCGTCGAACATCCAGAGCAATTCGCCGGTCGCTAACTCGGAGGCGATCAAGCGATTCCCGGCTTGATGGCAGACGACGCCGTGACCGATGAAGGCCGCGCGACCGAAGGGACGTTCCGAAGAATCTTTGATGCGGAACTGATCCGGCATTCCGGGGATCGGCACCGGATGTCGGCGCGGCCCCGGCGCGACCTGCGATTCGAGTCGCCGATCGAAGAGAACGCTTTGCCACATCAGTCGCGGTTCGGGGAGCGCGGTCGCGTCCGAATTCTCCGTTGGCTCGACCTTGTTCGGCGTGGGCGGAATGGTGTCGAGCACCAGGAATCGTTCGCCGAGATTCAGCATCAGCCAGCGACCTTGCCACGCGGCCGAGAAGCCCACGATCAGCGGCGTCGAGTGATTCTCGAACGGCAGTTTCGTTCGCCACTGCTCGCGACCGAAGCTGTCGCGAGCCACCAAAGCTCGACCGCCGGCATCGCGCCACAACTGCCAGTTCTCGTGAGCAGCATCCGGCGGCGCGGACCACTCCCAATGCGTCCACAGATTCAGCGGCTCACTGTCACTGACACGCTCCGACTTCAGTGGTTGCGTCGGCCAGTTGGTTGCCAAGCGATCGGCAAACTCCGCGCGCCATTGAGCGGCCAGCTCGCGCCCGGTCTTTCTGTCGAGACAAGGTTCCGCGGCGAAACGAGTCGCCAGCGTGTCGATCAACGGCCGAGCCATCTCGACTTGTCCCAGCGACAACCATTGCTGAGCCAGCCGTGCTGTTCCGAACGCTCCCCCTTCGGCCAGCAGCAGCGACTCGAACTCATGCCGATGCTTCCGCGCATCCAACCGGCCGATGAGTTCGCGTCGCGCGGCGCTGGCCGAGTCGCTCCATCCGAACAGCGCGAGGAAGTCGCGCAATTGAGCCAGTCCCGAACTTTCGAGAGCGGTTCGCAATCGTGTTTCGACTTCGGACTTCAAGACGTCGCGATCTTTGGCCGGCATCGCCGACTGCAATTCGAGCAACTCCCCCGCGATCCAACGATCTTGCCGAGCGAGCGTCGCACCGTTGCTGATTTCCAATTCGCTGGACAGCTCCCAAGCATCGGCGAGCTTGAGTAATTCGCGAGCCGCCGACAGCAATTCACCCCGACGTTGAAAGCTGGCCGCTCGCAGCCGAGCGAATAGCAGTCGCTGTTTCGGATCGTCCAGCAGCGTTTCCAATTCGCGAATCGTCTCTTCCAGATTGGTCGCTTGTCCGAATCGCAACTCTTCCAGCAGGATCCCCGCCAGCGTCTGTTTGGCTTCGGGCGACGGACTCAGCGCGATGGCACGTCGCAGGTCGTCCAAGCCCCGAGCGCGCAGACCGAGATGCAGATTCATTCGCCCCCGTTCTGCCAGAGCACGCGGATCATCCGGGTTCTTGAGCAGCGTCTTCGCGAGAGCTTGCTGCTGTCCGCGCAATTCGGGAAAGGCGGCGATGTGCGTGGCCGACTGCGATACCAACCGCCCCTCCGCCGCGATCAGGTTGCCGAGCAACTCCTTGAGCGCCACCGTTTGCCGCGCCAATGTGCGACCGGTGGCAGCCTCGATGCTCACGACCTCACCGCTGATTTGCGGCAAGTGAAACACGCCGTCGATCAACACGCCGCGCCCCGCTGGAGGCGCGATCGACACCGCTCGCGACCAAGCCGGTTTGCCATCCGACAATCGCACCGCGCGGACTTCGTGAGCCGCCACGATCAACACCGTCGCCGTAGCCACAGGCGGCTCGCCTGTGGCTTTCACGTCTGCGACGCCCGCCAGGAACAACCCTTCATCTCGCGGCTGCTGCCACAGTAAATGACCATCGCGCGCGTCGAGACACAGCAGAACCGACGCATCGGGCGGAGCCACCAGCACGCGATCGCGCACCGCGACCGCCACGCTTTGCTGCCATGACGAATCGGAGACAAAGTTCGGCGGCTGAAACGGTGAGAATTGAAACTGAGGCCGAGGCATTCGCTCGGCCGGCTCGCGATGAACGCTTTGCCAACGCAGCTCACGCCGCACGGGATCGACCGCGACGATCGTACCCGCCCCAGTCGGACAGATGACGCAATCGCCCGCGACCGTCGGGCTGAGTCCCGCGTCGCGAACCATGCCGCTCCAAATCGGATCGCTGGCGGCGAGCGTTTGCATCCACAACAGCTTGCCGTCGCGCGGATCGAGAACCGTCAATCGCACGTCGATGCCGTCATCGGTCAGCACATACAACCTCCCGCGCCACGGCAACGGCGGGCCGAGAAAGAACGCTCCCGATCCCGACAGCTCCAAGTCTCCGCGCGGACCGCCGATCTCCCAACGCAGACGACCGCTGGCCACTTCGATCGCGATCAGTTTGTTGAACTCGCGCGTCACGAACATGCCTCGCCACGCGACCTGCGGACCACGGAAGTTGGCCTCACGCTCTTGCAGTCCGAAGACGAATTCCCCATCGCTACTGAGCGTCGCGTGACCGACATCTTCCCACACCCGCTGCTGCAACCAGCCTTGCAGGTCCGACGAGACCCCGCGCGGTGTCCGACCACGACGATGATCGCTGAGCATCTCAGCCAACTCCGGTTCGACCATCGCCGAATGCCACAACGGTTGACCATCCGCAAGTCGAAACGCTCGCAACTGCGACAGCGTTCGCACGATGACCGTGCCGCCGACAACGATCGGCTGCGCAGCGATGATCGCCGGCCGATCCATCTGCCGGCGCTGCTCAATCTCGGATCGTACTTCCGCTCGCACGCGACCCCACGCACCCCGCAGCAACGTCGGCGAACGATCCGATTTCATCTTCAACTCGCTCGGCGTGGCACCGTCTTCATCCGCTGGCGGTTCGTCGTCATCGTCCAGCAACAACTGCGACCACGCGACATGCTCCGTTGGAATCACCGCTCCGGCGATCGCATTCCGCGCCGCGTTTCCCGACATCAACGGCCACTCGTCCCGACGCTCGCCAGTCGCTCGGAGCGGACGCACGGGAACTCCGGCCCAACGATCGAACCAATCGAGAGCCTCGGAGTCCTCTTTGAACAACGCCAATTCGCCCCCATCTCGCCGCTGAACCGGTCGCTCGCCGAGTGACTTCTTCAACTCCACCAACACGGTTCGACAGCGTTCGTCTTGCCCCGCCAACCGCCAAGCCAATGCCAGACGCAATGACAGCAACGGCTCGCGCGCGGCGCGGGCGGCTGGCCAATCGCGCACCTCCTGAAACCGAGACGCGGCGGCCAGCGGTTCGCCGAGATCCAGTTCGCGCAGCCCCAACGTGATCGTCGCGTCGTATCCCGCCGACGTGTGAAAGAATCGTCGCGCGATCTCTTCCACTTTGGGCCAATCGCCTGCTGCCAGCGCGGCCTCGAATTGCACTCGCGCCCCTTTGCCGACCTGTGCTTCGTAGGCTTGCCGACCCTGCGGCGACATCCCGCCAATCAACCGCCGAGCTTCACTCTTCAAGCTGCGACCGGTCACGCGCCGCTCACCAGCCGGCAGGTCCAAAAAGACATCGTCGGTTTCTGGAGCGTCGTCAGTCTCGGCACCATCATCCAACAACGTCTGCAACAACCTCAGAGCCTGTGACTCGTCGGGCTTCGCATTCGGCTCGCGCGGGATCAGGAGTTCTCGCGCCTGTTCGAGCTTCTGGACAAGTCGCCGTTCGCGCATCGGGCCGGAATTGTCGCCATCACCAGCGGGAGGCACCGGCAGCAGCGTCTGGGCCATCAGCGCCCGTCCGCCGCTCAAGACGAAGATCAGTCCGATCAAGCTCAGCGTCCGTGCTGATGAAGACCATCGCATGTGCTCGCTCCCAGATTGGTGCGTCGCCACGCTCACCAGAGCGCGGGATCCAAAACTTGTTTCACCACCACGCCAACGGCGTGCGTGCGAACGTGACCAGGAGGTGTT
Organism: Planctomycetaceae bacterium; assembly: GCA_046156195.1. Classification (GTDB taxonomy): domain Bacteria; phylum Planctomycetota; class Planctomycetia; order Planctomycetales; family Planctomycetaceae; genus SXKJ01. Next base: position 44,891 of record JBJXEX010000331.1, on the reverse strand, counting down.
TTGATTTTCGATCTCCCATCATTCTGCCCTCCCATCATTCTGCGGACTTTCGGCAAGCAGAATGATGGAAGGGCAGAATGATGTGAGATTGCTTGGCATCTTCCCAATCGAAACTCGCCAAAGTGTTGAAACTCGCCAAAGTGTTGAAGCCAGACTCGTCAGTCGGCCAAGTCTTCCTTGGGCGGTTCGGGCAACCAGAACGAGGCGATGAATCCGGCCAAATAAACTCCGAAGCCAACGGCCGCCGCCGTGTAGGCCAGCTTGAGCGGAGCGTTCGCGATGTCATCGGTCGCCGCCAACGTGGCCGTCACCCACGCGAACGAAGTCCCGATCAAGCGGCCTCCGATATTCGCCGCGAAACTTTCCCCCGTCCCACGCAAGTGCAACGGATACACGCGCGGCAAGTAGTTCCCCCAGAAACTGAACTGAGCCACGGTGACGAACCCGGCGATAAACAACCCAACGTAAGTCAGAGACAAACTGGTCGTCGCGCAGTACGCGAAGATGATCGGCATCAAGAACAATCCGGGGACTTGGAAGATTCGCAGCAACTTCCTGCGGCCGATGATCACGACCGCCAGAGCGGCCAGTGCGAAGCGGCCCAGCAGACCGCCGACCTCTTGGACCTTCGTGACATTCGAGGCAATCTCCTGAGTCACTCGGCTGCGGACGGGGCCTTCGATCTTCCCTTTCTCGGCCGCGATGAGCTTCTTTCGTTCGGCCTCGGTTTTGTCCTTGAGCTTGTCTTGCACTTCGGCGGACGCCAATCGCTTCGAGACTTTCTCGACAACCTTGGGATCTTCGAGAGCGGCTTTGACTCGCTCTTTCGTTTCGGGCAGGCCGGGGATGATTCGTTGGATGTGCTGAATCGCTCCGAAGGCTGCACCAAAACTGCACGCGAACATGATCGCCGTGACGATCGTCGTTCGGCGAAGCTCAGGAGAAAACAACTGCGCGATGCTCGGTCGCTTGAGCGTCCCGGATTCTTTCTTCTTGGCCCAGACGGGTGACTCGGGCAGGAACGGTCGAATGCAGATCAACGGGATCGCCGGGATGACTCCCGACATCAACGTGTAGCGCCAAGCGGCGTGAGCATTCTCGTCGGAGATCACTCCGCCGAAGATCGCCTGGATCGCCGGCAGCTTCGAGCCATACGCGAGCGCCAACCCGTTCGCCACGGCGACCAACAGACCACCGACTGACGAAAACGCCTGCGTGTAGCCCAGCACTTTCTCCCGTTGATGCGGATCGACAAACAGTTCAGCCAGCCACGCGACCGCCGCGACGAACTCCACGCACACGCCGATGAAGACAAAACAGCGGAACGTCAGCAGCATCCACACGCTGGTCGAGAAGCCGGCGGCGAGCGCCGAAAAGGCATAGATCAAAATCGACCACGTCAGCACCCGACGACGACCCAGTCGATCGGTCAAATACCCGCCCACCAAGCCGAACACCCCGCCCGCAATCGCCGGAATGTAAAACAAGCGTCCGACCCAAGTATTGAACTCGGGCGATCCGGGCGCGGCACCGATCAACTCCTGCAACGCCGGTCCAACGATCAGCGGCAACATCAGCAATTCATAGATATCAAACGCAAAGCCGATCGACGCGATCACGCAGATCAACCACTGAGTCGAGGTGAGTTTGAACGAGGCGGGAGGAGCGGAGGGGGCCGACATGAGGGATCCTTCATCAATTTTGAGAATGGAAAATGAGAAATGAAGAATGAGAAATGCAAAATGTCTCGAAGTTCATTTTGCATGTTTCATTTCTCATTTCTCATTTTTCATTGTCCGAAAGTTGCTCGTCCAGCGCGGGGACGCGGAGAGGCGGTGAAGATTTGGAGCCGCGACCGTCAGAGAGCGGTGGTAAATCTTTGAAGCAACCGCTCCCTCACGGTCGCGGCTCTCAAACTTCATGGTTCGGAGCGTGGGAACGAGATTCTCCCTACCGAAATCCTCGACGGCGTTTCACGGTGTAGCGTTCCAGCGCCTCTTCGATGACTTTGGCCGAAGCCTCGCACGGTTGAATCTGATCGACCTCGACCGACTTGCCTTCGAGCAGTTTGTAGTCCTGAAAGAATCGGCGCAGCATCGTCAGTCGATGGACTGGCAATTCGTCCGCCTCTTGGAAGCTGGCGTATTCGGGATCATCAATCGCGACGGCGATCACTTTGTGATCCTTCTTGCCGCTATCGACCATCGTCATCAGCCCGATGGCTCGCGAGCGAACCAGCGTCAGCGGCGCGACCGGCTCTTGGCAGAGCACCAGCACATCTAGGGGATCGTCATCCTCGGCCAACGTCTGCGGGATGAACCCGTAGCTCGCCGGGTAGTACACGGCCGAGTACAGAATCCGATCGAGTTTCAAGAGTCCGGTGGCCTTGTCGAGTTCGTACTTCACGCTCGACCCCATCGGGATTTCAATGACCGTGATGAATTCGCGAGGCAGGTGTTCGCCAGGCGTCACGTCGTGCCAACAGTGCATTTCTTCGTCTCCAGGTTGATTGCCGCGGCAGCATCGCCGACGGGGAGGGACTTGTAGTGCTTGCTTGGAAACGGTGAAAGTACCGCCTTCTCAGACGAAGTGCCTGACCCCTGAACTTGAGCGGAGAATTCCCAATGGTTGTGCAATTCGGATCGTGCCGTATCGAGCTCGTTCAAGGAGACATCACGTCGCAGCGGGTCGATGCGATCGTGAACGCGGCGAACTCCCGGTTGGCTGGCGGAGGTGGCGTGGACGGAGCGATTCATCGCGCCGCCGGGCCGACGCTGATGGAAGAGACTCGCGTCAAATATCCCGAAGGATGTCCAACCGGCTCGGCCGTCGTGACAACCGCCGGACGACTGGCCGCGAAGTTCGTCATTCACACCGTCGGCCCGATCTGGCGCGGTGGAGTCGCCGACGAAGCGGACTTGCTGGCCTCGGCCTATCACCGCTGCTTGGAGTTGGCCGTCGAACACCGTTGCCGCAGCATCGCGTTCCCGGCGATCAGCACGGGAGTCTACGGCTATCCGATGGACCTCGCCGCCGAGCGGTCGCTGGCCACCGTGCGCGAGTTCTTGCTGCAACACCAGCAACCGGAACTCGTCCGCTTCGTGCTATTCGACGGCGGCAGCTTCGGAGCCTTCGCACACGCGCTGGAAGCATTGGCCGAGTAGACGCGCCCTCCAAACATTGCGGCCCCGAACCAATTCCCTGCGGACTGGCAAGGCCGAACTGCGGATAGAGAACAGCAATCAATCTTCTCACAAAACAAGACTCTCACCGTTTGCAGAGCAGAGAAACTCGTCCGGGATTGTTGGTCTGAGACGTATCCTCGCGGGGCCTGAGGCGCAGCCTCTTGTTTGCGAAAGGAGAACCGTTTAGTTTGGCCCGCCTCGCCGGACTCGTCTGGAGCGAGACTCCCGCCAATCGCTGTTGCCCACCTGCTTTCTCAAACTCGGACACGACTCATGTCTGCGAGCCGATGCGCGACGAGTTCTGTTGGTCTCACGCACCTGCTGCGAGTCGGCTTGTGGCTGGCTCTGTCGGCGAGTCTTTTGCCCAAGGCTGTGGCGGATGAGCTTCCCGCACGCATCGACTCGCTGATCGCAGCGGCCGTGAAAGACGGGCCGCTCGGCCCGACCTGCGATGATGCGACATTCGTTCGCCGAGCGTATCTCGATCTGGCCGGACGCATTCCCTCGTGGCAAGAGGCGACGACGTTTCTCGACAACAAAGAGGCCAACAAGCGGACGCAACTCATCGACACGTTGCTGGCCAGCAGCGACTTCCCGCGCCGGATGCAGGACTTGTTTCACGCGATGCTGATGGAGCGCCGCGGCGACAGTCCCGAATGGACGAAGTTTCTGCGATCGTCGTTCGAGTCCAATAAGCCGTGGGACCAGTTGGTCCGCGAGATCCTCGATCCCGATCCGAACAGCGAGGCGACTCGCGGAGCAGCGTTCTTTCACACCAAGCGATTGGAGAAGGTCGGTCAGCAAGAGACAGATTATCCGGGACTGACTCGCGATGTCGGGCGGCTGTTTCTCGGCATGGATCTGCAATGTGCTCAGTGCCACAACCACCTCTTCATCGAGAGCTACAAGCAGGTCGATTTTCAGGGGCTGTATACGGTTTATCAAAACACGTTCATCCGCACCGACCTGAAATTCCCGGCCATCGGCGAGAAGGTGCTGACCAAGAAAGCGGACTTCAGTTCGGTCTTCGACAAGGTCTCGCTGACCACCGGCCCGCGCGTCCCCGGCGGCAAGGAGATCGAGATCCCGACGTTCGAGAAGTCCGAGGAATATCTCGTCCCTCCCGACCGCAAGACGAACTTCCCCGGCACGCCTCGATTCCGAGCGATGCAGTTCATCGCCACAGAATTGCCAACCGCCACGAACAAAGCGTTCGCCGACAACATCGCGAATCGGCTGTGGTTCGTGATGATGGGTCGCGGACTGGTCAATCCGCTCGATCAGCAACACGCGGCGAATCGGCCGTCGCATCCAGAAGTGCTCGACCTGCTGGCTCATGAGATCGTCGCTCAGAAGTTCGACATGAAGTCGATGCTGCGGCAACTGGCTCTGACCGAGACTTATCAACGGACGACGGTGCTGGCCGAAGGGGTCGAGCCTCCGAAGCCGGAGAGCTACCGCATCGCCAACGAGAAACGTCTGTCGGCCGAGCAACTCGCGAGCAGCGTGCTGGTGGCGACCGGCTCGCGCGACAAGCCGCGCGAGGCCGATGTCGAGAAGCTCCGCACCGCGTTCGTCAAAGCGTTCGCCAACGTGCCGCAAGACCCGGAGATCGAGTTCTCGCCCTCGCTGAAGTCGTCGCTGTTCGTGCTCAACGATCCGGCGGTCCTCGATGGCCTGACACCTCAGCTAGGCAACTTGGTCGAGCGATTGCTGAAGACGACCGACTCAGCCGCGCTGGCCGACGAGTTGTATCTCTCCGTTTTGACTCGCCAGCCGACGGACGAAGAACGAACCGCCATCGCCGAGTACTTGTCCAAGAATCCCGAACGGCGTTCCGCGGCCATCACGAATCTGACATGGGCGCTGTTGGCATCGACTGAGTTTTGTTTGAACCACTGAGGCCATCCATGACACACCATCCGCTCTGCAAACCGTGGGAACATCGGCTGTCGCGACGTCAGTGGCTGGGGTGCGCGGCGGGTGCCGCCGCCGGTGCGTTTGGGTTGGGGCACCTCACAACGCCAGCGTTCGCGGCGGATCTCAAGAAGAAATTCAAGCAGATTTTGTTCATCTGGCTCGATGGAGGAATTAGCCAATTGGAGAGCTGGGATCCAAAAACGAACACCGAGTTCGGTGGCCCCTTCCGCGCGATCCCAACGTCGGTCCCCGGCATTCATTTCAGCGAGTTGCTGCCGCAAACGGCGAAGCAGATGCAGCATCTTGCCGTCGTTCGCAGCTTGTGTACTCAGGACGACGCGCACTCGTCCGGCATCGAACGCATTCAGCGCGGCGATCCGAAGAATCGCGGAGTCGTGTATCCGTACTTCAGCGCGGCGGTCACAAAGCTGTTGGGGCCGAACGACAGCGGATTGCCTCCGTCCGTATGGATCAAGCCGATGAGCGGCGGATTCATCTACAAGGATGCGGGGTTCCTCGGCCCGCAGTACGGATCGCTGGCCTTCGGCGACGGCAAGCCGCCGGACAATCTGCTGCGACACTCATCCGTCTCCGATCGGGACTTGCTCGAACGGAGCCAGTTGCGAGCGCTCGCCGACAAGCGTTACTTGCAGACGCATCGCGATGGGGCGACCGAGGCGAATTCGTTCGTCTATGACATGGGCCTCGAACTGATGAAGCGGCAAGACTTGTTCGACGCGACCAAATTCTCGCCCCGCGATGTCGAGCGTTACGGCACCCACGATCTCGGCCGGCATTTGTTGTTGGCTCGGCGGATGCTTGAGGCGGGTGTGACGTTCGTGAAGGTCAACTCGTATGGCTGGGACTCGCACGGCGACAATTTTAATGGCAGCCTGAGCCTCGTCCGAAAGTTCGATCAGCCGTTCGCCGCGATCATCGAAGACCTCGCGGCCGCTGGGATGCTCGACAACGTGCTGGTGATCGCGATGAGCGAGTTCGGTCGCACGCCGCGCGTCAACGGCAACCTCGGCCGCGATCATTGGCCGGAAGCGTGGTCGCTGGTGATGGCCGGTTGCGGAGTGAAACGCGGAGTCGTCGTCGGCTCGACCAACGACAACGGCACCTACGTCAACACCGAGCCTTATGACATCGGCCACATGTTTCACACTTGGTTCAACGCCTTGGGCATCGACTCGCAGAAGACAGAATACAACAACAACGGCCAACCGCTGCCAATTGCGCACGAAGGTTGTCATCCGGTGAAAGAACTCTTGGCGTGAGAGTCAGACGTAGCCACGCTCGCCAAGAGCGTGGGTGAATTTCTTGTTTAACCCCTACGCCAACGGCGTGGGCGGATCGAGGAATAACGACATACGTTCGCGCGCACGCCGATGGCGTGGCGGTTAAACGACTTTTTCAACACGCTCTCGCGAGTGTGGCTACACGAGAAATCCCATGTCGAACGAACCCGCAAAACCACAGCCACCCAAGCCGGTCACAGTCATCCAGACCGAGCGGCAGATCGCGTCGATCCGCTTCAGCCCGGATGGAAAATTCCTGTTCGCGGCCGGACGTGACGGAAAGATTCATCGCTGGGATCTCAGCCAGCTGCAGCTTCCGGTTGAGGAATCTGCTGATCCGAAAAAGAAGAACAGCAAAGCTCCTGAGCCGGTCATTCCCGAACTGCCGCCGCTGAGCGGTCACGATGGCTGGGTCTCGCAGATCGCGTTTCACTCGCAGAGACCGCAACTGTTCTCGGCTGACACTTGGGGACGGCTCATCGGCTGGTCGCTTGCCAAAGAAACGCCGCAGCCCGTTTGGAATGTGCCCGCCGCACACGACGGATGGATTCGTCAGATCGCACTCAGCACTGATGGCGAGCGACTCGCGACTTGCGGTCTCGATAAAACGATTCGTCTCTGGTCCACCATCGACGGCAAGAAGTTGCAAGAGATTGTCGGTCAGGGCGAGGACGTCTTCTCGTTGGCGTTTCATCCCGACGGCAAGTCACTGGTGGCCGGCGATCTCAAAGGGATCGTCAAGCAGTGGAATTTGGCAGACGGTCAAGCGGTGCGCGAGTTCGACGCGAAGATCCTCTACCTGCTGTCGTTCATTCAAGATGTCGGCGGCGTGCGCGTGCTGGCGTTCGATGCCGAGGGAAAGACACTCGCCGTCGCCGGAGCGAAACCGGCTGGCGGTGGATTCGTCGAGGCACTGCCGCACATCAAATTCTTCAATTGGTCTGACGGTGCCGAGATTCAATCGCTGGCCATCGGCGAGAAGACCGAAGGCTTCGTCCATGAACTCGCGTTTCATCCGGACGGTTATTGGATCGGCGCGTGCAGCGGCCAGCCTGGCCGAGGCCGATTCTTCTTTCATCGCACGGGCGAACCGCAGCCGTTCTTCACCGCCGACAAGCAGATGCCCAATTGCCACTCCGTCGCGTTGCATCCTGGTGGCGAACGTCTGGCGGTCATCTCCAACGCTGGCACCTCTGGCCAGATGAAATCGAAGGCTCGCGACGACATCTACCCCGGCAACACGTCACCGATCCACCTCTTCGACCTGCCGAAAAACCAACGATCATGACGACGACTCTCGCATCGCCAGCAGTTCCCAAAACACCTCGCCGACGTGCAGGAAGTTATCAAGACGCTTCGTCTGCCCATCGAATTCGGCGACCAACTCAATCGGTATGTCCAAGAAAAGTTTCGTGAACTTTGGGGGCCGACTGAGGATGGTGAAGATCTCTAGCGAATTCGAGTTTCAAACGCTTGCTTGACTTGGCAAATGGGAAGGGTTTTACTGAATCCGAACAAAGGGTTTGCGGACGACAAGTTTGCATTCCAAAGCGCGGTGCGGGTTTCGTTGCTGGGGTTTTCTTCCCTTCTTCTTTTTTCTTATGGGAGATTGTCATGTATTCCAATTTGAAGCGACTTCGACTCAGGGGGTTTACGCTTATTGAACTGTTGGTGGTGATTGCGATCATTGCCGTCTTGATCGCTCTGCTGCTGCCGGCGGTCCAGCAGGCACGCGAGGCAGCACGCCGTTCGCAGTGCAAGAATAACCTCAAGCAGTTTGGACTCGCGCTACATACCTATCATGACACTGTGTTGGTTTACCCGGTTAATGGGAACGCCTTCGGAGACTTCGGCACCCAAATCAAAGCCAGCCCGATGGTCATGCTGTTGCCGAACATCGATCAGGCACCGCTCTACAAGTCGATCAATTTCAACGTGTCGGCCGCGAATTGGCAAAATCCAGTCCCCGGCAGTGTCTATTGGCAGGCCTCCTTCGCGTCCATCTTGTGCCCCAGCGATACGACCGACAAGAACCCCAATCCGGGTGCGAACGGGGTCAACGGTTGGGGAGTGACCAACTATGGCTTTAGCGTGGGAGCACAGCGCGAATCTGGAAATGGCTGCTCTCTCTATGCTGGAAACACCTTTGGGACGGGGCCGGCGGACCATTCTGACAGCAGTTCTTCGACACAAATCTCGGGCGTTTGGAGCCGCCATGCGTTTGCCGCCAAACAGAGAGACATCACGGACGGTCAATCGAACACGATCCTCATGGGCGAGATTCGGCCTCAATGCAGTGATCACGTCCGTCATGGCTGGGCCAACGTGAATGGTTCGTGGTGTGCCACACGAGCGCCGATCAACTACCCCACCTGCCCGCAAGAAGGACCGGGAGTTTCTGGCGGTGGATGCAACGGCGATGCGAATTGGACCACCTCCATGGGCTTCAAGTCGCGCCATACCTCCGGCGCTCACTTCTTGCTCGGAGATGGCGTGGTCAAGTTCATCAATCAGAACATTGACTATATGACTTATCAACGCTTGGGCGATCGGCGCGATGGGCAGCCCATCAGCAATTTCTAATCGTCGTGACTCTTCGTTCTTGAAAGGTTGAGATGAGACAACGTCATCTGTTTGTGGTCTGTGTCGCCCTGTCCTGGATTCCATTGGGTTGTTCGGGGGACGGGAGCAACATCACTCTGGCTCCCGTCAAAGGGAAGGTGACTCTGGGGGATAAGCCCGTGGCCGGAGTAACGGTGAGTTTCATGGCCGACAATGCGCCCCGTTTCGCCGTTGGCGAAACGGATGCCGAAGGGAATTATCAACTCACGATGTTCGACGAAAATGATGGAGCCGCGGTTGGCCCGAATGTGGTGACGATTACCAGTTCGACTCCCCCAGGGCCGCCGCCAACCAACGCTGAGGAGTATTCCAAGGTCATGGGTTTCGGCAAAGATGCTTCGTCGAAGCCCCAAAAAGTGGTGATCCCGGAAAAGTACGCTGACGCAAAACGTGGGCTGCTGAAAGTCATCGTCAAACCGGGTGCCAATGAGCATAGCTTCAAGCTCAAAGAGTAGTTTCTGGTTCCCACGCGGAGCGTCGGAACGACGCAAAGAATTGGCGAGCGGGGGGCGTCAGCGCCGGTCGCCTGAGTCTTATTTTGTTGGCGGCGCAAGGGAGCGCAAAGCTCTGGCCGCGTCGCGCCATGCGGTCGCCAATTCGGCTTTTCCCAATTGGTCGCAGACATCCCCCAGTTCCTCGCGGACGTCGGCATTGGCCGGTTCTTGAATGGCGCGTTTGTTGAGCGCCACCATCTTCTCAAGCAGCGCGTGAGCCGCATTTCGCCGCGACAGGAATTCGTCCGCTTGCGAGAGATTGCCCAGTCGCCGATGAGCGGACGCCAACTCCATCAACGCTTGATGGTGAAAGGGATCGGCCTCGATCATTTTCGTGAGCGGCAGGATCGCCTCCCCGTTCTGACCTTCATCCATCGCGAACCGAGCAACTCGCCACAGAACCTGCGGATCATTCGGAGCGCGGGATTGAATTCTGGCCAACGTGGCCCGTGCTTCGTCTTTGCGGCCAACGCTCCATAAGCACTCCGCCAGAAACGCTTGAGCCTCGACAGCGTCCTCGGTCACGGCCGATTCCAGAGTCTTCAACGCCGCGTCGAAATCGTTGTTTTTGGCGAGAGCTTTCGCCAATCCGAGCCTCAGTTCCGGGATCGCGGCGACGGGAGGATTTCGCTTCATCGCTTGGCGGTAATCGTCGATGGCCTCGCGATAGCGCTCGAAGTCGCTGTGGATCATTCCCAGCATTCGGAACGCGGAAGAGTCGTTCGGTTCCAAGGTCGCGAGCGTCTTCAAATGCTCTTCGGCTTGCGACATCGCTCCCAGGTCGTAGTAGATGGCTCCCAGCCAGCGATGCACCTCACTCCCGTGTTGCGGCAGGCCCAAGATGTCCCTCGCCACCGCCGCCGCCTCGAGCCAGCGTTTGAGCTGATACAGCGCCTCGCAAGTCAGCAACATCGCGCGCTCCCGCAAGTCGTCGCGAGATGTCCCCTTGCTCAAGACCTCTAGTCCGCCCCGCGGATCGCCGGTACGGATCAGCCAGCCGGCCAGCAGCACGCGAGCGTGTTCGGCGTAGGCGGGATTCTGCTTCAAGCGGTGGATGTGCCGAGAAACCTGCGGCCAGTCGCCTTGTTTCAGTGCGGTCCAACCCTGTTCAAATTCCTGATGCCACCGCTTGTCCGAAGGACCACAAACCCACACGCCAACCAGAACCACGCCGAGCACCAGCACACTCCAGAGCACGATCGGTAATCGGCGCGGACGAATCATTGGCAATTGGTCCAACTCGTTGGGGCCAGATGAATCATCAACACTCCCGCGCTCTGGTGAGCACGGCGTCAAAACGGGACTCATTCACAACAAACTCAATCGGACTTCCCAGTGCCGTGTCCCCGCGGACCAGCAGCGAGATCATCCGAATCTCCCCAACCCCACTACTACTCGATCCCCAGATTGCGTTCGATGCTGATGGCTTTGGGAGACATGATCCGCTTGCGAAACGGGTCTTCGTCTTTTTCCACGCCGCGAACCGTGCTGGCCGTGGTACCGACGCTGGTCCATTCGTCTTCGACTTCGCCGGTCGTGTCGCGATAGTCATTCGGTCGCAGCTTGAAGGACTTCATCGACTCGCGAGTCACGGTTTGAGCGGACTTCATCAGCCCACAACCAGGCACGCACACGCCGACGGCGACAACAACGCACAACCAAACTGATCGAGACCACATATTTGACTCCGGTGCCCCCAAAGTGGGCGGGGTTGTGCCAGCTTTCATCGGCTGGGTCCAGAGCAAGTTCGTTGTGGCGCACGCGGCCACGCGGCTCGCGGGCGTTACTTCCCCGCCAGCTTTGAGGCACGTTGCTGGACCTCGACCGGAATCTTTTCCAGCAACATGTCGATCACACGATCCGCCGACACACCTTCACTGTGAGCTTGAAACGTCGTGACGATCCGATGTCTCAGCACGGGATGAGCGACCGCTTTGATGTCGTCGGGGCTGACGTGAAAGCGGCCCTCCAAGATGGCTCGGGCTTTCGCGCCGAGAATCAGATACTGACCGGCGCGCGGACCGGCTCCCCAGCCAATGTATTTCTTGATGAATTCGGTCGCTTCAGGCTCGTTAGGTCGAGTCGCTCGGACGAGGTCGCGAGCGTAGATGAAGACATGCTCGGCAACCGGCACTTTGCGGACGACCTCTTGCAGCGCGAGGATCTGCCGGCCGCTGAGCGCCGGAGTGAGCTGTGGGTTATCGCCGCCAGTCGTTTGTTTGAGGATACGCAGCTCCTCCGCCGCGTTCGGATACCCGACGACGATGTTGAACATAAACCGGTCGAGCTGAGCTTCGGGCAACGGGTATGTCCCTTCTTGCTCGATGGGATTTTGCGTGGCGAGCACAAAGAACGGCGCAGGCAACAGGTAGCTGTTGCTGCCGACGGTGACATGCCGCTCCTGCATCGCTTCCAACAGCGCGGCCTGCGTCTTGGGAGGCGTGCGGTTGATTTCATCCGCCAGCAGGATGTTCGTGAAGATAGGCCCCTGCATGAATTGGAAGCCGCGTTGCCCGGTCTCCGGATCGTCGCGGAGCACATCGGTGCCGGTGATGTCCGACGGCATCAAATCGGGAGTGAACTGAATGCGGCGAAACGACAGCGTCATGATCCGCGACAGAGTGTTGACCAGCAGAGTCTTCGCCAGTCCCGGCACGCCGATCAGCAAGCTGTGCCCGCCGCTGAAGAGTGCGATCAGCAACTGATCGACGACGTCGCGCTGCCCGACGATCACCTTGCCGATTTCCTCGCGCATCCGCGAATAGGCCATCGCCAGCCCGCGAATGGCTTGAGCCTCCCGCTCGCGCGCGGCTTCCGGGTCATCAAGCGGTGCGGGAGGAACAATCGGAGGTGCTTCAGACATGGATGGTCTCACGGGAGGAAAGTGGAAAACATCGTAGCAATTCAAAACCGCACCGCGACCGTGAGGCCGCAACAACAGGCAGCAGAAAAAGCGTGGGCCGGGAAAATCTGTCACACGCGGGACAGGCAAGAGTGCGCGGCCTATAACTTCTGCGGCTTAACATTTTGGTTCTCCAGAGTTTTTAGGAGCCGCTTATGAAATATCACTGTGTGCGATCACTGTTCCTTCTTTTGATCGGTGCGATGTTGAGCAACTCGATTCCCACAACGAACGCGGACGAGCCGCTGGTTTTCATTTCGGCCTTCGCGGCTGGGGACAAAGGCAGCATTCAGGCTTTCTTGTGGGAGTCGAAGGCCGCCCAACTCAAACCGGTGCAGCAGACAACCGGCGTTGAGAACCCGTTCTTCCTGGCGGTGTCGCGGGACCAGAAGTTCTTGTATTCGATTCATGCGAAAACATTCGGCGGCAAAGAACACGAACAGATTGCCGCCTATCAGATCGAGGGACGCACCGGCCGGTTGAAACTGCTGAACCGACAATCGGCTCTGGGGACTGCGGCCTGCTCTCTGGCCGTCGATGCGACGGGCAAGACGGTGCTCGTCGCCAACTATTCCAGTGGCAGTGTCGCGTCACTACCGGTCAAGGCCGATGGCTCGCTCGGTGAAGCGGCGACTTTCGTCCAGCACGCGGGTTCGAGCGTCAATGCGGCACGGCAGAAGGAGCCGCACGCCCACTGCATCGTCGTCAGCCCGGACAATCGGTTTGTCTTCGCGGCCGATTTGGGACTCGATCAAGTGCTCAGCTATCGGTTCGATGCGACGACGTCCAAGCTGACTCCCAACGATCCGCCGTTCGCGAAGTCGCCAGCCGGGGCGGGGCCGCGGCATCTGACGTTTCATCCGAACGGCAAACGAGTCTACGTCATCAACGAACTCAGCAATTCGGTCACCGTGTTTGATTACGACGCCAAAGCGGGCATCCTCACGGAAACTCAAACCATTTCGACGTTGCCGCAGGACTTCCAAGGGACGAGCCATTGTGCCGACTTGAAGATCACTCCGAACGGCCGCTTCCTGTACGGCACGAATCGCGGACACGACAGCATCGCCGCCTATCGGATTGGCGATGACGGCCGACTGACGCTGATCGGTATCGAACCGAGCCTCGGCAAAGGACCGCAGAATCTGGCGATCATGCCGGGCGGCGAACTGCTGCTGTGCGCGAACATGCCGGGCAACAACGTGGTCCCCTTTCGGATCGACTCGCAAACCGGCGGCTTGAAATCGGTCGGCGAACCGGTGGCGATCACGTCCCCGTCGTGCATCATGGTGCTGCCCTAAACGAGTCTTTCAGGTGGTCAGTGGCAGGTTTTGAAATCGAAACTGAGAACAACTTCATACACAGGCACACAAGCGCCGCTGGAAAGCTCACTTGACGTGCCCGTTCGTAAGGTGCGCTCTTATCATTCTGCCCACCCATCATTCTGCAAAACTTGGCCGAGCAGAATGCAGAAAGATGTGAGGCGATATCGGCGTTCGTGAGTCCCGCTGCTTGCCGAGAGGAATCACCCAATGATTGGAATTCTGCTGTGTCTCTTGATCGCCGTTGACGAACCGGCTCGTATCGAGAAGCCGACCGCCGAGCAGTTGCGGTTCTTTGAGACCAACGTGCGGCCGGTGTTGATTGAGCATTGCCAGAAGTGTCACGGCGACAAAAAGCAGTGGGGCGGATTGCGGCTCGATTCGCGCGAGGCACTGCTGACCGGCGGAGACTCCGGCGCGGCGATCGTGCCGGGCAAGCCGAAAGAGAGTCTGTTGATTCGCGCGGTGCGGCACGAAGTCGAAGACCTCAAGATGCCGAAGGAAGGGAAGCTCACCGAGCGACAGATCGGCGACCTCGTTCGCTGGGTCGAAATGGGTGCTCCGTTCCCGCAAGCTCCGAAGCCGGGAGTGAGAACGCGCGATCCAAATCATTGGGCGTTTCAGCCGCCGACAGACCCGCCCGTTCCCCAGATCAAAAATCAAAAATCAAAAATCGAAAATCCCATCGACTGCTTCATCCTGTCGAAGATCGAAGCCGAAGGACTCTCTCCAGCACCGCGAGCCGACAAACGGACGCTGATTCGCCGAGTCACATTCGATCTGACCGGTCTGCCCCCGACGCTGGCGGAGATCGACGCTTTCCTCGCGGATGACTCGCACGATGCGTTCACCACGTTGGTGGATCGGCTGCTCGAATCGCCCCGCTATGGCGAACGCTGGGCGCGGCATTGGCTCGATGTCGTGCGGTACGCGGACTCGAACGGCCTGGATGAAAATGTCTGTCATGGCAATGCGTGGCGGTATCGCGATTACGTCGTGGCGGCGTTCAATGCGGACAAGCCCTTCGATCGGTTCGTCATCGAGCAGTTGGCGGGTGACCTGCTCCCGTTCGCGAACGAAGCTCAGCAGCATGAGCAGTTGGTCGCGACCGGTTTCCTCGGCATCGGCCCGAAGGTGCTCGCCGAGACCGACGAAGCCAAGATGAGAATGGACATGATCGACGAGCAGCTCGACACGACGGGTCGAGCGTTCCTGGGGCTGACGTTGGGATGTGCTCGCTGCCACGACCACAAGTTCGATCCGATCGACGCGGCGGACTACTACGGATTGGCCGGCATCTTCAAAAGCACGCAGTCGATGAGAAAGTACACGAAGCTGGCCGAGTGGCACGAGAACCTGTTGCCCTCCGCCGCCGCAACCGCAATGCAGGCCGACTACGACGCCAAGCTCAGTGCGAAGAAACTGGCCGTCACCGATTTCATCGCCGCCGCCGACAAGAAGGCTCGTGAGAGCCTGACAGCCGACGCCAAGGTGCCAGAGAAATTGGAGACGCTCTATCCCGACACAACGAAAGCCGAACTCAAGAAGCTGCGCGAGGAACTCGCCGCGCTGGAGAAATCGAAACCGGAGCTGCCGTCGGCGATGGGGGTGATCGACGACAAAGTGGTCGATGTCGCCATTCATCTGCGCGGCAATCCGCTCAAGCTGGGAGACGTCGTCCCGCGCCGAGTGCCGCTGGTGATGAGCGGCGCGGCCACACCTCAATTCACCGACAAACAAAGTGGTCGCCGTCAGCTCGCCGAATGGCTGGTCGATCCACGTCATCCGCTGACCGCGCGCGTCTTCGTCAATCGCGTCTGGCGTTGGCACTTCGGCAAGGGTTTGGTCCGCACGACCGACAACTTCGGTTTGCTCGGCGAAGCGCCGTCGCATCCCGAGTTACTCGACTGGTTGGCTCGGCGATTCATTGCGGATGGTTGGTCCGTGAAGTCGCTGCATCGAGTCATCCTGAATTCGAGCACCTATCAGCAGACGAGTTCCGCTCCCACCGATCCCGAAAACCGATTCTTCACACGAGCCGACGTGCGACGTTTGGAAGCGGAAGCGGTGCGCGACTCGCTGCTGGCGGTCAGCGGCCGATTGGATGTGACGATCGGTGGCTCGCTGTTGAAGCTCAAGAATCGCGACTACTTCTTCGATCACACGTCGAAGGATCTGACGACCTACGACAGCCGTCGCCGTTCGCTGTATCTGCCGGTCGTGCGGAACAACGTGTACGAGGTCTTTCAGTTGCTCGACTTCCCCGATCCCGCCGTCTCCAGTGGCAATCGAGCCACCACCGTCGTCGCTCCGCAAGCCTTGCTGATGCTCAACAGCGACATCGTGATGCAAGCCGCCGCCGACTTCGCCGACCGAGTACTGGCCGAGTCCTCCGACGATGACCAACGACTCACGCGGATGTACGTCATGGCCTACGGCCGCGAACCCTCCGCCGAGGAACGAAAAGCCGATCGAGCGTTTCTGGCTGAAGTCGCACAAGCCGGCGATCAACAACAGGCTTGGAAGATGCTGTGTCACGTCGTACTCGCGGCCAACGAATTCATCTATGTGAAATAGACCGACCCCAACGGCCTCGTGCCGTTGGTGAAGCCGATGGTGGGCTAGATCAAGTTGTCGTAACACTCCCAACTCTCCGGTTCATCCATCCGCGGTACGGCCTTGCCATCCGCGGGCAGCCGTGACTGCCCGCGGATGGCAAGGCCGAACCGCGGATAAAGCAGTGCTACTTCGGACCTTGTTTTGTGGCACTTTCAGATTTGTGTAGAGACCAATGGGGCAAGCCGGATGGGAGCGAATTTGTCGCCTTCCTTCATTCGTCGGGCTTCCTATGACTTCATTCGGAACTTGAATCACCCATGACTCACTCACCTTCAATCAGTCCCGTCTCGCGTCGCGCGATGTTGCAGCGCTCCGCCGTTGGGTTCGGATCGCTCGCCCTCGCTTCGATGCTGGCGAAGGAATCGTCGATTCGCGCGGCGGACGACAATCCGCTGGCCGCGCGGTTGCCCCACTTCGTGGCTCGGGCCAAGCGAATTATTTTCCTCTTTATGGTCGGAGGCGTTTCGCAAGTCGATTCATTCGATCCAAAACCGTTGCTGACTCGCGATGATGGAAAACCGCTCCCGTTTGCGAAGCCGCGAGTGCAGTTCAACGCGACCACCAACTTGCTCAAGTCGCCGTGGCAGTTTCGCCAATACGGCGAGAGCGGCCTGCCAGTCAGCGAACTCTTCCCGCATGTCGCTCAGCATGTCGATGACCTGTGCATGATTCATTCGTGTTACGGGACGAACCCGGCGCACGGCGGAGCGATGATGAAGTTGCACACCGGCAGCGACAACTTCATTCGACCGAGCATCGGTTCGTGGGTCAGCTACGGCCTCGGCACCGACAACGAAAATCTGCCGGCCTATGTGACGATCTGTCCGACGCTGGGGCACGGCGGGATCAACAATTGGAGCTCGGCATTTCTGCCGGCCGCCTACAGCGGGACTCCGCTGGGAAACGCGAGCGTCCCGTCCGATCAGGCGAAGGTGAAGTTCATCAAGAACTCGCAACTCTCGCGGGACATTCAGCGAATGCAGCTCAATCGGTTGAACGCGATGAACCGCGAGCATCTCGCGCAGACCGGCCCCGATGCGTCGCTCGAAGCGCGGATCAATTCGTTCGAGCTGGCGTTTCGGATGCAGACGGAGTTCCCCAAGGTGGAAGACCTCTCTGGCGAATCGGCCGCGACGTTGAAGCTCTACGGAATGGACAACCCCATCAACGCGAACTTCGGGCGGATGTGTCTGATGGCTCGGCGATTTGCCGAGGCGGGCGTGCGATTCATCCAAGTCAGTCACAGCGACAGCAACGTGCAATGGGATCAACACTCGGACCTGAAGAACGGTCACGAGAAGAACGCTCGCGAAGTGGACCTGCCGATCGCCGGGTTGCTGGCGGATCTCAAGGCTCGCGGGATGCTCGACGACACGCTGGTCTGGTGGGGCAGCGAGTTCGGCCGCACTCCCACCGCTGAGAGCGCGAACGGTCGCGACCACAATCCCGAAGGATTCACGATGTGGCTGGCTGGCGGCGGAGTGAAAGGCGGCTTTCGCTACGGCGCGACCGACGACTACGGGTACTACGCGGCCGAGAACAAGGTCCACGTTCACGACTTCCACGCGACGCTGCTGCATCTGCTCGGCCTGGATCACGAGCGGCTGACCTATCGCTACGCGGGCCGTGATTTCCGATTGACCGATGTCGAAGGGAATGTCGTGCGAGAGATTTTCGCGTAGCCCAAAGGAAGTAACCCGAAGCGTCAGCGAGGGCGCGTGCTTCGCGAGCCGGGGTCAGGCATTTCGGAATTGGCCGAGGCCAATTCCGAATTTCCGAAGTGCCTGACCCCTATCCGCTCTACGCTCGCAGCAGTTCGCTGATCGGATCGCCGAAGGGCAGGATCGGCATCGGGCGGCCGCCGTGATCCGGGAACGAGGCAGAATCGTCGATGCCCAGGTGACGATAGACCGTGGCCCACAGATCGTTCGGGGTCAGCGGCCGATCAGCGGGGTGCTCACCTTTGGAATTGGTTGAGCCGACGATTTGTCCGGTGCGCATTCCGCCGCCCGCCATGATCAGCGACATCGCTTGCGGCCAGTGATCGCGGCCGGGGTGCATGACTCCGGTTTGCGAGCCGATCGACTTTTCGATCCGCGGCGTGCGACCGAACTCGCCAGTCACCAGGATCAACGTCCGCTTGTCGAGACCGCGTTGATAGACGTCTTCAATCAGCGCGGTCACCGCTTGATCGTAAATCGGCAGTCGCACATTGAGGTCGTCCCAAATATGGCAATTCACCGCGTGGGAGTCCCAGTTATAGACCCCTTGCTTGAGATGCGGGACGCCAGACTGATATGGGTTTTCCATAATCACAGTGACGAAGCTGACTCCCGCCTCGACCAATCTTCGAGCCATCAAGGCTCGCTGCCCCCAGCAGTGCCGGCCGTAGCGATCGCGCAGAGCATCCGGTTCGCGAGACAAGTCGAACGCCTTCTTCGCGGCGTCGCTGAGCAACATGCTGACCGCGCGCTGCTGATAGCGATCCATCGAATCCATCATCCGCGACGTGTCGATGTGTCGGTCGATGCGGTCGAGACTGCCGAGCAGCTTCATGCGGTCATCGACTCGCGGAGCGATCGTGGTGTTCATCGCGATGTTCGGAACCACGAAATTCGGCTGAGTCGGATCGCCTTCGACATTGAACGGCAAATAGGCCTGTCCGAGATACGCCGGGCCTTGAGCGAACACGTCGTTGGTCCGTCCGCCGGGATTCATCGAAACGTAATTGGGAAGGCCGTGATCGACTCGCTCGCGGCACTTGGCGACGATCGAGCCCGTCGCGGGAGCATCGTTGACGGTATCGACCGGTGTGGCGGGGACTCGGCCAGTCATCATCCGTTTGTGGCCGCCGCCGTGATCGGCAAAGTTGTGCGAGATCGAACGGACCACCGAATACTTGTCGGCGATCTTGGCATGCCGAGGCATCAGCTCGCAGACGTCGAGGCCGGGAACATTGGTTGGGATCGGATGAAACTCACCGCGATAATCCGACGAAGCCTTGGGCTTCATATCATACATATCCATATGCGGCGGGCCGCCGGGCATCCAGATAAATATTATCGATGTCTGCTGATCGATCGGCCGCCCCGCCTGCTCCGCCTGAGCCTGCATCCGAAACAAGTCCGGCAACGTGAGTCCGCCGACTCCCAACGCTCCCGCCGCCAAGAACTCACGCCGCTTCAGCGGCCCCGCACAAACACGCTGTGGAAGATTCATGAAGCCGTTCCAATTTCGATTCGTTGAAAAAGCACCCATCCCGGTTGAGCAGACTCTAGCACAGATCGTATCGGCTCGCCGCCGAGTGCCGGAATCCAAAAATTGTGGCTCGACTCTCCGAGGCGGTGAACTTTTCGAGCCGCGACCGTCAGGGAGCGGTGATCGCCGAGGACCGCTCCCTGACGGTCGCGGCTCTGAAATGTCACTGCTCTCCGTGTTGTGAGCGTTCGCCCACGCTCTGGCGAGCGTGGCTACCACGAGTCACACCAGCAGACGGCCAGCGTAGCCGACGCAGCGGGTGGTGTCTCCGCTTGCTGCGGCGGAGGTTGCGTAGCCGACTTCGATCGACTGATTCAACCGGCCGAGCTTCCGCAGAGTCTTCATCACGATCACCGCCGGCACGAGGCCGCACATGCTGATGTGATTCGTCTGACAGGTCTCGAAGAGCACGTCTTCGTCGAGCCGGTCGAACTCCGCGAGAGCCAGAGTATCGAGCCGCCGCGTTTCCGAATCGCTGGCGTAGTGATTCATATCGCTGGAGATCAGCAGCAGCGGCGGATCGAGGAAGTGTTCGAGGACCGATGCGAGGCCGCGTGCGAAATCGTCGCAGCGTTGCAGCGTCGCACCGCTGACGCAGATACCGACGACTTTCGTCTGCGGAGCGAGTCGATGAATGATCGGCAACTCGACTTCGATGCCGTGTTCTTGCTGATGTGCGGCCGCGTCGAACTGCAATCCGGGAATCGCCGCGAGCAACGCGCGAGCCAGTTCGGGATCCGAATTCAATTGCCCACCGGGGAACGACCACACGCGATTGGGAGCAACCGCCCAATCGAGTCCGTTTGCCGTGTGCTTCGGGCCGATCACGATCACCGTGCGCGGCAGTTCGATCCGCTTGAGCACATCGGCCGCCAGTTTGCCAGAGAATCGCCAGCCCGCGTGCGGCACCATCGCCGCCGAGACCTTGCTCCGTTCCGTCTCCCCCTGTCCTAGCATCCGATCCAACTCCGCCGCCACGCCCGCCGCGTCTCCCGGATAGAACTTGCCGGCGACCGCCGCAGGTCGAACATCCGTTCCGCCCGCCGCCTTGGGAGTCATCTCGACGGTGAACCGATCACACGAACTCAAGGCTCGCAGACTGAAGAGCTGCGCCCATTCGGGGGCGACGACTTGCGCCAGTTGGCTGGCATCACGAGCCAGTTGCTCGGCAGACAACCGCCGATCGAACACGAAGCCCTGCTTGTTCCGTTCGGTGACGAGCACCCCGCGCGTTGCCGAGTCGATGCCGGAGACATCCGGCTCGGCGATCGTGCCGTGCATCGCGGTGTCGTCGAGGGCGAGGATATCGACTCGCAATTGATCCAGCGGCAGGTCGCGGCCAGCGAGAGCCTTTGCCAACGTCTCGCATTGCGTGAAGAGGGTCGTTTGCAGCGGGGATTTTTCTTTCGACGACAACCGCGACACGGACAACCAAAAATCGGTCCCCGGCCGAGTGATCATCACCGCCACGCCATGCACATCGGCGTCCGGCACGCCGGGGCAGAAGTACAACGAGGTCATACCGCTCAGCAGAGACATGACCGATTGCCTCGCGAAGTTCGTGAGCTGCTCGAACTCGGCTGCGGTCAGCAGTGGTCGCGGGGGAACGCTGACGCTCATCTGACCGGCGCTCGACATCGGGCCGTGAATCACGTCTCCCTCGAAGCGAAACAACGTCGTGTCGTCGGACTTCCACGCGGTCGGCGGGAGGCCGGCTTTCACACAGACTTGGTTCAAGAATTCTTCGCTGTTCCAATCGTTGTCCGTCGCGACGCCGGGGAGCAACAGCCCGCGCTGCTGGCCTTGAATGATTTGCAACCCGTGCTTGCCGATCGTGACCGCGTTGATGCGATCGAGTCCGCGCTCGATGACTTGCTCCGGCGCGAACAGCAGCCAGACATCCAGGTCGAGATGCGGCAGTTCGCTGACGGAGATTTTCGGGAAGCGCGGATCGTTCGTCGCCGTCCGATTGGCCGCCTCTTTCAAGCAGTGATTCAACTGCATCGCTTGGCCGAACGAGCCGCAGCAGGAACGCAATCGCCCACGTCGTTTCAGACTGACGAACGTCCCCGACACGATGTTCAATCTCATGCCGCTGCGATCGAAGGCAGAGGTCTCGGCAGCACGTCCTTCGGCAGCGGCTCGGACCAATTCGGCGGCGGTCGCGAACAAGATTTGACGCTGCGTCGGCGAGAGATTCGGAGCAGTCTTGGGGATTTGCACGGTGATGGTTCCTGGAGGAGCGGCAGTCGGCGTGGCAATCGTAGCAGGCACACTCCGTGTGCCGTCCGCAGTGGGCGAACCGGCTGCACTGGTGGGGTTACTTGGAATCGGCGACGGCACACGGAGTGCGCCTGCTACGTTGGCGTCCCTCGGCCGCAGCGGCCGCTCCGGCAACACGAGCGGCCGATCGCGATCCGGCGAATGGAACTGTTTCATATCGACCGGTTGTCGCTTGCGGCCCCAGTTGCCGGGGCGAGTGGCGAAGACTCCGGCGATGTGCGTGCCGCAGTGTCGGCAGCGGTCGCGATCGAGAGCGTACTCGCCGAGTTCGTACCAGTTACGTTCGATCAACAGCTTCTGACAGTTCGGGCAGTAAGTGCTCTGCCGAGTCGCGTCATCGACATTGCCGACGTAGACATATTTCAGTCCGGCCTTGATCGCGATGTCTCGCGCGGTGATCAGCGTCTCGTGCGGAGTGCGCGGTCGGTCGAGCATTCGGAAGTCGGGATGAAACGCCGAGAAGTGCAGCGGGACTTCATCGCCGCACGCTTCCAGAATCCAATCGCTCATCTGTCGGAACTCTTCGAGTTCATCGTTGGCCTGCGGGATGACGAGGTTCGTGATCTCGAACCAGACGTTGGTCTCATGCTTGAGCCACCGCAGCGTGTCGAGCACCGGCTGCAAGTGCGAGAGCGTCGTGCGGTAGTAGAACTCTTCGGTGAAGGCTTTCAGATCGACGTTGGCGGCATCCATGAATCGATAGAACGCGCCGCGAGCCTCCGGGGTGATGTAGCCCGCCGTGACCGCGACCGACTTGATGCCGAGTTCTTTGCAGGCTCGCGCCGTGTCGATCGCGTACTCGGCCCAGATGACCGGATCGTTGTAGGTATAGGCGACGCTCGCACAGCCCATCTCCAACGCCGCGCGAGCGACCTCATCGGGCAACGCGCGCTGGCTGAGCCGTTCGGTTTCGCGAGACTTGGAGATGTCCCAGTTCTGACAGAATTTGCAGCCGAGATTGCAGCCGGCGGTGCCGAAGCTCAGCACGCTGGTCCCCGGCAGGAAATGATTCAGCGGTTTCTTCTCGATGGGGTCGATGCAGAAGCCGGTGCTCCGACCGTAAGTTGTGAGCATCATCTGCCCGCCGAGATTCTGCCTGACGAAGCAGAAGCCGCGGTCCCCCTCCTTCATCACGCATTGCCGAGGACACAGGTCGCACGCGACTCGGTCCCCTTCGCGATGCCACCAGCCGCCCGGCACGATGCCGTCCGCATGCAACGCCGCGAGGTTGCTCAGCCCCGCGACATGCGACGCTTGTTCGTGTTCGACGTCATCAGTTCGCAAGATCGGTAATGCAGTCGTCATCTCTCACTCCTTTGAGGTGTTCGCGAAATTGTAACGCGGCGTTTGAGTGAAATATCTCAACTGGTTCCGCGAGCGGTTTCGCGTTGGCAGTCTCGCAGAGCCTCGGCGAATCGCTCGATCTGCCAGTCCGAGTCTTCCGCGCCGACCGAGACTCGAATCAGATGTCGCGAGATGCCGCAGCTCTCGGCGAAATCGAGTTCGCGGTAGTGAGCCAGGATCGTGAACGGGCAGCAGAGCGTGAAGCTGGTTCCCAAGTTCGGTCCCTTGGCGATTTGCAGCGCGTCATAAAATCGCTCGGTCTTCGCGGCCGCATCGCGCAAGACCACCGAGAACAGTCCGCCGAATCCGCCTCCCGGTCGGAGATGCCGTTCGTAGTTCGCCCGATCGACTCGCGCGGGATACCAGACGTCGGCGACCTCCGGCTGCTCGACGAGGAACTCGCACAGCCGCGCGGCGTTGGCGTTGATCTTCGGAATCCGCTCGGCAACATCGCGCGAGTTGTGTTCCAGCACGATCGCATCTGCGTGGTAAAAGATGTCCTCGAACTCTTCGGCCAGGAGCCTCTTCAAGCGTTCGTAGTAGGGCCGATGGCGATTCAGCACCAACGAGCCGGCCAGCACATTGCCGGCTCCGGAAAAGTATTTCGTGAGGCTCGTGGCCACGACATCCGCGATCGGCAACGTGTTGAGATTCACGCACGCGGCGAGCGTGTCGTCGATCAACAACGGGAAGTCGTGCCGCAACGACAGCTCGCTGAGCCGCGAGACGTTGGGACTGCCGAGCAACGGATTCCCGGGTAGCTCGACGAACAAACCCAACAGCGGTTCGGCTGCCGCCAATTGCTCGACCTCCGCCATGTCCGCTTCCGAGCCACGCGGAAAGAACATCACCGCCCGCTCTGCCGGACGGAGATGCGACAGCCGTTGCTGAACCTTGAGGTTGTCAACGTAGGGGAATCCGAACTGAATGCTGCGCGACTCCGGCCGCAGTCGTTGAAACAGCCGATAGGCCGTGAAGATCGCCGCCATGCCCGATGGAAATAAGTATACGTCATCCGCCGAGCAGCCTTGTAGCGCCGCCACTCGCTCGCGGATCAGCCGCTTCTCGGAAGTACCGTCAGTTGAACTGGGGTCAGGCATCCTGAATTCCCCCAGCAACGCCGCCGCCTGACGCGAGGGCAAAATTTCTCCCGCATGTTGCCAGAAGGCTTTTGCGGTTTCTCGCGCGGCTGTCGGCAGCAGCACGGCCTGCACATTGCCATCAAAGCACGCGGCGATGCGGACGATCGCTCCCGTTTCACGGCGAACGAACTCCGCGCATCGCCGAGCCACTCGCTCGGATGGAAACGCGATCGCACATTCGCCCGGCTGAGCCAACTGACGCTCGCACTCCACGAACAGCCGGGCGGTGTCGGGATGAAAGAAGAAGCGCGGGTACCCGCATTGCATCGCACTGGTGACGGCCGGATCGGACTCTTCATAGCCGACATTGTCTCGCCAACGAGGCAGACAGACTGACACGGCATGACGCTCGGCGGGGATCGGATGGCCCAGGTCTTCGCCTCGCCAACGAGTGACAGAATTCGGTGACGTCATGAATAACCTCAGCCCCTTTGCTCGAAACATCGTGCGAACGACGTGATGTTCTCACAGGCTCATCGAGATTTCCACACGCCCCGGCGGAGCATTTTCCGCCTCACATTTTTCGCCAGCGCCTGCGCCTCCGGCTTGGGGTTAAACGCAATACCGTTCGGTTAGTGTCGCCATGAGCCGTCGGCTCACTAACCGAACGGTATTGGGGTTAAACGACGCGGCGAAGCCGCAATGTGGCTCGACGCTCCGCGTCGAGAGTCGCGTCGCGGAGCGTCGCGCCACTATGCGCGCACGCCGACAAGAATTTGAGAACTAGTAGTACAGGGGACTTGGCCCGAGCTGCGGCGGCAACCGAAGAGGCTTTGGCAACCGTGACTCGCTGCCTTTTATCCGCGGTTCGGCTTTGCCATCCGCGGGCAGTCTTCCCCAATTGTCGGCATCAGAAAGGTGTGTCGAAACTTGCACTCCCCACTCGCCGGTTTCAATCGTGGCTTGGCGAGGGATAGACTGTCGTCGGCGTTTGAGCTTCGTTGAGATGGCCCGCGCTCTGACCGAGACGCAACGAATCGGAGATGACCATGAATCGTGGAACTTGGCTGTTGTTCGCGGCATTGTGGATGGCGGCAGACTCGCACTTCGCTCAGGCGCAGCTTGTCCCAGAGATTGGCTACGTTCATCCCGCTGGAGGCCAGTCCGGCACGACGGTTGATGTGACGCTCGGCGGTTACGATTGGACGCCGGACATGCAGCTCTTCGTGCATGATCCGCGCATCAAGTTGGAGATCAGCGGCGCGCCGTCGGGAGTGCTCGTCCCCGAACCGCCGTATTGGTTCGGCTACAAGGCTCGTGGCATGGCGTGGCCCTGTCCGCGCGAGTTCAAAGCCAAGCTCACCATTCCGGCCGATGTCTCGCCGGGGCTGGTGAAGTGGCAAGTCGCCAATGCCAATGGAGCGTCCCCGGTCGAGTCGTTTCACATCGGCGGCGTGCCCGAAGTGATCGAAGAGGCGAAGCGGAAGACCGCTCAAGTCTTGCCCGTGTTGCCGGTGACGGTCTCCGGTCAGATTCGTCGCATTGAGGAAATCGACCGCTATCAATTCCGAGTCCCGAAGACCGGGCCGGTGACGATTGAGTTGCTCGCTCGGCGGATGAACTCGCCGTTGCATGGCATGTTGCAGGTGCGCGATGCCAGTGGAAAATTGCTGCTCGATGCTTCCGACTCCGAGGGCCGCGATCTGACACTGACGATGATCGCTCAAGCCGACACGCCGTATGAACTCAGTCTGCACGATCTCGATTTCGCGGGAGATAAGTCCTACGTCTATCGACTGCTGCTGACTCCCGGATCGCATGTCGTCGCGGCGTATCCGGCCGCCGGCAAGCGCGGTGAAGCTCGCAAGGTGGAGTTTTTCGGCATCGGCCTCGCGACCGGTGGACCGCAGCTTGAATCGGTCGTGCGTGACGTGACATTTCCCGCCGCCGCCGATGTGAAGTCGTTTGCGTATTCCGTGGAGACGCCGTTCGGCAACACGAAGCCGCACACGCTGCTGGTCAGCGATGTGGCCGAGCAAGTCGAGGCGGCCAGCGGAGCGACGCCTCTCACTGCGCCCAGCGCGGTGACGGGAGCACTCGAAGCCCGCTTCGGCTCCGATCACTTCACCGTGGATCTCAAGAAGGGAGACAAGTGGGACGTGACCGCTCAGGCCCGCGCGATCGGTTCGCCGCTCGATCTGGAGCTGCAAGTTCTCGGCCCCGACGGCAAGCAGGTCGCGACCAACGACGATGAAAAGGGAACGACCGATGCCTCGCTGACTCTCGCGGTGCCTGCCGATGGGACGTATCGCCTCATGGTCTCCGATCGTTCTGGCAAGAGCGGTTCGCGCGCGGCCAATTATCGGCTGAGCATCGAACCGCCGCGCGAAGAGGTCTCGATCACCTTCCCGACTCAGCTTCCAATCGTAGTCGGCGCGCCGGCGAAGTTGGCGATCAAAGTCGTTCGTGACGGCGGCTTCGCTGGCCCGATTCCGCTCACGCTGACTGGGCTTCCCGCAGGGGTCACGGCTCCAGCCGACTTGGCGATCCCCGAAAAGATCAACGATCTCGTGATCGACCTGACCTGTGCGGCCGATGCCGCGACATCCGCCAGTCTTTGCACGATCACCGCGACGCCAACGCTCAACGGTCAACCATCGCCGCGCAAGGCGGGGACCGTGTTGCTCGCGATCACAATGAAGCCGCGACTCAAGCTGACGCCGGAGGGACTCGACGACGTCAGCAAAGTTCATCGCGGCAGCACGCACTTGTTCCCGTACAAGATCGAGCGGCTCGAAGGTTTCGCCGGCCCGATCACGTTCGAGATGACCTCCAAACAACAGCGGCATCGCCAAGGTCTGAGCAGCGACGAGATGGTCGTCCCCCCCGATGTGGTCCGCGCCCTGTACCCGATCTTCGTCCCCGAATGGATGGAGACCACCAAAACCAGCCGCATGATTATCAACGGAGCCGTGAAGATCGCCGATCCCAAAGGGAACGTCCGCACGCTGCTGCAAAAGCAAGAACTGCGAGTCGGCATCCTTCCCGAAGGAGCGCTGATGAAGCTCAGCCACTCGGCCGGTGAGCCGACCGTGGCACTCGGCGGAGAACTCCGCATCCCGCTGGCCTTGTCGCTCGCCACGGAGCTGCGCGACGCGATCAAGATCACGGTCATGCCCACCGAAGAGCAAACCAACCTGCTGACCGCCGAACCGATCCCGCTGACCGCCGGTCAAAAGGAAGCGACATTGATCGTGCGCGTGGCCAACGACGCCAAACTGGTTGGCGAACAATCGCTCGTCATCCGCGCCGCCACGCTTCGGAACGGCTACCCGGTCATCTCCGAAACGACCGTGCTGATCACGATCAAGTGATTTAGACAAGAAGAGTTTGGACAGGACAATGAAGAACAGGAATAAGTATAAGACGCTTGCATGACGTCAGAATCGGTGGTGTTTTTCATTTTCCTGTCCCAAATCTACCTGTCTAAAGAATGGCCTCCCGGATGATCGGGGCGTCTTCCACGATCAGCTTCACTGGACGATTCGCGGGGGTGTGGACGAGCGTGTCTGGGGCGATGCCCAGCAGGTGGTACAGCGTGCGGCCGAAGCTCTCGATCTTGTAGAACTTGTCGGTGACTTGCTCACCATGTTTGTCGGTGGCTCCGACGACGCAGCCGCGATTGAAGCCCCCTCCCGCCGCGATCACGAATTGTGCGTAGTCCCAGTGATCCCGTCCGGCGTTCGTCTCTTTCGGCTTGTCGATCTTTGGTTTGCGACCCATCTCGCCGAGGGCCAGCACGATGGTTGAATCGAGCAGCCCGCGATCATCGAGATCATCGAGTAGCGCCGCGAGACAGGCATCGAACATTGGGATCTGCTGTTTGCCAGCCACAAAGTTCTCGCCGTGCCAATCCCAGTATCCGAGATTGAAGTGAACGATCGGCACGCCGACCTCAATCATGCGGCGAGCCAGCAGGAAGTGCAGCGGATCGCCGATCGGGTAGCGGGCCTTCGCCGGTTTGTTGCGTGTGAATCGTTCGAGTGACTCGGCCGATTCCCGCGAGAGGTCGAGTGCCTGCCGCAGCTTCGGCGAACGGAGCAGATTGAATGCGGTCTGTTGATATTGATCCAAACCGGCGATGACTTCGTCCTGCGTGTCGTTGCGACGCAGTCGGTTGTCGAGCGTCTTCAGCAGGTCCGTGTTGCGAGCGAACGCCGGCAATTCGAGCGGAATTTGCCCGGTCCCCCTTTGCAGCAGCAGACTCGCATCGGGATCGACAAAGTTCAGCCGCCGCACGCGACTCTCGCGAGTGAGCCGTTCGTGATCGCCGAGCGGATCGGCTGAGAACATCGACAGCCGAAATCCATTCTGCCCATTCACGGCTCCATGACACGTCCCGCCATTGCAACCGAGCTTGCCAAACAACGCGGTGACATGCCGCTGATACGACGGCGAATCGGTGTCAGCCGCGCCGCTCAAGGCCGGCGCGACGAGCAGTACGACAACAGCATTCAGAAAGATTCGGAGCATGGCTTTGCCTTCGACGTGAGTCACCCGATTCGCTCATCCGAGCCGTCGTCATTTCTTGCGACCGATCTTTTTCACGGGCCGGCTTGCAAGTGATTTCGATTGTGTCCGTCTCTCCGATTTCGCTTCCGCGGCTTGCTGGGCCTGAGACTGCGCCAGTTCGTAGAACTCATGGAGCTTGGCTTGCAGGAGCTTCTTGTCGGGCAGGCGAGTTTGATACTCGGCCACGAGTGCCGGTGAAACGGCTCGGCTCAAGGCGTACTCGACAACTTCGTGGTTCTTGGTCGCACACAACAGCACGCCGATGGACGGCTGCTCGTGCGGCTTCTTCACGTCGCGGTCGAGAGCTTCCAAATAGAACTCCAGCTTGCCAAGGTGCTCCGGCTGGAACTCGTCGATTTTCAATTCAAACACGACCAGGCAATTGAGCGCCCGGTTGAAGAACAACAGGTCAATGACAAAATCCCGACCACCCACTTGGATCGGATAATTGCTGCCAACGAAACAGAAATCGCGGCCCAACTCAATCAGAAAGTTCTTGAGCTTTTCGATCAATGCCTGTTGCAGATCGGCTTCCGAATGCTCGGACGATAGCTGCAGGAATTCGACCAGATAGCTGTCTTTGAAGATGGTCTCCGCGTCGGGATGAATTTCTGCCACCACTGGTGACAGTTTTGGCGGCGAGAGGACGACACGTTCAAAAAGTGCTCCTCTGAGTTGACGCTCCAATTCTCGCTTGCCCCATTTCTCGCGCGTCGCCATTCGCAAATAGAACTCGCGTTCTTCGTCCCGCTTGGATCGACTCATGATCAGCAAGTTGTGAGTCCAAGAAAGTTCTGTCACCAGTGGTGACAGTTTTGGCTGGCCCCGATACGTCTCGTAAAACTGCATCATTCGCCAGAGATTTCGAGCCGAGTAACCGGAAACATTAGGCAGCCTTCGTCGAATGTGTTCGGCGAGCGCCGCGACCGTTCCTTTCCCCCAGCCATCTTCGGCGACCTTTCGAGTGATGAAGTCGCCAATGCTCCAATAAAGTTTGATCAGCGTCGTGTTGACGGACGCAACCGCCCGCGTTCGCGCCGAGTCAATCAGGTTCAACACGGCATCGAAATCCGCTTGAGGCGAAACGCGGGCGGCCGATGTTCGGATCAAGCTCCGCGATTTGCTGACCGGGGCGATTGGTTTCGATTTCTTCTTGCTTCGTTTTTTCATTCGAGCATTCCCTTTGATACGTCGGGAGGATGAGCAGACGACTCGCCCGCTCGACGTTGGTGACGCGAAGAATTCGGTTACGCGAAGAGTTCCCGCACCACGTTCCCTGCGACATCGGTCAGACGGAAATCGCGGCCGGCATGGCGGTAGGTCAGACGCTCGTGGTCCAGGCCGAGCAGATGCAGGATCGTGGCGTGAAAGTCGTGGATGTGGACTTCATTCGAGGCGACCGTGCAGCCGTAGTCGTCGCTCTCGCCGTAGCTGAAGCCACCCTTCACTCCGCCGCCGGCCATCCACGAAGAGAAAACTTCAGCGTGATGTTCGCGTCCCTTCGCGTCCTTGCCGGTGTTGAACGGAGTGCGACCGAACTCGGTCGTCCAGACGACGAGCGTGTCGTCCAACATCCCGCGCGATTTCAGATCCTTCAGCAGTCCGGCGATTGGCTGATCCACGTTCTTGGCCAGCGGCGCGTGAGTCGCCATGTCTCCGTGAGCGTCCCAGTTGTTCGACGCCCCGGTGTCGATCAGCTCGATGAACCGCACGCCCCGCTCGGCCAGACGCCGGGCCATCAGGCATTGCCACGCAAAACCTTTCGTACTGCCGCGCGGCAGACCGTAGAGCTGCAACGTCGCGTCGGCTTCCTTCGTCAGGTCGAACGCCTCGGGTGCGGCCGATTGCATCCCGAAGGCCGTCTCGAACGACTTGATGCGAGCCGTGAGATTCGCGTCACCCGCGCGGTTCGCGAGATGCCGACGGTTGAACGCTTGAGTCAGACCGAGTTCCATTTCCTGCAACGCCGCGGCTGGCTGACGTCGTTGAATGTTGGCAATCGGCTCGGCACCCGGCGCGACGGGAGTCCCTTGATGACAGCCGGGAAGAAAATCCGAAGCCCAGACTTGCCCGCCGGCATACGGAGTCAGCGGAGCCAGCACGATGAACGACGGCAGATTCTGATTGATCGTCCCCAAGCCGTGACTGACCCACGACCCGATGCTCGGCCGAGCGAACGTCACCGAGCCGGTGTGAATCCCCAGCGTCGCCTGGAAGTGATCGGCGTGATCGTTGCGCATCGAGCGGATCAGGCAGAGGTCATCGGCGCACTCGGCGATGTGCGGGAACAAGTCGCTGATCCAGAGGCCGGATTCGCCCCTCTGCTTAAATTCCCACTGCGGACGCTTGAAGTATTTCTCAACGACTCGATTGTTCGGAGCGAACGCCTCCAGCATCTTGGCGGGGACTTGATACGGTTTGTTGTGATCGGCGAAGAGTTTTGGTCGGTAATCGAACGAGTCCACATGCGACGCGCCGCCGCTCATGTTCATGAAGATGACCCGCGAAGCTCGCGGCGTGAAATGCGGAGACCGCGGCGCGAGCGGATTCCCGTCAGACTGTGTGCTGCCTGCCGCGAGCAACTCGGAAATGATCCCCGGCAACAGCAACGATCCACCGACCAGCGATTGCACGACGGAGCGGCGGGAACAGGAACATTGATTGGAATTCATGGGTCTTTACTCCGAAGGAGTTGAGTCATACGGTCAGGTGTTTGATGGCGACATTCGATTTCAGTTGTATCAGTCGCCGTATTCAATCTCATGGCGACTTTTCCTCCGTGCTCCGGCTCTGCCATCCGTGCGAAGTCACTTTTTGGATTGATCGCACGGATGGCAGGGCCGGAGCACGGAGGGGACAAGGCGGGTCGTTGAAAACGATTCGCACCGGTTGAGGCCAATGCGAAGACTTTCAATCCACAAACACAAACTCATTGCTGCTCAACAGGACGCGGGCCAATGCGGACCACGCCTTGAGTTCCACTTGGTCGGGCGGGGTCTTCAACTCCGCGAGCTGGTCGCGGTATTGCTTCAGGAAGCCGGCACATTCCTGTTGCTCGTCGGAGGTCGGCGGGCGGTTCCAGGTGACCTGGTAGGCGGCGGCGATCCGCGCCGGTTCGTCGGTCGCCAACGCGATCGCGCGAGAGGCGAGCTTCGTTGACTCGGCATGTGCGAGCGGGTCGTTCATCACGAACAACGCTTGCAGTGGAGTCGTGCTGGGGAGCCGCGCGCCGGTACTCGAACTCGGATCGGCTCCGTCGAAGAGGGCCAGATACGAATGCCTCTTCAGTCGTTGTTGCATCAAGTAAATGCTGCGGCGACGAGTCTCATACGCGGCGACGAACGGATTGTGCTGTGTCCAACCCCAAGTGTGCGGCGGCGGGAATGGATGCGTCCCAGCAGGTGACTCGTCGAGGTCGCCGCCCACGAAGAGCAACGTGTCCCGGATCGACTCGGCATCCAAGCGGTAGCGGTTGAACTTCCACAAGAGCTCATTGCTCGGATCAAGCTGCGCGTTCATGGCCAACGCGGCGTGATCGGAACTGCTGGCGAGCTGCCACGAGTGCGACAACAAGATCAGCTTGTGCATGGCCTTCACCGACCAGCCGCTGTCGATGAAACGAGTCGCGAGGTAATCGAGCAACTCGGGATGTGTCGGAGCCTGTCCGCGCGAGCCGAAATCATTCGGTGTCTGCACGATCCCTCGACCAAAATGAAACTGCCAGATGCGGTTCACCATCACCCGCGCAGTGAGCGGGTTCTTTGAGTTCGACACCCACTCGGCCAGTTGGAGCCGACCGCTGGCGACGGAGTCCTTCGGCAGTTCATTCCCACCGAGGATCGCCGGGAAGTGTCGCGGGACTTCTTCGCCGAGCCGCTTCGGATCGCCACGCAATTGCAGCTTCGTATTGGCGGGTTGGCCGTCGGCGACAGCGTAGGCATCGCTGATGGCCGGAGCTTCCGCAGCGACGACTGTGCGTTTCTTGCGAGCCTCAGCCAACACCTTCGCAGCGGCCTCGACGGCGGCCTTTTTATCGGGACCGTCGGGCAGCTTCTTCGCATCAGCGTCAGCGGCTTCAAGCATCTTGATCTCCGCATCGAGCGCCGCGAGCTTCTCGCGATGCGGGGCCAACAGCACGTCGATCTGTGCCGGAGTCAGCAGCGGCACGAAGTCTGCCGGCTTCTTGTCCGCCTCGGCTCCGGGGAAGGGATAGCGCGTGCTCTCAAAGATGCCATACAGCCCGTAGTAGTCGCTCATCGTGAAGGGGTCGAACTTGTGATCGTGGCAGCGAGCACACGAGATGCTCGAACCAAGAAACACTCGCCCCAGATTGTCGATCGTGTCCTCCAGCGTGAGATGATGCTCACCCTTCCGATCGCCACCGAATCGCCGCGCAATGGCGAGATACCCCGTCGCCGTGATCCGCTCGAATCGTTCGGCGTCGGTGCCGCCGGGGAGTAAGTCACCCGCAATCTGCTCGCGCAGGAATTGGTCATAGGGCATGTCTTTGTTGAACGCGCGAATGACCCAATCGCGATACCGGTGAGCTTGCGGCACCGGATAATCCGACGCATTTCCGCAGGTATCGGCGTACCGCACCACATCGAGCCAATGACGTCCCCACCGCTCGCCATAGCGGGGCGAATCGAGCAGACGATCCACCACCTTCGCGAATGCCTGCGGAGATGAGTCCGCGAGAAAAGCGTCCATCTCGGCCGGAGTCGGCGGCAGACCGGTGAGGTCAAACGTGACCCGTCGCAGCAACGCCCGCGCATCGGCTGCGGGAGCCGGAGTCACGCTCGCCGCTTCCATTCGCGCGAGCGTGAAATGATCAACCGCCGTGCGAGGCCAGTTCGTGTTTCGCACTTTCGGAACGGCCGGATCTTGGACCGGTTGATACGACCAGAACTTGAGTCCCTCTTCGAGACTCATCCCGTACTTGGGACGAGCATTCAATTCTTCGGCCTGACCGACAAGAGTCTTGCGTGGATCAACCGCACCGTTCTTCACCCACGTTTCGAGGTCGGCGATCTGTGTGTCGGTCAGCTTCTGTTTCGGCGGCATCCACAAGTCTTTGTCCGTTTGCCGCACCGCAAGAATGAGCAGACTCTTGTCGGGATCACCGGGGACGATCACCGTACCGGAGTCTCCGCCGCGCATCCAGCCGTCGCGCGAATCGAGCAGCAAATCTCCCTGTCGCTTCTTGCTCTCGCGACTGTGACATTCAGAGCAATGCGTCACCAGGATCGGTCGGATCTTCTTCTCAAAGAACTCGACCGCTTCGGCGGATGGCCGCTCATCTGCCGCGTAAGCCGGCGAAAGCCACAAGATCAGAAACACCCAAGTCCAGGCACGCAGTTGACGAAACATGCTGTTGTCCTCCTCCAGCAACCATAAATGTCCGCAACGAGACTTGCCAGTTCGTCATTTAACCGCAAGCCGCAACCAATGTGGCACGACGCTCCGCGTCGTGAATCGCGACGCGGAGCGTCGCGCCACAATGCGTGCTCCGTATGTTCGATCCACGGCAGAGGCTATTCTGAAAAGCGTTCTGTTCGGTGCGGTCGTGTTTGACGGGTTTCGAGTTTCTTCCAATCGCTTTTGGAGACACCTTCCATGCGTGGACTCACTTCGTTGATGGTCTGGATGTTGTCCGCGAGCGGCGCGTTGGCCGCCGACAATTGGGGACAGTTGCAAGGAGACGCTCTGCGATCGGGAAATGTGCCGACGGCGACGGTGCAGACTCGCGTGGGATTGATCGCCGCGATTCCGCTGACCGATGGGATCTTCGCATCGCCGGTCGTCAGCGACGGGCAAGTGTTTGCCATCGACGGATCGGGTGTTGTGTTCGCGATGGACGCGAAGACGCTCAAGGTGGAATGGAAGTTCGCGACACGCGGCGGCACGGGGAACTGCAACAACGTCGCGGCTCCGGCGGTCGTCGGGAAGTATCTGCATGTCGGGACGGCCGCCGGTTTCTACTACGTCTTGGATCGAGCCACCGGAACTGTGATTCGTGAGATCGACTGTCACGAACCGATTCTGTCGTCGCCCGCCGTCGGAGCGGATCGCGTTTATTTCGCGACGCTTGGAGCACAGGTCTATGCGGTGGAACCCGATGGCTCGGTCGCCTGGACTTGGGACTTCGTGAAGGAGGTCGTTCAGTTCGATGGCAATCGCTGGAGCGGCGAGGAGTGGCTAGCTCAACGCAAAGATCGAGTGACATGGCGCGATCATTTTGTTTGCTCGCGCGACTTATGTTTGGTCGGCAAGACGGTCGTCATTCCGGCGGGAGGCAGGACGATCTTCCTCGACGATGCGGGCGATCGGCCACAGCTTCGCGTGATCGGTCAGATTCCGGCCTACGATGGGGCCGAGTTCCCCGCCACGTTCGGTCAAAGCGCCGATGCGGCCGGCAACGTCTATGTCCAATGGCATCGCCGCGACAACGCGGGGCGAGTCGAGATTCTGAAACTGGTGGATGACAAGCTCCAAACCGATTTCGTGAAGGGGACTCAAACCGCGATCCACTTGCCCGGCCTGCTGAGTTTTGCTTCGGTGAGCATTCGTGGTAGCGACGTGTATCGAGTGAAACCCGAAGAGGGACTCGGTCTGTGCCGACACAAAGCGGGTGAAGAAAAGCCGGAGGTGCTCTGCTCGGCGGCAGCGATCTGTCCCCCCGCGCTCACTCGTGACCATGCTATCTATGGCGGACTTAATGGGACGTTATATGTCGTGCCGCTAACCGGCGGAGAAACATTTTCCTTCGCGACGGCGTTCGGTGCGCCAATCACGGCTCCGCTCGCAGTGGCGGGCGGGCGAATCTTTGTTGGGTGCGAAGATGGTTACCTCTATGTCCTTGGTCCCGATGGAAAAGCTCCGCTGCCTCAGCAGGATTTGGAAGTTTGGAAAATCCGCAGTCCGCTGACGGGGCCGCTCGCGGCGGCGAAGTTTGACTGGTACACGAACTACGGAGATTTTGGCGGCACGAACTCGAACGCTCAGGGACTGAAGCCACCGCTGCGAATGCGTTGGGCGAGACGCTTGGAAGGGACCGTCAAACATCTGCCGGTCTGCGGCGGCGGGCGGCTGTACTCGCACACCGCCGAAGGCCAGATCATCGCGGTCGAGCAAGACACCGGCCGGCTCCTGTGGCGACGGCATTGGCCCGACGTCTATTTGTCATTCACCTCGCCGTTGTATGTGAACGGCAAATTGCTGATCCCGCAGGCGGGTATCAAACGCTCGCTGATGCGCTGTCTCGACGCGGCCACCGGCAAGCTCCTGTGGGAGGCACCTTTCACTGGCTCGCCCAGTTGGAGCCGTCAGTTCCCGCCGCTGGTGCATGGCAACGTCGCGATCTATGCCTCCGGCTCCGGCAGTTACGCTCCGCAAGGGACCGAGAAGCCCTTCACGTTCAAAGGGACACCCGAAGCGGCTCGCGACAACGAAGAGGTCATGAGTTGGATTTACTCCAACGACAATCCCTACTACCCGAAAGACAATCACCCGTTGCTGTGGGCCTGGGACATGGACACGGGCAAGCTCGTCTGGGGAAAAGATTTCTCCGAGTACGGCCGCGGCGGCAACGACTGCGGCATCTGCTTGCTGGATGGCAAACTGTTTTACTCGACGTTCTTCGGCTTCGCCGCCAGCCAGCGAGTTCGTCGCGGGCTGCCTCCGGAGAACAACGGCTTGACCGCCTGCATGGACCCAGCCACCGGCAAGGTGAATTGGCTCTCGACCAAGTATTACGTCACCGCGAAATGCACCCTCAGCGCCCGCGACGGCCGGCTCTATATCGGCGGCTATAACCCGGCCATCGAGACCACCAAGGATCGCTTCGTGTGGTGCTTGGACGCCAAAGATGGCTCGCTGATCTGGAAGTCCGAGGCGGTCACATCCGCACTGAATGTCGTCAGCGTGGGAGAACAATTCCTCTTCTCGAATGCTTTGCGAGGCCGCGGAAACGTCTTCGATCGCGAGTCGGGCAAGGTCATCGGCGGCGTGGGGCACAACTACGCCTGCTGCCGCTTCACGCTTTCGGAGCCATACATCCTCGGCGCGAACATGGACATGATCGACCTCTCGCAAGACAGCAAACTGGTCTCGACCGGCCCGGCGATCGACTCGCGCGAGTGCTTGGGAGCCGTCGTCTCCAACGGCCGCATCTTTTACATGTCGCAAGCCAGCGGCTTCGTGGTCTCGCAAACCTACGGCGAGATGTCGAAGACCCTGCCCGCCGTTTGGGAGCGACCGTAGTTGTAGCCGCGTTCGCCAGAACGCGGGCTTGGGCTCCCCGCGGCGCACTCACTCACTTCATTTTGGAAACGGTTGCCTCACAGGCCAGTTCCCCGACTCGAAAATGTTCTTCAGGTGTTTGTTGACGCCCGGAGCCTGGACTCCAAACGGCTCGGCCACCGCCTTCTGCGTCAGCCAGACCGTCTCGTCTTTTAAGAACACGTCCACCTTCACGGCTCCGTCGGGCAAGGTGTAAAGCAGGAATTGGTTCTGGTTGCTCATGGTTCAGCTCTTGAGGCCTCTTCAACCGCATTTGTTTGACACTCCAATTCGATCAGGCAAAGAGGCACCCAATCGTGTGAAATCTCCAAACCCTTCAACGAGGAGTGCTCTCATGGCCAAGAAAAATGCAGTGCGTCGCCCACGTTTGGAAGCTCATCCCCAGGATGACCTCGTTGCTCCGTGGGGTGAAGAAATGTTTCCAGACTTGGCATTTGACGGGTTCTCGACCACGGGTTTGCTGATCCCAAAGATTGGGCGTGAAGAACTCGATCTACCAGTGGAACGATGACCGCGAATAAGTTCATCCGTCAGGCAAAGGATTTGGTCGCGAAGCTCTTGAGTTCGCTTGAGGGGGTCTTGTCGATCTATGCTGACGACGACAACTCGATGGGACTGATTCGCTGATTTCTTCCCGCGGCAAGAGGCCAGCGTTTCAGGTTCTGCGCATTCCAACTGTCAGATGTTCTTGACGCGGCGGCGCGTTTTCGTGGCCGTGTTCGGAGCGGACGTTGGTGTTGACAGCCGCTCCAATTCACCCAGAAATCGCACGTCCGTTTCAAACTGCTTCAAGCAGCCTTCGTAGCGGGTTTGAGTCTTCGTGCAGACCAATGTTTGCGGTGAACCTCGGTGTTCGGTGACGTGAGTCACTTCGCATTGATGCTTGTCGATTTCTCGGTGCAGATGTTGTCGCAACTCTTTGCGGCGAGCAAAGCGGTGAACCGATTCGTCTTTGTTCTTGAGGAACACCGCCAGCTCACGGCAGTCAGCACACTGGCAGCTCAGCGTGGCCTCGCGCGACCAATCGGCCGGCGGCTGCGGCTTGGCGGCCGTGCGAGTTCGGAGTTCGCTCAGACAATGTTGCTGCAATCGCTCGCACGCCGAGCGGCCGATCGCGGGCTGCGCGGGATCGTTGAAGTCCGCGTCGCTCGACAGCGTCTTCACGGCGGGGATCAACACGGCGTGCAGGTCGTAGTGCTTGGGATCGGAGATCGCTCGCGCCACAAAACGATCGAGAACCTCGGTGGCTTCGATCGCGGTCAGCGCGCGAACGATTGGCTCAACGATGCCGAGGCGATGGCCTTGCTCGCCTTGCCACGCGTTCGACACATGGCGATCCCACCGCTCGATGACCTGCTCCAATTCGTCGGCCAGAGACCGGCAAACGGACAGCCGCTCTTTGGTCCGCCTCGGAGCCGAACAACACAAGGACTCAAACAACACGACTGGGGTGACCAACTTGCGACCATAATCGCCCGGCTTTTGTTTCGCGAAAAACTCTGACAGCGATTCAGCGAATTGTCCCCAGCCAAATTGATCAACCAGCCGAGTCAGCTCCGCACCCTCGGTCCCATCACAGTCGATCGGCAGAATGTTGCACACGAATGTTAGCGCTAGCGTTTCGTCCCCGATCACCTGAAGCACTTGCATCATGCGAGCCACCAGCGATTTCTTGTCGTTCCGCTTGTCGATGCCTGACGGAACGTCCCACGAATTGACGCTGGTTCCCGTCTGCTTTCGCCATCGCGCGATGATCTCTTTCGCGAACTGGCAGCACTCATTGTTGTCTGCGGGTGGCTCGGTACGGCGAACCAACTCTTCCAACGCGGGTACCGCACTGGCCGGCCCCGCTCCGGCGAGGATGCCGAAGTACCGGTCCCGCGGCCAGATCACCACCACCGCTTGGTGATACCAACGCTCCATCGAGACACCTTCATTGCCCGTCGCTTCGTGGACCTCCTGCCGGCACGGCCGATCCTTCGCCGCGACATCGCTGACGATCTCCGCCTCTTCCAGCTTCAACTCCTGAAACGACAGCTTGCGTCCGGCCGAGTCGAACCAATGGCTCAGCTCCATCGTCTCGTCGTAGACCTCTTCAAACTCCGCACCAGAGTCCGTCGCGATCATGTCATCGTCGTCATCGTCGAAGTCATCGTCATCGTCGATATCGCGGTATCCCCGCCGACGCGAACGACTCGGTTCATAGTCGATCGAACTACAATCGACGGACCCCGACTGCCAGTGCGTCAACAACGCCAAATTCGCTTGATAGCCCACCTTCTCCGCCGCTCGCGCCAACACATCCATCCGAGCCTGATCGCCTCCCTTCAGCCGTAGCACAGGCGGCTCGCCTGTGTCTCCGCGTTCCTTAGCGCCAACATTACTAACCACACTCGCCCCTTCCACGTCTCCCAGCCCCGCTTCCGTGTATTGATGCTTGAGCGGAATCGCGATCTTGTCGCGCTCCTGGTCGGCAAAGATTTTCGTCAGTGCTTCGGCTGCCCGATCAATCGCCTCGCTGTTGACCGGCGCGGAGGGCTGCTGCTTCGACTTCGCGATGGCCAAGTTGTAAACGAGACAAACTCGATACCCGCTCGTCACCGGCGTGATCTCATGCTGGCAGTCGGCATAGAACGCCGCGTACTGCATTTGAAACCGAGACGCCTCGCCGCCGAAATCAATCCGCTTCGTCTGTCCGTCATGCGAGACGATCAGCGTCCCACCCTCATGCTTCGACGGCAGACAAACCACGAGCGTCGCAAACATCCGCTCCGCCTTCTCCGTGTCTCGATGCGGCGCGAAGAAACTTCCCTGCTCGTACACCAGCAACTTGTAAAGCTGAGACTCGACCTTCTGAGCAATCCCAAACTCTTGCCGTACCGCTTCCACGATCAGCGCGAGGGACGATTTCCACTCCGCGTTGCGCAACGCAAACTGCGACGGTTCAAGCTGCCAAACTCGCCGCACGTTGGGATCAACAACCGTCTCCTCCCCGCGCCCATACGGAGCCTGCGCCGCCTGCTTGATGAGCCGCTTCGCATCCTCCGCCGACACCGGCACTCCGACATCACCGACCCCTTCCACATGCAATCCCGGCAGCACCGCCCCGACTGTTCCCGTCGCACAGTACGCCGCCGAATCCCCCAACCCCTTCAAGACCTCAAGCAACTCCATTGACACGCCAGCCATTGCCACGCCTTCCCCTGATTGATTGATTGAAACGGTGAGAGACCGTTCGTGATCAGATATTGCGCGAAAGTTCGTGGCCGATTCGTCCACCTTCAACGCCGAAAGAGGTCTGAAGTCCCGGCAGCAACAAGCCCTGCCGCCGGGACTGCTCTCGATTGATGGCCGCTTCCAACGCCAACGACAAGATGTCCTCGCCGCATGACGAGCAGTGTTCCCAAGTCGTCTCCGAAATGACCATCGTGCCGCCGGGGATATTCGGGGGCGGGTCAAATCGATACGTCCCACATTTCTCGTCGAGCGTTTGCTCGCCACAAATTGGACATTGTTTGTTGGCCATGTTTTTTCCTTAATCCTTAATCCTGCAATCCACGCCCTCAGATCAATGATCGAGGTGAGCCGAAATCACGATCATCGTTTCGTTCGGTTGCCCCAATTCACGCAACGTGACTTTCACATAGAGCAAGATTTCGCCAATTCGCGGCTTCATTTCGTAGGCTGTGGCACCAGGGTCGGCACACTCGCAGTGTCACCGGTTTGACGCGTTCTCCATCGTCGATCCATTTGACGATGGCCTGACAGACCTCGTCCTTTTTCAAGTGTCGGCCGAGCAGGTCATATTCCGCCGTCCGCGTGAGCCGAACTTTGCGCGGGTCAAGCGCTAGCCGACGGATTTCTGCCACTTGTCGAGGCTCCGCCGATTGACCTGCCATACTCCGCCCTTCCGCTGTCTTGCAACTTCAAACACCTAGGACGCTATCAAACGATACTCTTCTCGTCCATTTAATTCTTATCCACCATTTGTTCCATCCTGATCGCGGTGTGTTCTCCGCGTGTCCGAATGCGTTCCTTCCAACCGCTTGATCTCGCGGTCGAAGTCCGAGAGGTATTCCGTGTCCTGACGTTGGCGGTAGACCTCGTATTCCCCTTCCGCTTTGAGCTTCGCCTCCAGCGCGCTCACCTTCCCCTTGTCTTGAAGAATGGGATAGTTCGACAGCTCCAGAAAGCTGTTCAGGAACGTGATCCAATCGGCCATCTTCATCAGGATGCCCCGTTCAGCCCGGTTCTCCGCCAGATCGAGGTAGGCCGAGACGATCCGATTCAGCTCCTTCACATGCGCCTCGCTCAGATAGTTCTTCGCGACCGCTACGTCGGACTTCAGGATTTTTCCGTTAGGCGCACGCTTCCAAGTCGTCAGGCGCATGTAGAGTTTCGTGGCATCGGCGGACGCGTAGATCAACTCTGCCGCCGTCTGTCCGGTGATCGCCCAATGCAGTTTGTTCTGCACCGTGGCAAAGAACTCCTTCGTCTGTGGCGCGTCCGCGGTGTAGTCCAACGACAGCGCGTAAATGTCCGTGATCTTCTGATAGAACCGCCGCTCACTCGCCCGGATCTCCCGAATGCGTTCCAGCAGTTCGTCGAAGTAATCCTTTCCGAAGACCTGCTTCCCCTGCTTTAGCCGATCATCATCCAGCACGAAGCCCTTGATGATGAACTCCCGCAACGTCTTCGTCGCCCAAATGCGGAACTGCGTGGCCTGATAGCTGTTGACTCGGTAGCCGACGGCGATGATGGCGTCGAGGTTGTAAAACTCGACCTCGCGGGCGACGTCGCGATCACCCTCGGTGCGAACTATTTCCATTTTGGAAACAGTTGCCTCACGGGCCAGTTCGCCCGACTCGAAGATGTTCTTCAGGTGCTTATTGACGCCCGGAACCTGCACTCCGAACAGTTCCGCCAGCGCCTTCTGCGTCAGCCAGACCGTCTCGTCCTTCAAGAACACGTCCACCTTCACGGCCCCGTCGGGTGCGGTGTAGAGCAGAAATTGGTTCTGGTCGCTCATGGTTTCCTTTCTCGACCTTGGAACGTGTCGGGCATCCTGACGCAGCGGATCCGAAGCCTTTCCTCATCAATGCGGTCAGTCAAATTCTGACTGACAAGCGGCATGAATCAAACGAGGTGGCGCATGCTCTGGCGAG
The DNA here is from genome assembly GCA_046156195.1 of Planctomycetaceae bacterium. GTDB lineage: Bacteria > Planctomycetota > Planctomycetia > Planctomycetales > Planctomycetaceae > SXKJ01. Next base: position 2,521 of record JBJXEX010000331.1, on the reverse strand, counting down.
ACATGGCGACGTTTAACCCCAACGCCATCGGCGTGGGCGGCGATGCGGATGTGATCGCCGTGACGTTCGGCACGCACGCCGTTGGCGTAGCGGTTAAACATCGACCGCTCCGCCTACTTGAGCTCCTGACCTAGGGCCAGGCGGAAGCCGAGGTCGTTGATCCGGCCGTCCGGCATATAGTTGCCGTCGCGAAAGGCCGACGCCAAGCGCGACGCATCGTACGCGCGGCCCGCACCGCGAAACACTCGGGACGAGGTTGGACTGACGTTAACGGGATCGTCCCAAACTTTCTCCGCTCGCAGCTTATAAGATTCCGCGTCGTACCAATCGTGACACCACTCCCACACATTTCCGGCAAGATCGTAGAAGCCCCAAGGGTTCGGCTCCTTGGTCCCCACCGGATGCGTTATGTTGCCGGAATTCGCCGAGTACCACGCATACCGACCGAGTTGAGTTTCATCGTTGCCGCAAAACCATTTGGTCGTCGTGCCGGCGCGCGTGGCGTATTCCCGCTCCGCTTCGCTCGGAACCCGCAGTCGCGGTTGCTCGCCGGGAAAATCGGCGAAGTGTTTCGCAATCAACGCGGCATCCTTCTGCAACAACTTGGCGATGAAAGCCTGTGTGTCGTCCCAGCTCACGTTCTCGACCGGATGCTTGTCGCTGGCTTTGTTGCCGCTGGGATTGCTCCCCATGACCGCCACCCATTCGGCTTGTGTCACGGCCGTCAGCCCCAACCAGAACGGTCGCGTGATCCGCACGCGATGCGCGCCATTGCTCTCGTCCCCCATCGTGAACTCGCCGGGCGGTACGAACTTCAATTGCGTGCCATTCGAGAGAGTGATCAAGACAGGGAACTTCGGCAGTCCATCGCGCAGCTTGGCGAGTTGCACGTCACCCGGAACAAGCCCCAACAACTCTTCGACCTCCGGCCGCAGCCAGCGATGCTGCTTCTCGTCCACGGCTTTTTTGATGCGTGGCGCGAGCACCGCGACCCGATCGCGTTTGCGTTCCAAGGTCGCCAGCAGCGTGTTGTCGCGCACATGCGCGAGCACCGGCTGGATCTCCGCAATCGCCATGTCGTAATGGCCGAGCGCTTCCAACTTTCGCGCCCGTTCGTGGCGGCGCTGTGAATCGTCTTCAAACTTGCTGATGTCACCGAGCAAGTCGTCGTGGAAGAGCTGCGCCGGTCCGATTGACGGTGCCGGACTTGTCGTAGCCGAACTCGTGAGAGTTCGGACTGCTGGCGCGCTCGACACCGTTCGGACCGAAGTCTCACGACTTCGGCTACTGTCACTCAGAAACGCGTTGACGAACTCGGTCGCGGTTTTGAATGGCCGCTGCGCCGGATCGAAATGCAACTGGGCCAGGGCGGCGTCTGCCTGCGATCGGGTGAGTCCAGCGGTCAACGGCCTGCCGAGCTTTTGCGCCTCGAAGATTTCCGGCAGATCTTCTCCGAACGGATGATGTCCTGTCGTCAGTTCAATCGTTGTCGCGGCGAAGGCGTAACGATCGACCGTGGACGTGATCAGACCACGTTGCACGGCGTTCTTTTTGAAAGACTCCAGCGGCATGTACCCCATCGTCCCCGATCCCGAACCGGATCTCGTCGACGCCCCCGTGTATTCCGCCAGACCAAAGTCAGCCACCTTAACCCGGTTCCGCAGGACCAACAGATTCGACGGCTTGATGTCCTGATGCTTGAAGCCCAACTCGTTGGCCAGGTCGATCCCCTTCGCCGCGTCATACAGAAACTGACGCAGCTCCTCCAAAGGCAGACCGGGACGGCCCAGCTTGGCATTCGCTTCCAAACGATCCAGCAGGCTTTCCTCACACCGTTCCCACCAGGTAATCAGCTTGTGCTTGGGAGAGTCCTCATCCCAGCCATGCAACTGCAAAATCTCCACACAGTCCCTCACGGCTCCATGATTCATGATTTCGAACTCTTGCGCCGCCCGATTTCGCAGCTTGTCAGTCAGCGGATCGTGCGAAATCTTGAAGGCATGTGGCAGCTTGTCTTTGACACCGGACCAGACCTCGGCGAACCCACCGCGGGCGATGAAGTCCAAGTCGTTCACGCGCAAAACATCGGTCATGTATTTGTAGGTTTCTGGGTCCATGATGAATTGGTCCTTGGTGAAGTTGAAAACTTGGCCTTGCAGGAGGTATTTGGCGGACGAGAACGGTTGGCTTTTGTTTCGTGGCATCAGCCCCAAAGGGGCGTGACTCGATAGCCCAGCTCGTTGTTCCACACATCTTGGCGTGTTTGCGACGATCAGCGACGATGGGTGAAGGTCAGGAAGTTTTTGAGTTCGTTCCAAGGACGGAACCACATGATTCCAGAATGGGTGACTGAGGAATTGCAGACTTTGGATCTTGGCGACGCTCGGCGCGATATGCGACTGATGAAGGTGCTCGCCGACTTGGCACCGCAGCCGACGGTGAGTTTGCCGGCTGCGGTCGGGGGCGGACGCGCGGAGACCGAAGCCGTCTATCGTTTCTTCGAAAACGACCACTTCGGCTT
>JBJXEX010000315.1:0-4922 GCA_046156195.1 Planctomycetaceae bacterium | reverse complement strand
TAGCCGCCGGTAATTTTCGCCTTTACCGGCGGCTAGCGCCTTGCCGCTCACATTGGTATCCAACACGAATGGCGGAGAGCCTGAATTTGGCGATCATCCGTGGCATGCTTATGACCCAGGGCGTGCTCGACAAGGAGAAGAAGGGTTCGTTGTCATGGCGTAATGCGGACGCGAAGCAAAAGTCGATTGCGTATTTCATGTAACTTCTTGGAGAAGAGAAATGACCGCCAAAGACATCGTCGCCGAATTGAAGAAGCTCGGCACCGCGCAGACCAAGAAGACGTGGATGAACCACGGTGCCCAGGAGCCTTGCTTCGGCGTCAAGATCGAGGACATGAAGAAGATCCAGAAGCGGGTGAAGACGGATTACCAGCTCGCTCTGGACCTCTACGCGACTGGCATCGCTGATGCGATGTACCTCGCCGGCCTGATCGCCGACGACGCGAAGATGACCAAGAAGGATCTGCAAAAGTGGATTGAAACCGCCAACTCCCCCTGGGTTGTCGAATACTCGGTTCCTTGGGTGGCGTCTGCGGGCTCGCATGGCCGGGAGATGGCCTTGAAGTGGATGTCATCAAAGGACGAAGCTATCGCTGCGGCGGGATGGCAGACCTACAGCAGCTTGGTCGCCATCAAGGAGGACGCGGACCTCGACCTGGCCGAGATCAAGTCGCTCCTGAAACGCGTGGCGAAGTCGATCCACCAGCAGCCGAATCGCGTCAAATATGTGATGAACAATTTCGTCGTCGCCGTCGGCTGCTATGTCAAACCGCTCCACAAGCTGGCGGTCGATACGGCAAATGGCATCGGCAAGGTTTCCGTCGAACTTGTTGGAGCATGCAAGATTCCGTACGCCCCCGATCAGATCAAGAAATTCGCAGCACGCAGCGAAATCGGCAAGAAGCGAAAGTCGCCGAAGTGTTGATCGGAAAGGTGGAATGCCCTGACCCTTGGGAAGGGCGTTGCGCAGTGCCACGGCGGCATCCACACCCATCGCGACGCTCCGGGCGTTCCAGCCGAATTGACTTATCACAGAAGGCGATTGGCCGGTGTCGTCGCTGAACAGTAATATGTCTCGGAATTGCCGAAGTCGATGACCAAAACAACCGAGGTTCATCGGACTTGGATGTCGTCATTCACCCAGGAGACGTTGCATGATCTCGCTGGTCTCAGCACATCGAGCGGAGCGTTGCGTCAGCCGTCGCGAATTGCTGCGGTTGAGTTCGTTGGGGCTGCTCGGTTTGACATTGCCCAGTGGATTGCGGGCTGAGACGGAAACGACGAACGGGACCGCCAAGAACTGCATCTTCATTTTTTTGTGCGGTGGGCCTTCGCAAAATGACCTCTGGGATTTGAAAACGGATGCGCCTGACGGAATTCGCAGCACCTTTCAGGCGATCGACACCAACGTCCCCGGAATTCGGTTTGGTGAGCTGATTCCGCAAGTCGCGCGACATGCCGACAAGTTGGCGATCATTCGGTCGATGACACATGACGACAACGGACACGACACCGCGATTGCTCGTTCGTTGCTCGGACAACTGCCGGCTCAGGCGGGAGCTGTGCATGTCTCGCGGCACGATCATCCCGCGATGGGTGCGATCCTGCATCGGCTGCGCGGCGACTGCGGCGAGCTGCCTCCGTGGGTCATCTTGCCTCGGCCCTTCACAACCGGCGGGCCGCCGTACAAAGGACAGTCGGCGGGGTTTCTTGGAGCGGCTTATGACCCGCTCATGCTCGACAAGGAGAAGAAGGGTTCGTTGTCCGATCGCGACGTGAAGCTCGATGCCATTCGCTTGGCGGACGGTATCGACCAGACACGTTTTGAGAATCGTCGTCGTATGCTTGGTCAAGCAATCGATTCGGCGGCCACGGTTCGAACGACTTCCGCCGAAACCGTGCTGGCCGGTCATTACGACAAGGCGCTCAACCTGATGAGTTCGAGCAAAGCGAACCAGGCATTCGATCTCAGCCGCGAACCGGCCGCGCTGCGAGATCGCTACGGACGCAATGAATACGGGCAGAGCTTTCTGCTCGCGCGGCGGCTGGTCGAATCGGGCGTGCGAGTCGTCAACGTCTTCTGGACGTTCTTCGACGAGAAAGGTTGCCAGTTCAATCTGTGGGACAATCACGGCGTCCCCAACGACGTCTGCGGAGTCGACGGTCAGTTCAAAGGGGAAGCGATGCTGAAGCATCAGTACTGCTGTCCGTCATTCGATCGGTCGTTCTCGGCATTGTTGGAAGATCTTCAACAGCGAGGACTGCTCGGCGAGACGCTGGTCGCGGTCGCGGGTGAGTTCGGCCGCACGCCGCGCATCAACGCGACGGCCGGCCGAGACCATTGGGCTCCGTGCTACACGCAGTTGCTCGCGGGAGGCGGCGTTCGCGGGGGCCAGATCTACGGTGCCAGCGACAGCATCGGAGCTTATGTGAAAGACTTGCCCGTCACGCCGGACGATTACATGGCGACGATTCTGCATGCCTTTGGTTACGCTCCCGAGTCAGCGGTCTACGATCAGCTCAATCGCCCGCAGCGGATCAGCCTTGGCACTCCGGTGACCACTCTTTTTTGAGGACTGTGCTTGCTGTGGATCCGATCGAATGCCGAACAGCCCGAAGCACGTTTTTCGCGGCGAGCCAATCACCAGACTTTGTTGAAAGCAGCCGACAATGAATTTGCGAAACGCTCATCGACACACGCTCGGAATCAACCGGCGCGAACTGTTGCAGGTCGGTTACTCTGGATTGATCGGTCTTGGTCTGCCGACGTTGCTCGCGCAGCAAGCGTCCGCCGCCGAGTCCGTGCCGTCGCGCGAGCAGCGTGCTCGCAGCGTGATCCTGATTTTTTTGACCGGAGCTCCGAGTCATCTCGACATGGTGGATTTGAAGCCGGAAGCTCCGGCGGAAGTGCGCGGCACGTTTCAGCCGATCACCACGCGCACGCCGGGAATGGATGTCTGCGAGCACTTGCCGAAGCTGGCCGCTCGATCCGACAAGTACGCCGTGATTCGCTCGATGACGCACGGATTGCCCAGCCACGAGCACGCGACGCACATGCTGCTCACCGGCATCGACAAGATGCCGATCGGCTCGACGCACATGGCCTCGCGAAACGATTGGCCCTGTTACGCCTCGACGCTCGACTATCTGCGGCCGCGGCACGACGGCATTCCGAACGGCGTGATGTTGCCGACGTATTTGAATAACGGCTACGGGTTCTCCGGCCAGGACGCCGGCTTCCTCGGAGCGAAGTACGACCCGTGGCATGTGAAGCAAGACCCCAACGACCCGAAGTTCCGAGTCGAGAACCTCAGCCTTCCGGTGGGCATGTCGGTCGATGCGCTCGGTCATCGGCGTCAGTTGTTGGCTCAGTTCAACGCGCAGTCGGCGAGCTTCGATCTCGCTCGATCGGCTGCCGAGTTCAGCAACTATCAAGACCAGGCGATGTCGATCCTGACCGCAAGCGCGATCGGTCGGGCCTTCGCCATCGACCAGGAACCGGCCGCCGTGCGAGACAATTACGGCCGACACCTTTTCGGCCAATCGTTGCTGTTGTCGAGGCGGCTCGTGCAAGCCGGAGTTCCGATCGTGCAGGCCAACATGGGAACGATGAACAATTGGGACACACACAACAGCAACTTCACGCAGCTCAAAGACCGCCTGTTGCCGCCGCTCGATCAAGGGGTCTCCGCGCTGCTCGACGATCTGAGTTCCTCGGGCCTGCTGGAGACAACGCTGGTCGTGATGGTTGGCGAGTTCGGTCGTACTCCGAAGCTCGGTGGCAACGTCGGCACGCCCAGCTACGTCCCCGACGGCCGCGACCATTGGGGCGGAGTCTACTTCGCTCTCTTCGCCGGAGCCGGCGTGCGTGGCGGCCAAGTCATCGGCAGCTCCGACAACATCGCCGCCTATCCCGCCTCGAACCCGTACTACCCGTCCGATCTCGGAGCAACGATCTTCCAATCGCTGGGCATCGATCCGCAGACCATGATGAAAGACCGCACCAATCGCCCGATGCAGATCAGCGAAGGCCACCAGATTCAACCGTTGTTCACCGGGGCGACAAGTTAGCAGCGTGTTGAAAGTGGGATAGGCATCCTGCCTGTCATTTGACTTGCCGAGAGTTTTGACAGGCTGGAAGCCTATCCCACGGTTCTTCACTGCGATGGCAGTCAGAGTCCACGCCGCAACAAGTAGGGATCTGAAGATGAACACGATACGAGACGATCTCACTTTGTCCCGCCGAGACTGCCTGCGACTGGGCTTCGGCGCGGCGTTGGCCGGAATCACCAACGCACCGATTCTCGCTCATCAAGATACGAAGGCGCAGCCGGAATCCAAGTCGGTCGCCGCCGTGGTGACGATTTACTTTCGCAACTCGCACGCCGATGTGCTTCTGACTAAGATCCTCGAAGGCTGGAAGCATGACGGCGGGCCGGGGCCGGCCCTGAAGCTGGCCTCGGTCTACATCGATCAGCCCAACGGCAGCGAATTCGGCCGCGAACTGTGCCGAAAACATGGCGTGCCGATATTCGACACGATCGAACAGGCAGTCACCATCGGCGGAAAGTCGATCCCCGTCGATGGAGTGCTCAGTATCGGCGAACACGGATCCTATCCGCACAATGAGATCGGACAACAACTTTATCCGCGCCGGCGATTCATGGAAGAAATCACGGCTGCCTTCGAGAAGCATGGACGCATCGTGCCCGTGTTCAATGACAAGCACCTTGGCCCGGTCTGGGCTGACGCCAAATGGATGTATGAGCGAGCCCGCGAGCTGAAGATTCCGTACATGGCTGGTTCATCGTTGCCTGTCGGTTACCGAACCGCCGAGATCCAATTGCCGTCGGCGAGTGAAATCGAAGCGGCGGTCGGGATCGCCTCTGGTGGGCAGGAAATCTACGGTTGTCACGCATTGG
>JBJXEX010000286.1:0-3160 GCA_046156195.1 Planctomycetaceae bacterium | reverse complement strand
CTGCAACGCATCTGGCTGCAAATGCCCGAACCGAAATGGTGCATCTCGATGGGAGCCTGTGCCTGCTCCGGCGGCGTGTTCGACACCTATGCCGTCGTGCAAGGAGTCGATCGCTTCATGCCGGTGGACATGTACGTGCCGGGCTGCCCGCCTCGGCCGGAGCAACTCATTCAAGCGATCATCGACCTGCAAACCAAAATCCAAGCCACCGGCACGCTCAACGGCACCGAGTTCGGCCTGCGAACTCAACCGATGGGCCCGACACCGTTCGACCGCGACGAAATGTGGCGCGTCGAAGACGCGGCCCTCGCGGCGAAAGCGGGCGGGTTCGGGGTTTAATGGGAAACCATTTCGAGAATGTTTGTGATGAGTACCGACGCAATGGACTCACAAAACGACGAACTTCAATTCCAGAACATTCGTTTTCGAATGGACGGAGTCGGCGAATGGGATCAGACGAGATTTGCGTTGTATCTGAATCGCAACTTGATTCGCCGCATCACACTTTGCAATGGATTTCAATGTGAGCGTCCAATTCTTGCGGGGCTTTTGGGTCTCGTGGTCTCTGCGGTTGGACTCGCTGGGGTGGCAATCTTTTTCGGAGCATTAGGCGCAGGATTCGTAGTCTCAAAGTACGTCATGGCATTGCCAGTCTGTTTGCTCGTTGGCTGTTGGATGATTTTTACGGCAATGAAACGCGGGTTCTATCTTGATGTCATACTGGAATCGGATCGGAGGAAATTGTGTTTTCAAGGATCAGTCGATGTAGCGTCGCTCGACCAATTTCTCCGTGAAGTCGAGTCGCAGTTGGGATACCAGATCGAACGTGTATTGCCCAGCGGCAGTAGGTGACTGCTGCCAAGCCAAACAAAGCGGATCGGACAAAGCCAAAGGAGGATGTTTGCGATGAATCGGACTTACTCAGCGTGCATTCGCAAGGATGGCAAGTGGTGGTACGGATGGGTTGAGGAAATTCAAGGCGTCCTTTCGCAAGGAAAAACCAAGCGAGAGCTTCTTTCCAATCTGCAATCGGCGCTTTCCGAGGCACTCGAAATGAATCGCGAAAGGGCACTCGCCGCGATGGAAGGTCGCGACTACGAAGAAGTCCAAATTGAAGTGGGTGCTCCAGCGTGAAACGCCGCGATCTGATTGCTCACCTGCAACGCAATCGTTGTGAGTTGCTTCGCGAAGGTGCGAAACACTCTTGGTGGTGGAATCCGGCGAATGGCCGACGAGCCTCGGTTCCTCGGCATCGCGAGATCGGCGACGGATTGGTCCGAGAGATTTGTCGGCAACTTGGAATTAGCGAACCGTATCAAGACGAGAATTGAACGCTCAAAGACAAAAGAAAGCGGCTCCGCCGCAAACCAAAGCGGTGCTGACACGCCGTACTCCTAAGCCCTCAGGAACCAGCCATGTCATCAACAACATTCCCGCCGGTTTACGACGAACTGGTTGACGTTCTCGCCGAGGATGTGGCACCCGAACGGCTGCTGGCATTCCGGCTCTCGCCCAGTAAGCAAAAGCTGTTGGATGGGCTGCTGGCCAAGAATCGCGACGGGACTCTCAGTCCCGATGAGGCGTCCGAGTTGGAAGCCTACGCTCAGTTTGAGCATGTGGTCCGCATGCTCAAAGCCCGATCCTTGAAGGCCGCGCGATTGTCATTCGTTGATCGAGTTTCGGAGAGATGACATCGTGACGTTTGCCATCGATCTCTCGAAAGAAGCCATCGATAACCTGAAATCCTTTCGACCGTACGATCGTCACTGGATTCGCGATCGACTCAAGGAGGAGCTGACACACCAACCGGACACGAAAACTCGCAATAAGAAGCCGCTACTTTCCGCTGACATTCCGTGGGAAACGACCGGCGTCGTTTGGGAACTTCGCATCGGCGAGTTTCGAGTGTTCTACGAAGTGGACCGAGACGATAACGTCGTCCTTGTGGGAGCCGTTCGGCACAAGCCACCTCACAAGACGACGGGAGAGGTTTTATGAAAACACTGAATTTTGATCGCTCAACTTATGACTCGTGCATGAAAGCCGCGCAAAAGGATCGGGTCATTGTGACTCGAGCGGGGCAGCCAATCGCTCTGGTCGTGGGGTTGGAAGATATGGACGAAGAGCAACTCGAACTCAGCAAGAGTAAGAAGTTTTGGCAACTCGTGGCGAAATGGCGGAAGCAGCCGCGTTACAGCCTTGATGAGGCGGAAAAGATGCTCGGAATCCCTCCAACGCCGTTGAAGAATCCGCCGCGTAAGGGCAAGACAAAATCCAAAGCGGTGCTGACACACCGCACTCCAAAGTGAAATCAAATGACTGACATTCTACACTCCGTCGTCCCCCTCCTCGCCGAGCACTTCGGGGCCGACTCGCTCGGCTGGAGCCAGAACCGCGACAACGTGCGTGTGAAGGTGGGCGAGGACCGGGTCTTTGAGGTGCTCAAGTGCCTGAAGATGCTCGGTGGGTTTGACATGCTCGTCGATCTCACCGCCGTCGATGAGTTGGAGTACCCCGACGCGACCGATCGGTTCCGCGTGGTGTATTGCCTGCTCAACATGGCGACCGGCGAGCGGTTGATCGTGCTGACGTACGTCAACGATCCGAACCCGACGTTGCCCTCGGCGTATCCGCTCTGGAAGGGAGCCGACTGGATGGAGCGGGAAGTCTTCGACATGTTCGGCATCCGCTTCACCGGCCACCCCGACCTCCGCCGCATCCTGATGCCCGAAGAGTTCACCGAATACCCGCTCCGCAAGGATTATCCCCTCCGCGGCCGAGGCGAACGACACAACTTCCCGGTCATCACTCGGGCGGAGAGCTAAAACCAAAACAAGAAAAGAACAGGAACGCTAATCGACGCTAATTCACGCTAATCAAACAAAAGTCAGGGCTTCATTAGCGAGAATTAGCGACGATTAGTGTTCCCAAAAAGCATTCTTCAGGACGAACGAAAACATGCCGTTTGAAGTTTCTGACTTGATGACTGACGATGTCGATTCCGCGGATAAAGAATATCTGTGGACGCTCAACTTTGGGCCGCAGCATCCGGCGACGCATACCACGTTGCGGCTGATCTTGACGCTCGACGGCGAGAAGGTCGTTAAGGCGGTGCCCGATATTGGGTATCTGCACTCCGGGTTCGAGAAGCTGGCGGAAG
>JBJXEX010000258.1:0-16574 GCA_046156195.1 Planctomycetaceae bacterium | reverse complement strand
CGGTCACGATCAACAGCGCGGGCAGCATCAACGGAGCGGGTCTGGTCACCGCGACGACGATCGACGTCAATGCGGTCACGGGGATCGGCAACACGATCGCCTTGGAGTTGGCGGCCACGTCGCTCAGTGCGGACACGACCAACGGCAACATCGACCTGGACAACACCAACACGGCAGCGGCCACGTTCACCAGCCTGACAACCGGGACCGGCACAATCACGGTGGACAACGACGGCACGGGAGGCGGCAGCGCGTCCTTCACCACGGTGACGACCACCAACGGCGCGATCGACTTGGAGAGCCTCGCCGGCAACTTGACGGTCGGCACATCGGTCACCGCCGGCGGCACGGCCAACGTCAAGCTGACCACCACGACCAGCGGCAACGTGATCCTGACCGGCACGACCACGGCCACCGGCGACACGATCACGATCACCAGCGCGGGAAACATCAGCGGAGCGGGACAGGTCACGGCCGCGACCGTCAACCTGAACGCGACCACGGGGATCATCCTGACGGGTAACGTGGCTCCGGGTGGCAATGTGCCGGGACTGTTGGTGGTGACGGGGAACGTGGAGTTCGATGGCGAAAGTACCCTGTTGATCGAACTCACCGGCACGACTCCCGGCACCGAACATGATCAAGTCCAAGTGACCGGGACGCTCACGCTGAGTGGCTCGACCCTGAGCATCGACGACACCGGCTTCACGGCGATCGGTGGCGAGCTGATTACGCTGATTGACAACGACGGCACGGACGCCGTCAGTGGCACCTTCGCGGACTTGCCGGAAGGCTCGGTGCTGATGCTGGGCGGATTGCCGCTGGTCCTGTCGTACCAAGGGGGTGACGGCAACGATGTCGTGCTGATCGGCTCCGGTGACTACGGCGATGCGCCGGACAGCAGCGTGACCAGCGTGACTCCCTCAGGGTATCCGACGCTGCTGGCCGATGGCGGAGCCTTCCACGTGGTCGCTTCCGCCTTCCGATTGGGAGCGCTGATTGACGACGAACAAACCGGCCAGCCATCCGCCGATGCCACGGGCGATGGTGATGACGAGGACGGTGTCTCCGGTCTGGCGACGATCGTGCGCAGCGCGACTGTGGACACTCGCTCCAGCTTTGAAGTCTTCGCGGCACTGGACGATCGCGACGGACGGCTGCAAGGCTGGATCGACTTCAATCGCGACGGCGACTGGAACGACGAGGGCGAGCAGATCGTCACCAATCACGCCCTGGTGGAAGGGAGCAACGTGATCTCGTTCGTCGTGCCCGTGGGCACGGAAGTCGGAACTACGTTCGCTCGGCTGCGTCTGAGCGAAACGGCCGACTTGGGTCCGACCGGCTTCGGCGGAACGGGTGAAGTCGAAGACTACGCGGTCACGATCGTGCAGTCGGGCGAATCCACCGTTGCCGAAGTCAATACCCCGGACGGCGGCGGCGAACTCACGATCGAAATGGTGGGCGGCAGCATCATCGTCCGCCGCGGCGAGGAAGTGTTGCTCGACACGCCGGTCGCGGAACTCGAATCGCTGACGATCAACGGCAGCGACGAGACCGACGACACGCTGATGCTGGACTTCAGCGAGGGCAGCCCGATCCCCACCGGCGGCCTGTTCTTCAACGGCGGCGACGGCGGCAACGACCTCATCATGGTGACCGGCGACGACGTCGTCGAAACCGCAACCTACACCTTCGAGACCCAGAACGACGGCACCATCGAATACGACTTCGGCGACGAGACGTTGCTCATCGACTACACCGGACTGGAACCGGTCATCGACAACATGCAGGCGGTCAATCGCATCTTCGACTTCACCGGCGGCTCGGAGATGATCGAACTGCTCGACTCCAACGGAGCCGACGGCATGATGAGGATCACTTCGACACTGGGTGAGTCGATCGAGTTTATCAACCCGACTGGCTCGCTGACGATCAACGGCGGTGACGGCGACGACACGATCACGATCACGTCGCTGGACGCGGCGTTCGCTCTGCTCATCGACATCAACGGCGGCGACGGCGACGACATCATCGTGCTGGCGGACGGCCTCGTCGTCGGCGACGTCACCGGCGGAGCGGATACCGATCTGCTCGACCTGTCGGCGTTCACGACTTCGGTCACGATCAACCTGGCGACCGGCACGGCGACCAACACGTCGTCGATCGCGACCCTTGAGAACGTGACCAGCGGTAGCGGCAACGACGTGCTGACAGGCAACTCCAGCAACAACGTCCTCACCGGCAACAGCGGCAACGACACGATCTCCGGCGGCAGCGGCACCGACATGCTGTTCGGCGGCGCGGACGACGATCGAGTGGTCGAATCCGTGACGGGCAACTCGACGCTGACTCCCACCAGCTTGACCGGCAAGCTCGGCGGCGGAACCGACACGCTGGAGAGCTTTGAATTCGCCGTGCTGACCGGCAGCGCGGGCAACGACTCGATCAACGCGGCGACGTTCGGCGGCGACGTCACTCTGAGCGGCGGCGCGGGCAAGGACAGCCTGACCGGCGGCGGCGGCGATGACCGCCTCGACGGAGGGATCGGCAACGACACGCTCAAATCCGGCGCGGGGAACGATCTGCTCTCCGGCGGCGAAGGAACGGACTCGATCGACGGTGGCACCGGTATCGACTGCCTGATCGAAACGATCACCGGCAACATCACGATCACCAACACCAAGATCACCGGACTGGGTGCCGACAAGATCGTCAACGTCGAATGCTTCGAGTTCACCGGCGACGACCGCAGCAACCTGCTGGACGCCTCGAAGTACACGCTCGGTTCGGTCGTGCTGCGCGGCCTGGGTGGCAACGACACGCTTCTGGGAGGCAGCCAGAACGACGTCCTCGACGGCGGTGCCGGGATCGACTTGGTGCGGCAATCCTCGCGAACGAATCAAGCATTCTCATCCGCCACGAATGTGGCCAGCGGGGCGGGCAATGATTTGTGGACGTCGATCGAACTCCTGCATTTCATCGGCACCGGCAACACCGCCACGACGCTCGATGCCTCGCAGTTCCTTGGCAAAGTGACGCTCGACGGCGGTTCCGGCAACGACATGCTGTTTGGTGGAACGAACAACAACGAATTGAATGGCAACGCCGGCCATGATTCGCTCATCGGCGGCAATAGAAACGATGTGCTCCGCGGCGGAGCAGGCAATGACACCCTTCGCGGAAACGGCAGCGATGACCAATTGTTTGGCGACGCGGGCAATGACCGGCTCTTCGGCGGAGACGGGCAAGACCTGCTCAGCGGCGGAGCCGGCGGCGACACGCTGCTGGGAGAAGTCGGCCACGACACGCTGCTGGGTGGCGAAGGCAACGATGGACTCCGTGGCGGAGAAGGCAACGACATCCTCCGCGGCAACGCCGGCACGGACACACTGGTGGGTGATGCCGGCAACGATGTGCTCGAGACCACCGGAGGGGGCAACGACTCCGCTCTCGGCGGGACCGGCGACGACACCATCATCGGCGACGCCTCCGACCGAGTGAGTGGAGGTGCCGGCAAAAACATCTTCGTGGGCAAAGGCTTCCGAATCGACGAAGCCTTCACGTTCGACTTCGACAAGCTGCTGGTGTGAGTTCCTCTGTGAGACATTTCGGCTCGTCACGCGTCGCTCAGTCGCCCCTGCGACTGAGCTTCGCGTGACCCGATCAATGACAGTGAATCGCATTTTGTGGCTCATCCGACTAAAGCGTGCGCGGAGTTCAAGGAATGGATTTTGGAGCCATGCCTCCCAAAATCCACCGTGGAATGACCCCATGCACGCTTTAGTCGGATGAACCAACGATGGAACTTCGCGAATTCGCCGAACGCATCCTGCTGAGCGAGAGCCTCGACGAGAAGCTGGCTCGCGCGTCGTCCGCCTCGGGCGGATGGACGGACAAGCAACCGGGCGAAGCGTGGCGGCCCGAGCGGCCGGCTCGATCGGTGGATTTGCAGTTTGCAGCGCGGCGGACGGCTCCGGTGATGCCCAAGCCGGGAGCGTTGAAGGATGCCAAGAAGCGCGCGATCGCGCATCACATCATGGCGAACCACGAGTTGCAGGCGTTGGAGGTGATGGCCTGGGTGCTCGTGGCGTTCCCCGAAGCTCCGGCGGAGTTTCGTCGTGGCATGGTCGATGTGATGGCGGATGAGCAGCGGCATACTCGGCTGCATGCCGAGCGAGCGGCGGCGCTGGGACTGCGGTTCGGCGAGTTTCCGGTCAACAGTTACATTTGGCAGAAGGCTCAGCAGTTTGAGAGCGTGCTGGATTATCTGGCCGGGTTGCCGTTGGTGTTCGAGGGAGCGAACCTCGATCACACGCTGGAGTTCGCGACCTACTTCGAGCAAGCGGGCGACGATCGCGGCGCGGCGATCCTGCGAGCGATTCATCACGACGAAATTCATCACGTCGCGTTCGGGTTGGAATGGCTCCGAAAACTGAAGTCGCCGGAGCAATCCGATTGGGAGGCGTTTCAGTCGCACTTGAAGTGGCCGCTCCGGGCCGAGAAAGCTCGCGGTGAAATCTTTCAACGGGAAGCTCGCCGCGCGGCGGGGATGTCGGATGAGTTCATCGAACAATTGGATCCGAGTTGGAATTCTTGAAGGTTCGCCGTTTCTATGTCTGAAATAATGTCGAGTTTTCGGCGTTCGCAATTGTCGGCAGCCTTTCTCTGCTCAAGGAGGAGGGTGTCGGCATGGATGCTGGGACGCAACAGCCTCGTCGGGACCACCGTGCGCAACGCCAACCAGTTGCCGGAGCATCTCGTGGCCGACGCACGAGCAACATGGTGGACCGAATCGCTCGGAGGCTTTCACCACCGGACATAGAATCCAGCAGAGTCAGGAAGTTCGCAGCCACTGGGTCGCGGCTGGTTGGCATCCACCGGCAGGACGATGAGTTCGCTCGGCGGCTGCACGAGAAGCGGCGGGGCGAAAAGCTGCGGGTCTGGACGGCGCATTCGGCGAGTGGTTGGATCGCAAGGGCATTTCTCAAGTCGATTCGCTTCCGGAGGGGCATCACCATTAACACCTTTCGCATCAGAAGCACTTTGGCCAAGTGTTGCGAGATCGCGTTCAATGGCGCGGAGGCCACGGACCTGACTTCGCATCTGGACTTTGGCATGGCGGTCCTGCTCCAGCATCGGAGCGGCATATGGCCTTGTTGCTACACTCCAGCCTTCCCGCAAAGACTAATTTCTGACAACTTGTCGGTCTGTTGATTTTTTAACCGCAAGCCGGAGCCGTGCGCTTTTCGGTATCGCAAGTCGGACAACGCGCACGCTTCCGGCTTGCGGTAAAACGACGCGGCGAAGCCGCAATGTGGCTCGACGCTCCGCGTCGAGAGTCGCGACGCGGAGCGTCGCGCCACAATGCGCGCATGCCGACAAGAATCTGAGAACTAGTAGTACGAGGCATTGGTGTCGTAATGCTGTGGCTGAATCAACTGCGTGCGTTGACTCGTCTGACCGATCGGCATCGTGAAGCAGAACTGATGGATGAGCCGTCGTTGGACGTCTCGCAACACGCGCGGGCCTTGGCGGGGCTGCGTCGCGTCAATTGGTGGAGTCGCAGCGCGGCGATCGTGTGGCCCGACCTGCAACGTCTCGCGGCCGAGTACTCATCGGAGCGGCCGTTGCGATTGCTCGACGTGGCCTGTGGCGGTGGTGATGTGACCGCCACGATCGCTCGGTGGGCGAGGCGCGCCGGTTTGCCGATACGAGTTTCCGGTTGTGACATCAGTCCCACCGCGCTGGAGATTGCTCGCCGCCAAGCCGATTCGATGGGTGAGTCGATCGCGTTCTTTCCGCATGACGTGTTGCGGCATCCGTTGCCGGCGGAGTTCGATGTCGTCATCTGCTCGCTGTTCCTGCATCATCTGGAAGAACCGGATGCGGTGCGCGTGCTGAGGTCGATGGCCGATGCGGCGTCCCGCGCCGTGTTGGTCAACGATTTGGTTCGCAGTCGTCGCGGCTACTTGCTGGCGATGCTCGGCACACGCTTGCTGTCGCGATCTCGGATCGTGCATGTGGATGGCCCGCTGTCGGTCGCGGGAGCATTCACTCCGAGGGAAGCTCTGCGTCTTGGCGAGTCAGCCGGATTGCTCAGAGCGACAATGTCGCGCCACTGGCCGCAGCGCTTCTTGCTCTCTTGGAGACGACCATGACGAGCGACTGGGATGTGATCGTCATCGGAGCCGGGCCAGCGGGATCAGTCGCCGCTCGGCAGTTGGCGTTGAGCGGGCGGCGTGTGTTGTTGCTCGACAAGAAACGGTTTCCGCGCCGCAAGGTTTGTGGAGCGTGCTTGAATCATGCGGCGGTGAGGCTGCTGGAAGAGATCGGCCTCGGCGATGTCCTGAGCGACAGCGGCTCGGTTGAGTTGAGTGGCTTTGATCTGCGAGCCAGCTCGCGTCGCTTGAGCCTGCCGTTGCCGAGCGGCCGAGCGATCTCGCGCACGGTGCTCGATCAGAAACTGGTGGATGCGGCGATTCATGCGGGAGTCACGTTTCAAGACGGCGTGAGCGCGACGGTCGGCAAGATTCACGGCGATCGACGCAGCGTCGAATTGAAGTACGCGAGCGACCGTTTAACCGCTACGCCATCGGCGTGCGCGGCCTTAGAGTGCGCGCCATCGGCGTGCGCGGCATCGGAGTTGATACCTCGTCCCGCGCACGCCGATGGCGTAGCGGTTAAACAAGCCAAGATCATTCTCGCAGCCGATGGCTTGGGGCATCCGAGCTTGTGCAACCTCCGCGAGGTTCGCGATCAGACGATGCGGTCGTCGCGCATCGGAGCGGGCTGCGAAGTCACGGAGTTCCCGGCCGAGTACACGTCAGGCGTGATTCACATGGCGGTCGGTCGGGGCGGATACGTCGGCTTGGTGCGAGTCGAAAGCGGTGCGTTGAACATCGCGGCCGCGTTCGATGCGCGTCTCATTCGTGAGTCTGGCGGCCTCGCACTCGCGGCGGTCGGCGTGCTGACACAAGCTGGCTTTCCCGCGATCCCGGCAATGACTCAGGCGGATTGGATCGGCACGCCGGCACTCACACGCTCGACATCGCCGGTCGCGGCCGAGCGATTGTTTGTGCTCGGCGATGCGTCGGGATATGTCGAGCCGTTCACGGGCGAAGGGATGGGCTGGGCGTTGGCTTCGGCGATCGCGCTCGCTCCGTTGGCCGGCGCAGCGTGTGACGATTGGCAACCGGCACTCGCGAAAGCATGGTTGCGCGAGCACTCGCGGCTTGTGCGACGTCGTCAACGAGTCTGTCGGATGCTCGCGGCATTCCTCCGATTTCCGGTGTGCGTTCGATGGGCGATGTTTCTCTTGCCGAAGATCCCAAGCCTCTTGCAGCCCTTGGTTCGTGGCGTCAGTCTTCCTCAAGAGGCTGCCCGGCCGATGGCCGGGATACCGTTTTTCGATCAATGAACAAGGATGTCATCATGCCCAGCAGGCTTCGCGGATTTGGTTTGGCCCTGCCGGAGCATTCGATCGCTCAGGCCGATGCGGCGGAATTCGTGCGGCCGTTCAATGCCGACACCGAGGAGCAAGCTCGCGTCTTGCGTGGACTGTATCGCCGCGCGGGAGTGCGACGCCGTCACAGCGTCGTGCTCGAATCGAGTGACGATGCGGAAGTCGTTCAACAATCGACGTACTTGCCGCGCAGCGCGGAACGTCCGCTTGGCCCGACGACCTCCGAACGAATGCGAGCCTACGAACAGCACGCAAGTCTGCTGGCCACATCGGCGACTCGGCGAGCGTTGTCCGACGCGGCGATTGAGGCAGCCGACATCACGCATCTCGTGACGGTCAGTTGCAGCGGCTTTCACGCGCCAGGGTTCGACATCGAGTTGCTGCAAATGGCCGGGCTGTCGCCGAGCGTGGCTCGAACGCACGTCGGCTTCATGGGCTGCCACGGAGCACTCAACGGTCTGCGCGTGGCCGATGCGTTCTTGAAAGCCGAGCCCAACGCGAACGTGCTGCTGTGCTGCGTCGAACTGTGCAGCCTACATCATCAATATGGTTGGTCGCCGGATCGCATTGTGTCCAACGCGTTGTTCGCTGACGGTGCGGCGGCCGTCGTGCTGACCAGTAGCCGAAGTCGTGAGACTTCGGATCGAACTCTCTCGAGTTCGGCTACGTCAGGAATTCCTCCCGATTCAACGAACTGGCAATTGCTGGCGTCCGGGTCGGTCGTGCTGCCGGGGACTCTGGACGACATGGGTTGGCGAATTCGCGATCATGGTTTTGAGATGACTCTGTCGGCCCGCGTGCCGGAGATCATCAAGCAGCATCTGCGTCCGTGGCTGAGCGACTGGCTGGGATCGCGCGGGGTTTCGCTGGACGACATTCGCACTTGGGCGTTTCATCCGGGCGGTCCGCGGATCTTGTCGGCGGCGGGCGAAGCGCTCGGCCTGCAGCGCGAGCAATGGGCGGTCAGCGAATCGGTCCTCGCGGAGTTCGGCAACATGTCGTCGCCGACGATCCTGTTCATTCTCGATCGGCTCCGTTCGGAGGCGGTGGCCGGATCGTGTGTGGCTTTGGCCTTCGGACCGGGACTGACAATTGAAGCCGCACTGTTGAGTTGTGATTAAGGCGTGGGTTTGCCTCACACAGTGAGCCGATGGCGCTAGCCACGGGCCTCAGTGTGTGACGGTTGACGGCGAATCGTCCGTCGCGAATCGTCCGTCGCGAATTGGAATGGTCGGTAATTCATCGTTCGTGGCATTCGCGTCGGGCGATTCACCGTCAAACGTCATCCACCGAGGCCCGTGGCTAGCGCCATCGGCTCACAATGAGAGGAGCATTGACTCATGCGGAAGATCACACGGTTGGAAACATTCGTCATCGGCGATGGTCCTGAGATCGACCCGGATCAAGGGGGCGTCGAGCCGCTCGCTTGCTTGCGAGTGCATACGGATGACGGACTCGTTGGATTCTCGGAAGTCTTTCGCGTGCCTCCGGGCGTCGTGCTAGCGACGGTCGGTGGCGCGGAGACGTATTTTGGCCGCCTGTTGATCGGGCAAGAGATCACTCATCCGGAGCGTGTCTGGCAGCATCTCTGGGACTCGTTGATGCACACGAATCGGCGCGGGTGGGAGATCATCATTCTCGGCGCGTTGGATGTCGCGATCTGGGACATCTATGGGCAGGCGCTCGGTCAACCGGTGTGGCAGTTACTCGGAGGGATTCAACGTGGGCCGTTTCAAACGCACGGCGAAACTCGTCAGACCGGCGTCGTGCCGTATTGCACGTTGGTCTCCGACGTCTGGGGAGGCGAGCCGATGTTCGCTCAGCAGACGGAACGGGCCGAGCAGTTGCTGGAGCTGGGCTACCGAGCCTTCAAAGTCGAGCCAATGAAGTCATCACCGCAAGACGTCGTCGAACTGGCTCGCCGAGCCAGAGAGACTCTCGGCCCCGAACCGACGCTGATGGTCGATGTGGGCTATCTGTTCAATGACGTGCCGACGGTGGCGCGCATCTGCCGCGAGCTGGAAGAGCTCGACATCTTCTTTTTCGAGACGCCGTTTCCGGTGGACTCGCCCGAACCTTACGCGCGGCTCACCGAGCTGACGTCGATCCCACTGGCGATGGGCGAGCACGGCGTCACGCGCTGGGAGTTCCTCGACATGCTGGATCGCGGCAAGGTTTCGGTCGTGCAACCTTATATGACGACTTGCGGCGGACTGACCGAAGCGAAACGAATTGTCGATCTGGCGGTGCCGCGCGGAGCATTGGTCTGTCCGGGCAATTGGTCCACTCAGATTCTCGGAGCGGCGTCAGTCCATTTGGCGGCGTACTCGCCCATCACGCCGTTCATCGAATTCGCTCCGGCCGAGGTCTTTGATTCGCCGCTGCGACGCGAGCTTCAAGAGGCCGGTTTCCCCGTTCAAGATGGCGTGATCGAGTTCCCTGAAGCTCCGGGGATCGGCTTCCAGTTTCCGAAATATCTCGCGGAGAAATATCGCGTTTAGCGTCCCCATTCCTCATCCACCGGTCGTTGTGAATTTGGTGGTTGCATTTTCACACCAGCAGTCACGCAGAGGAGTCATTGATGCCACTCTCGACCCAAGAATTACGAACGCGAATCGCTCGCGTACCACGCACGCCGCTCGCGCACTTGCCGACGCCGTTGGAATTGTTGCCTCGGTTTAGCCAAGCCGTCAGCGCGAATGGTCCGCGCATCTGGATCAAGCGAGATGATTGCACGGGGTTGCTCTTCGGCGGCAACAAGGCGCGGCACAATGAGTTCTTGATTGCCGACGCGCTGGCCAAGGGAGCCGACTTGGTCGTGTGGGGCGCGGGAGTGCAAAGCAATAACTGCCGGCAGACAGCCGCCGCGTGTGCGAAGGTCGGGCTTGATATTCATCTGGTGCTCGGCCGAGGCAAGCCGGCGACGGGGCCGGATGTCGTGCAGGGAAATCTGTTGCTCGACCAGATTGTCGGTGCCAGCATCGAGATCGTCGAAGAGTCGATCGGTCCCATGCTCGACCAAAAGATCGCGGAGGTCGCCGAACGGTTTCGCTCGCGAGGTCGCAAGGTCTATGTGTGGGATCGCCCGGTCGTGCTGCCGCTGGCGGCGGTGAGCTATGCGCTCTGCATGGCGGAGATCGTCGAGCAATCCTCGGCCACCGGTTTTGAGCCGGCGGCCGTGTATGTCTCGTCGGCCGGTTCGACGGGAGCTGGCGTCGCACTCGGCGCGAAGGCGCTCGGTGTCTCCTATCCGGTGAAGAGCATCGCTCCGATGATCTGGCCGTGGGACAGTCAACAAGAACTCTCGGCGACGGCCAATCGAGCCGCTGAGCTTTGCGGCATCGAGACTCGACTGACGCCAGACGACATACTCTTCATCGGCAGCTACCTCGGCCCCGGCTATGGCCAGCCTTCCGACGCGGGCCTCGAAGCGATGACGCTGCTCGCGCGGACGGAGGGACTCTTGGTCGAGCACGTCTACACCGCCAAGGCGCTGTCCGGTTTGATCGACCACATTCGTGCCGGACACTTCCGAGCGGATCAAGACGTCGTCTTCCTGCACACCGGCGGCACTCCAGCGATCTTCGCGGAAGCCGAGATGCTGGCGACTCGGATTTCGCGGCGAGTGCTCTGAAAGACCGTCCGAAAAACGAGTCGCCTGTACTACGAATTCTTCACAGCCTCTCCGCGCGGGAACGAGATCGCCAATCTTCTACGCCAACGCCGCCAGCAGCGCGGCCGACAGCACGAACGTCGCGTCGATCTCTTCGATCGGGTCAAGCACCGTGTTGCTCCCTTCGCCGGGGTTGATGATGTCGGTGCTCCCTTGGCCGTTGAGCGAGTCGTCTCCGTCATCGCCGAGCAGCACGTCGTTGCCCGCTCCGCCCGCCATCGTGTCGTTGCCGTCGCCGCCGGTGAGCGTGTCGTTGCCGGCGGCTCCGTTCATCAGGTCGTCGCCGTTGCCTCCGCCGAGCAGATCGTTGCCGTTCATGCCATCGAGCGTGTCATCGCCGTCGCCTCCGCTGAGCGTGTCGTCGCCGTCGTAGGCCAGGATCGAATCGTTGCCATCTTCACCGCTGAGACTGTCGTTGCCGTTCTCGCCGATGATCGTGTCGTCACTGGCTCCACCACGGACGGTGTCGTTGCCCGTGCTGCCGTTGAGACTGTCCGCTTCATTACCACCGAGAATCGAATCGTTCCCCGATCCGCCATTGATGTTGTCGGTCCCGTCACCGCCGTCGATCGTGTCGTTGCCGTCGCTGCCGGAGATCGTGTCTGCTCCGACTTCACCCGCCACCGAATCGTCACCTGCTCCGGCATCAATGTTGTCGCTGCCGTTGCCGCCGAGCACTCGGTCGTTGCCCGTCCCTGCGATGATCGTATCGTCACCGATCCCACCGAAGATGAGATCGTTGCCTCCCTGAGCATTGAGGCTGTCATCGCCATCGCCGCCATCGAGCGAATCAATACCGCTGCTGCCGGTCAGCGTGTCATCGCCGAGTCCACCGATCAGAGCGATGCGAATGAAACCGATATTCGCGCCGTTGGAGTTGATGCGGTCGTTGCCGTCTTCGCCGTTGATCGTCAATACCGTCGCGGTGCGAACGCGGTCCAAAGCATTGATCGTGATCGTGTCGTTCCCCTCGCCAGCGAAGATGTCCACGACCTGAATGATCGGCGAGACCGTCAGCGCGGCGGAGCCGTCGGTGATCCGAATGAGGCCGCTGACCTGTGAGACCACAAAGTTGTTGTTCGCCGTCGTCCCTTGCACGCGGACTCGGTCGTAACCAGAGACGCTCGACAACGTATCGACCCCGTCGCCGTTCCCGTTCCAAAGATAGGTGTCCGAGCCATCGCCGCCAGCAATCCGATCGTTGCCACCTTGCCCATCGAGCGTGTCGTCTCCCGCGCCGCCATCGAGCGTGTCGACCCCCGCGCCTCCCTGAATCGAATCGTTGCCCAATCCGCCGACGAGCGAATCGTTCCCGGCATTGCCGTTGATCGTGTCGTTGCCATCGGCTCCGATGAGCGTGTCGTTGCCGTCTCCGCCGAGCAGCGTGTCACCCTGCGCCGTGATCGTGACCACGCCTCCTGTTCCCGGCACCGGATTCGCGAACTGATCTCCCAGACTGGCGTTGGCGAACAACCAGGCTCCGCGCCCCAAGCTGCCAATCACCAAGACGTCATCGGCGCGGTCATAGTCCATGTCATAGACCAGCAACTCAGGCAGATTGCGTCCCAGTTCGGCCCAGACACCAACAGTCGCGAGCGGCATGCGGAACACTCCGCCGTTGCCACCCGCGAGCAACGTGGCGTTTGCTCCCGTGATGAGTTCCAACGTGCGAATGTCGTTGTTGACCAAGTTGCCGGTGATATCGGTCCAGGTCGCTCCGGTATTGGTCGTCATAAAGACTTGGTTGTTGTCGGCGGCATACGCGATCCGCCAGTCGTTCGGATCGACGATCACATCGCGCACGAAGCCCCCCGGAAACGCACCGGCCGTTGCGGCCAACGGCCCGCCGGCGACCGTCCTGACGAAGACGCGGTTTCCAACTCCGGCGTAGATCAAGTCGGGATTCGGCACTCCTTGAGACACGCCGCCATAGACCAGAGCACTCGCGTTGACGGTGACGTTGGCTCCAATCTCCGTGACCGTGTTCCCTTGGTTCAGCGACTCGTACAACGAAAACGCCCCGATCAGAATTCGCTGCCCATTGAGCGCATTGACCTCAACGGGAGTGACGAACTGACAGTTACCGCCGTTGCCGGTCACGATTGCCGTGCCCCCACCGATCAGCGTCAGGGTGGGAGTCGCAAACGCGACTTGATTGTTGTTGGCGTCGAACGTGCGGCGATTGAAGAAGCCCAAGTTCTGGAAGCTGGAGTAACGGATCGAGAACCCCGGCTGGCTGATCGTGTCCACCGCCGTATCGCCGCCATCGGCGGTCTGCAACGCTCGCCAGACGGTCGAACCGGGCGTCAATTGGATCGGCGTGCCATTGTCCTGCAAGCCGCCGAAGATGATGTTCGAGTTCGTGTCGTAGGTGACATCATGGAACTCGGCGACCTGCAAATTGCTGCCGATCGAGAACCAATCGCCGGTGTTCGTTCGCGGACTGGTGCGACGGAAGATCCCGCCGTCATCGACTTCAATCAGGTTTCCTGCCGCGTCGAACGCCATGTCACGCGAGTCGGCATGGGGCGAGCTGTTGCTGGCCGTGCCACCATTGGGGATGGCGGCGATCGTGTTGAGGTGCGTCATGTGGTCCCACTGCGGTGAGGGAACCGCACCAGTCGCCGTGATCCGTGTGTCTCCACGAAAGATTCGCCCGCTGAAGTTTCGCGCTCCGATGAAGTTGGGAAAGGGTGTGTCCTGGCGATCTCCCGCGACATAAACGATGTTCGGATTGGTCGGATCAACCAGGATCGAGAAGTGCAGCGATCCTTGTCCTCCCGGTCCGTCGTTTCGTGATCGGGGACTCAGCCCGACGATGGTTCCGGCTTCATTTGTCTGCGGCAAATCCATGCGTGTCCAAGTCGCCCCTTGGTTGTCGCTGAATCCGATGTAAGACGGTTGGCCGGCAATCAACACGCAAACGAAGATCCGACCATTGCTGCCAACCGCCATTTCCGCGTTGGAAAACTGGGCCGATCGCATGGAACTGTCCAAGCCGTTCGCGCTCGGATCGTTGACCGAGACATTCACCCAAGTGTTGCCGTTATCGTCCGTCCGAAAGACACCCGCTCCGGCCACGGCGGCGTAGTAACGACTGGGATTCGACGGATCGTCCGTGATGTCGGTGACCGATCCGTTGGACAAGCCATTCGCACCAGAAATCGCGACCCAGGAGTTACCGCCATCGAGGCTGCGAAAGATTCCGCCCGCTCCGCCGACCACTCCCGCCAGCACCACGTTGCCACGCACGGCAATCGCGCGAAAGTTGCGATTGGGCAGCAGCGGATCGGTCAGCACCGACCAGTTCGCACCGCCATCCGTCGTGCGAATGAGCCCAATGAGATCTCCCCCTGCGCCGCCGAAACTGCTGCGGCGTCCAATCCCGCCGAACAGAATGTTCGAGTTGAGCGGGTCCATCTCCAACGCGGCGATCGACGGCGATGGCAAATTGTCCGTCTGCGGAATCCAGGTCGGAGCCACGGACTGCAAATCATTCGTCCGCCACACGCCGCCGTTGACCGCTCCGATATACGCGATGTTCGGATCGGTCGGATGGGTCTCGATGACGTGAATCGCCCCCGAGACCTCGTTGTTGGGCGGAACATTTTCGGTCTGTCCATTCCGGATGGGAGCCGGCCCCTGAGCTGTCCAGCCATCGTCATCGACAATGAACGCTTCCGCTTCCGTGTCGCCGATCGCGGCGAACGTGGCATTCGACAGCCGCACAAAAAAGTTCTCGTCCGCCTCGTCTTGCCCGTCTCCCAGCACGGGAACGGTGATCGTGGCCGTCGTGGTATTCGGAGCAAACTGCACCGTGCCGCTCATGAACGTGTAATCCGCGTTCGCTCCCAGTCCAATCGCCGAACCATCTGCCGTTGTGAAATCGACGGTCACGGTTTGAGTGCTGGCACGATTCAACGACACCGTGAAAACGGCGTTCGTCATCTGCCCGGCCGCACCCTCCAGCACATTGGCCGCATTGGCAATCGTGATGAGGATGGCGGTCGCACTGTCGAAGTCACCGCTCCGCACGAGGTCATTGCCGGTTCCACCGTCGATCGAGTCGATTCCGCCGCCGCCATTGAGGGAATCGTTGCCGGCGTTGCCGAGGACCGTGTCGTTGCCCATTCCAAGCGCGACGGGATCGTCGTCATCTCCGAAGAGTGCATCGTTGCCGGAGCCTCCAAGAATCGAGTCGTCGCCATCGAGTCCAAGCACGCTGTCGTTGCCGGTCCCGCCGTTCAGAGTGTCGTTGTCAGCGTCGCCATTGAGCGTGTCGTTGCCGTCCCCGCCATCGATGCTGTCGCGCCCCGCGTCCCCTTCCAGCGAGTCATTCCCCGCGTTGCCGGTGATCGTGTCATCGCCATCGTCGCCCGATGCAAAATCGTTTTCGTTACCGCCGGAGAGGACATCGTTCTCAGTCCCGCCCAACAGCGAGTCATTGCCGTTGTCTCCGCTGAGCGTGTCTTCGCCGCCATCGCCAGACAGCGTGTCGGTGCCGTCGCTGCCGTTGAGCGAATCGAGTCCATCGCCACCAGAAACATTGTCGGCTCCGCTTCCCGCCACGACGGTGTCGTCCCCCGCGTCTCCGTTGATCGAGTCCGCTCCATCGCCACCGAACAGCGAATCGTTGCCCACTCCGCCGAACAGCGAATCAATCCCGTTGCCCCCGTCGAGCGTGTCGTCGGCCAACGCTCCGGTGATCGAGTCCGCTCCGTTGCCACCGATCAAGCTGTCGGCGAACTCACTGCCAAGGATCGTGTCGCCGCCATCGCCGCCGTTGACGGTGATCGTCAAGGCCGGATCGAACGTGCTGGTCGTGATGTTCGTCAGGTCGATGAGGTTCGGCCCATCGCCGCCAACGACGCTGATCGACGTCAGCAAGTTGACCGCGATCGTCGGCGTCGCGATGACCAGCGAGCCGCTCGACAAGATCTCCAAGTTGCCGGAGGCATCGGCTTGAATCGTGACGTTGTCGCTGGCCTCCAACTGCACCAGCAGATTGGTGTCGTCGATCAACAGCGGAGTGACCGCCAGCAAGCAACGCGGCTCCAACAACTCCGCCGCTTGAGGAGCGCGCGGAACGTGGATGTCTCGGCGAGCGGCACTGCGGACGCAGCGCGCACGAACTGAGCGTAACCAAGAAGAAAGCGACATGGGGCTGGGCTTCCGTTGGATAATGAAGGTCCGCTGGTCGCAGCGAACCGATGTGACAATGAAAACTGAAATGGCTGACCCGACAACGACCGCGCGGCTGACGCCCTTGAATCGTCAGCGCTCCGTCAATGGTGGGTTGGGACTTGGCGCATTGTCCCGATTGGATGAGACCACAAACAAACGCCCCTAACGCGACAAGCTCATTCTGATTTCCTTCCGTCTTCCTCGGTGCTGTGTCGCGTCTCAGCTAACAGTGACTCGCCGTCTTTCATCCGCGGT
>JBJXEX010000256.1:0-3724 GCA_046156195.1 Planctomycetaceae bacterium | reverse complement strand
CAGCAGGCCGAAAAGAGCCACTGCCCACACTGCGATCGTTGTCGGCCACGAATCGCTAACGCCACCCATTTCAGTCACGCGCTCGTCCGCCAATGGGGACGAGCGGCAACGCGACGGGCCATCGCATGAAACATCAACCTGCGCAGTGATCAGCGGCCTGAATCTCGGCCAGGAGCGCGGCGAGCTTCTCAGCATCAGCAGCGAGAATCTGGTCCAATTCCATTTCGATCAGCTCGGCGTTGAGCCGCCGAAGATCGGCCGGAGTCTCGGCGGTGGCCAACTCGGACAACAGCCTGTCGAGTTTGGTCGCGGAACCCCTGACCCCTTGGCGATCTTCGTCGGAGGGAGAAACAATCTGTTCCATTTGAACGGACTCTACCATGTTTGACGACTCAAAACCAAATGTTTGGCTGAAAGAAAAACCAAAACCTGGGCTGTTCCCTCTATGGTCGGCGAGGAAAAAAGGGAGAAAGTAGTACCTACGCCCCCCTCAAAAAAAAGCGGCGACGGGAGCCGAAACCCGTCGCCGCCACCAATGCAACACCGGCCGAAGCCAAACGGCCGATGCTACAGACGCGGGCGAAAGGCATCTCCCGCGTTGGATTGTTGAGTCAAAAGTCGTAATCTGACGCGGCGACGAGCGGCTCGCCCATCGCCTCAAGCTGGCGGCGTGCCTCATCGCAGGCTTGCATTTCTGTCTGCGCAATCTGCTTGCCCCTCGTCAGCCGATTCGTTTCCTCGGCGTCTTCGATGAATCGAGCCTGCTTCTCGGAGCAGAAATCCAAAAATTCGCGATTCGCTTTCCCGAATGCCGCGCGTGCTCGGTCGGTCGCGGCAACGGTCGCTCGCAACTCGGTGATGCGGCGGATGTGATCGACTTCGTCTCGAAACTCGGCCAGAGGTCGCCCGGTCAAGTCGAGCAGGGAACGCACAGTACCAACGTCGGCTTTGTTCTTCGCGGCGAGGCGAGCGATTTTGAGCCACTCCCCCTCCAAAAACGCGGAGCGGTCGGCTTCCAGCGCGGCGATCTGATCAAACACGTCATTCATGTGGTCGGCCTTTCGAGATAGTGTACGGTTTGGCTAATTGCTCAGGACAACAGAGACGCGGCGAGCAGAAGCCCGGTTGCGAACGGCGCGCGGAGCTTTCGGAACGTCTGGCCGATCACAGCGGGGATCGACGGCTTTCCGTCCGGCAGCTTCATCGCAGCGGCCATTCGTGCCGCGCCGTGCAGCTCGCCCGCTTTCGCCGCCGGGATGAAAGCGGGGACGCCCTGTTGATTGATTTTGCGGATCGCTCCATCAACGGCTGGGATGCCCGTTTTTCGGCCCGAACGCATGGCCTTGATTTGCAATTCTGCGAGCCACAAATCGGTTTCGAGTTGCTCGATTCGCGCGTCCTTGGCACGCAGCTTGGCGCGCAGGTCGGGGATTGTTTCAGTCGTCATGGGGCGGACCTTTCAATGTGAGTTGGAAGCCGAAGAGTTCGGCGATTCGATCAGCGGAGTCGAGCCTGAGACTCGACCGCTCGGCGAGGAATCGACTGATCGAACTTCGCTCGACATTCGTCTTTCGCGCGATGCCGGCCAACGGCAGCGGCGATTCCGCGAGCGCGGTGCGAAGTACGGCGGTGATCGTGCCTGATGCGTTCATGTGTGTTTTATAGCACGAACCACGATGTGAACTCAAGAGCGCTTCTAATCCAACCTGCCGTGTGGGTGTGAACAGAACGGCGCGGTCAGGTCGCGGGGCAACCAGACGCTCAGGCTTCCTCGTCGAAGTAGAAGTTTTGCTCTCGGCGCGGACACTCTTGGCGCATCAGCCAAAGGCAGCGCTTGATGCTTCCGTTGCTGGTGCCGAACGAGGTTGTTTCATGGCCGCAACGCGAGCAGCGGGCCAAAGTCGATTCGACTTCCTTGCCGTTTTCATTTTCCGTTGTCGTCGTTCCAAGTTCGCAGGTGATGATCACGGGTCTGTTTCCTTTCTTGGTGAGCCAGCGGCGAGCAGCCGGACAGCTTTCGATTTTCTTCCTTCAACCGGACTGCCAGTGCAGCAGCCGCAAGCAGCACACGGACACACTCTCTTTAGAGGTGTCCGTGTCCTGCTGCTGCTGCACACGGACAGTCGGACAGGTCACACGGACGCCCGGCTGTCCGGCTGCAATTGGTAGGCGTCATAGCTCCGTCCGTTGCCTGATTTCTTGGTTGTTTGATTCACAAGATTTTGTTGCAGCACTTCGGCGAACGCGGTTTTGAAATTTGTGGAGTTCAATCCGAGTCGATCTCTGATCTCGCCACGGGTCAGTGGCTGATTGGCCTTCTGAAGCAGTTCCATCAGCCGCTCAACGTCGGCGGCGAGTCTGGCTGACCGTTGTTGCTCAGTGGTTTTCGACCGCTCAGGTTTCAAGAGCGACGGGTCGAGGGTCGTATCCTCGGAGAAGAGCGGCCATTCCCATCGCAGACAGAGCGGCTTCAGCGGCGGCCAGCTTCGAGCAGCGGCTTCCATCACAACGACGTTCTCTTGTTCGTGCGGTCGCAGAACCACATGGCAATCGGCGGCGCGTGACATTGAACCAGCGCCTGAGCCAACGTCGGTGACGGCTTTGCCAGTCTGCGAGCCTTTGCTCGAATGGTGGATACAGACGAATGCGCAGCCCAGCGTGATGGCCACGGAGTCGAGCAGATTGAAAAGCCGGGTCATGTCAGGATTTGAATTGTCATCGCATCCTTCCGGCAGAAATCGGTAGAACGCATCGAGAACGACGATCCGGTATTTCCCCGGTTCGATCGTCGAAAGGAACCCGGCGAGGGTCGGGAGGTCAACCAAGCAGCCTCGCAGGTTCATCACATGGATGTGATCCCCGTATTCGTCGAGGCTTGTCATATTCGCGTTTGCGACGGCCGGAATCCGATAGGCCGATGTTTCCTCATGCAATTCGTTATCGACGACGAGCACGTCCCCCCCGGCCGTTGAAAATCGGCCGAACCATTTCCGCTGCGACACAAAATCGAGAGCCAACAGCGTTGCCAGCCATGACTTGCCGATCTTTGTGGAGGCAATCACGTTCATCGTTTCGCCTTGCCTTAACAGGCCGTCGATCAGCGGTTCTCGCAGGTGCTTGAATGTTCCAACCAGTTCGCGCGCGGTTCGGATTTTCGGCAGCACGATCGCGGTTGGTTCAAGCGGCATCCCGTCCGCCAGCCGAACCTCGGTCGCCGGGTGATCGACCGTCTTGGTGCCGTCCTTCCCAACGTGCTCGACTGTAATCGTGGGTCCGCCGTCGTCGTGAACAACGTCGCCGAGATTTCCTCGGTCAGAGCATCTCACCTTCGTCCCAGCGGCCAGCGGCGTGCGTGGCAATGCCCACTCGACTGGCTCACTGGTCTCGGTTCGTGGCGCGGCGGATGAGCCAGTCGGCGGCGGTCGCGTATCGCGGAGATGCTGGCCGATCTCGACTTGAGTCCCCTTCTCTCTCGCCGACGTGATCTTGTGTTGCAGTTCGCCCTCGCTCCAAGGTGGCTGACACGTCTGATTCCATTGCGTGAGCAGAC
This sequence comes from Planctomycetaceae bacterium, assembly GCA_046156195.1. Taxonomy (GTDB): domain Bacteria; phylum Planctomycetota; class Planctomycetia; order Planctomycetales; family Planctomycetaceae; genus SXKJ01. Next base: position 174 of record JBJXEX010000256.1, on the reverse strand, counting down.
TGTACGCATCGCGGTCATCCAGCGAGAACCCATGTACGATATGCTGTGCGGCGAGAAACGTCGCGGCGTGGCCTCCTTGACCGCTGATTGCCGGCGGGATGCGAGAAAGATACTTACGGGCGCGGTCGAGAATCTTATCGCGGTCATCATATGTATTGTGTGTGTTATGAGTCG
>JBJXEX010000489.1:0-5676 GCA_046156195.1 Planctomycetaceae bacterium | reverse complement strand
CACTCGAAAACCTCCTGTGTGTCGATGTTCGTTGATCGTGAATACTCACTAAACACCGGAAAACGCCGGAGGGTTTCGTCTTTCTCAAACTTTCTCACGTTTAGACTACGCTTGGTTTAGGACTAGTTTAGAACGATGACGTCAATCGTCGTAAGCGGCAAACGTGAGTTGCCGGTTTGGTTGGAGGCGAGAATGCCCACGATCCTCAATTTGATCAAACAGATTCTGCCCTACGGGACGAATCCCGTTTTGGTGGATGGAACAAATTCCGAAGAGCCTTCTTGGAAAGAACTACCACGTTGGCCGCCGGATTTGTTTGCGATTGCGGCCACTCTTTTGGAGCGGGCGGGATGTTATGCCCATCAGCAGTTCGTTGGATGGACCGAGCTGTCTGGGCTCTCTCAGCCGCAATACGGCCAGTCGATTCTGGAGGCCGCTCGGATGATGTCCAAGAGACTTCCCAAGTTGGCTCGAGACGATTGGAAGGTCATTCTGAAGCATTCTCAGAAGCCGGTCATTGAGCCGTTCACCGGCACTCCGCCGATTTGGTGGAAGTCTGCGGTTCGTCTGATGGCCATTGCGGACGAAGCTTGTGTGGGAGTTGGTTTTTCTCCACTTCCTGAGAATTTCCCTGATTTGGGTTCGATGAATCCATTTGCTTGGTATGTGGCCGAGGCTTATCGCCGAGCGATGAATTTAGAGTTTGATCGCCGTCTTCCCAATCCCACTCGTAGTCTCTGCTTGGCCGTGCCCCGTTCTGAAGCGTGTGTGCAACCGGTCTCGATTTCCTCATCTCGGGTATCACGTCAGACACGACGCAGCAGCCTCGAAATTCCGTTTTCACGTCGGTCTTTTCAACCACAAAGAATCCGGTCAGTTGGGAACAGTCGAAGCATCATCGTTGGAAACTCGAAAAGTATCAGATTGAGCGTTACGGATTGCAGCAAGAGCTGGACGTGAGTCGTGAGTGGTGGGAACAGATCGATGTCTCTCAGCGCGAATGCAAGTTCTTTGTGTTCCGGCATGGAGCTTGTTTGGCTCCGCTGGTTTGTGAAGACCTCGCACGCATTGATCCGGTTCAGACAGCCATTCGCGCCGTGGGGCCAAACTTGGTGGTCGCCTTATTGATGGATGGTCCTCAATTGGAGAACCGTTGGTCTGGACGATATGCGACGGTGCTGGCCGATGATCCGGGATGCTCCGTGCTCAGCTTCACTTCGCTGGGACTCATTGCTCGCCAGGCTCATCGCGATGGAGGAACCGACAGCCGAATCGCGCTCTGGCGACAGCCTTACGATCGTACCAAGGAACTTGTATTACCCTGGGGACAACACGCTTTGTTGTTGCGTCTGAGCGAGGAATGGTCTGAGCATATCTTGCCAGATGGAAGGTCTGACCGAACGACGACGGCGCGATATCGCTTCAAGTCCGTCTTACCGATACGACATCCGTCACCGCCGTCGTGGATTGACGGTTGCATGACGCAAAAATAGGGTAGGCGACGATCGTTCGATCCAGGTTCCCGCTGAACTTTCCGAATGAAGTCACAAGCCACGGACATTTTAGAATTTCACAACGAGGTGCCAAAATGGATACGCCCATTCCAAGCGGATACCCGCCTGAAGCTCAATGGATTCAAAAGGAAATAGAAGAGTCGCTCTTGGCACATGGCGGGGACGGACAACGAAAAGCCAAACTCATCGAATCACTGCTTCGTCGGGCGACTTCAAAGCCCGCTAAAAAAGCGAAAGCTGCGAAACCATTCGCAGCCAAGTCACCAAAGCCATGACGATTGATTGTTCGATGTCGAAATGGATCCGTTCGGATGAAAAGTTCACGCAAGCGATGACGCAGTCCCAGACCTCACGGACTCGTTGACGATCACGCCAGCCGCCGGCAGTCCGATTCTGCAAGCGTTGATTGACTCGCACTTCGTGGTTGATGAGTGGCTGATTCGGAGAGACGCGACTCACGCCAAGTCGAAGACGTTTCGACGCAAGAACGGGCCAGCGTGCCCAACCTAAAAAACGGGTTCTTCTGGCGACCGAATCGAAAACAGACCAGACTGCCGCTGACTGAAACTCTCGACGAAAGGGACCGCGAATGCGGCGTATGAAAAGTGGCGGAGGCTGGAAGGCGATTTGGTATTCGTTGCGGCTGGCCAATCGTGTCGGTTGGCGGCGGATGTGGCAGGCTCTGAGGAGCCGCAATGCTTGCAAGACCTGCGCACTTGGCATGGGGGGACAATTGGGTGGCATGGTCAACGAGGGGGGGCACTTCCCGGAGGTCTGCAAGAAATCGTTCCAAGCGATGGCCTCCGACATGCAAGCGGGCATCCGTCCGGAGTTCTTCGCGCGGTACGGCTTCAACGAACTGCGAGCGTTGTCGCCGCGCGAACTGGAACTGAGCGGCCGGTTGAGCGAACCGCTTTACGCCGGTCCCACCGACGCTGGTTATCGAGCCATCTCTTGGGACGAGGCGTTCGACAAGATCGCCGCCAAGCTGCGCGAAGCCGGACCAACTCAGAGTTTCTTCTACGCCAGCGGACGATCATCAAACGAGGCGGGCTTCTTGCTGCAATTGCTCGCTCGATTGTTCGGGACGAACTACGTCAACAACTGCTCGTATTACTGTCATCAAGCCAGCGGCGTCGGACTGGCCAGCAGCGTCGGACAGGGGACCGGCACGATCCGTTTGGAAGACCTTGATGGCTGCGATCTCTACATCCTCATCGGCGGCAATCCCGCGTCGAACCATCCGCGGTTGATGCGCAGTTTGATGCAGATTCGGCGGCGCGGCGGCCAGGTGATCGTCGTCAATCCGGCGAAGGAACTGGGACTCGTCAACTTCCGCGTACCGAGCGATCCGTGGAGCCTGTTCTTCGGTTCGGAGATCGCCAGTCAATACGTTCAACCGCACATCGGCGGCGACATCGCCTGGCTGACCGGCCTGATCAAGATCGTGCTCGAACGGGACGGACTCGACCGCGAGTTCATCGACCAGCACACCGAAAACTTCGAGGCGCTTCGTCAGCAGGTCGAGGCGACAAGCTGGGCCGATCTCGAAGCCGGCTCCGGCGTGACGCGGCAATCTCTCGAAGAAACGGCCACCAAATTTCTCGCCGCGAAGAACGTCGTCATCGGTTGGACGATGGGAATCACGCATCACCTGCACGGCGTCGAGAACGTGCGGATGATCGCGAACCTCGCATTGCTGCGCGGCATGGTCGGCCGGCCGAACGCCGGACTGATGCCGATTCGCGGACACAGCAACGTGCAAGGACTCGGCTCGGTCGGAGTGACTCCGACGCTCAAGCACGCGCTGCTGGAACGCTTCGAGCAACGTCTCGGAGTCAAAGCGCCGACCTCGCCGGGACTCGACACGATGGCCTGCATGGACGCGGCGTCTCGCGGCGAGATGCGTGCCGCGCTGAGTCTCGGCGGCAATCTTTTCGGCAGCAATCCAGACGCTCGCTTCGCCGAGGACGCGATGAGGAATCTCGACCTCGTCGCGTACCTCAGCACGACGCTCAACACCGGTCATGCCTGGGGCCGCGCGAAAGAAACGCTGATCCTCCCCGTGCTGCCGCGCGATGAAGAACCGCAGCCGACCACGCAAGAGTCGATGTTCAGTTTCGTCCGCCTCTCGGCCGGCGGAGCGTCGCGTGTCCCCGGCGCGCGCAGCGAAGTCTCGATCCTCGTCGAGATCGCGCGGCGAGTGTTCGGCGATTCGGTCAGCGGTTCACTGAACTGGTCCGACTTGCACAGTCATTCCGCCGTGCGCCGCTTGATCGCCGACCTGATCCCCGGCCTCGAACCGATCGGCGACATCGACCAGACGAAACGGGAGTTCCACATCTCCGGCCGCGACCTCGCCGACCGCAAGTTCCCGACGCCAACAGGCCGAGCCAAATTTCACACCGTCGCTCTGCCGCCGCCCCCCGATCCGCACGACGGCCGAATGCGGCTGATGACCGTCCGCTCGGAAGGCCAATTCAACTCCGTCGTCTACGACGAGGAAGACATCTATCGCGCCCAAGAACGTCGGGACGTCCTGTTGCTGAACGAAATCGATCTCGCCCGCCTCGGCCTCCAGCCCGATCAACGAGTCCGCGTCCGCAGCGCGACCGGTGAGATGCGTTGGCTGCTGGCTCGCCCGTTCGATATCCGTCCCGGCAACGCGCTGGCGTACTACCCGGAGGCGAACATCTTGGTCCCGCGCGACGTCGATCCGCAGTCGAAAACACCTGGCTTCAAATCGGTGATGGTCGAGATTTTCCCGGAGAAATAGCGAGTTGTGGCGGTGCGGTCGCAATCGTGGTTATCTTTCTTCGCAGTGTCCGCATCAGGCCGTTGTCTTTTTCGGAATCGGACCATGAGCATCGCCCAGAAAGCCGGAAGGCATTGAAATCATGATCGCCACAGAGACTCTCTACCGCTTTTTGTCACCAAATCCAAAATCTGCCTACAAGCAATTGTTTGTCAGCGGCACTCGTATTCGAGCGCGAGTCCTCTATGGCTGGTTTGCCAGTGATGATCCGCTGACGCCGGAAGAAATTGCCGCCGACTACGGTTTGCCGGTCGAGGCGGTTGAAGAGGCGATTGCCTATTGCGAGTCGCAGCCATCGGAGTTGGAAGAGGATTATTCACGCGAAGAGGCACTGCTGCAGGCCACCGGAATGAACGAACCGAACTACAAGCATCAACCTGCGCCGAAGCTTCTGTCGCCGCGCGAACGTGAGCAACTGAAACAATTATGAAACTGTATTTAGACGACGACTGTGCCTCGCGATTGCTTGCTCGACTTCTCAGGCAGGCGGGGCATCAGGTGGAATTGCCCATTGAGGTGGATTTGTACGGCGCTTCGGATCCGGTTCATCTCACGCACGCGCTTCGTGAAGGTCTTCTGTTGCTGACTGCCAACTTCGCGGACTTTCAAGAATTGCATGACCTCATCCGCCAAGCCGGAGGCCATCACTCAGGAATCCTGATCGTCCGCCGCGATAACAACCCGAAACGCGACCTGAGTCCGCAAGGGATTGTTCGAGCCATCGCCAAACTCGAAGCGGCCGAGATGTCCTTGGAAGACCAGCTCGTCATCCTCAATCAGTGGCGATAGTCCTCAGCGGACTCGCAAAGACAGTCTGGGTTTTCGGAGCAGGCGATGTCTCGCGTGTTGGTGATTGGCGGTTACGGAACCTTCGGTGCCGAAGTCTCGCGTGAGCTGGTTCAGCGCGGGGTTTCGATCACGGTTGCGGGACGCGATCACGTTCGCGCCGCGCGATTCGCGAGAGACCTGAGCGGCGACGCGAATGCCACGGCGGTTGATGTTCAGAATGCCGCCAGTTGCGAACAAGCATTGAGCGGACATGGTGTCGTGGTGCAATGCGCTGGACCGTTTGCGGACTTCGATGACACGCTGCTGCGGACGTGTCTCCGGCGCGGAGTGCATTCCATCGATCTGGCGGATGATCGTCGCTATGTGGCTCAAGTGCGGCAGCTCGGTGCGGAGTTTTCACAGCGACAACTGACGGCGGCGTTCGGTTGCTCCAGCCTGCCGGCGATTTCTGGAGCCGCCGCGTTGCGAGCGTTGGCAATGTTCCCAGGCTGTGAAGAATTGAGCCGCGACCGTGAGGGAGCGGTCTTAAGTCCCGAACACAACCGCTCCCTCACGGTC
>JBJXEX010000217.1:0-39387 GCA_046156195.1 Planctomycetaceae bacterium | reverse complement strand
TTCTGAGTGGAAGAGTTGTCGGCGAGACCTCGGAAGATCGAGCGTCTCAGCGGGTTGTCGCGAGTTGTGAATTCTTCGCCGGGAGTCGGCGGGATCATCAGTGCCGCCGCGAGTTCGTGGAACTTCGCGTCGAGGTTGTCCGCTTCGGCAACCAGCAACGCTTCGGGAGTGCTCGGCGCGATCGGCGAGCCCCACTCTGGCAGCGACTGGTGCGAGATGATGATGTGCTCCAGCCGCAGCAGCGTCTCCGGGTTGAAGTCGGCAATCGTGCGAGCCTTGTCGCGGATCATGTCGCGGCCGATGAAAATGTGCCCGACCAGCCGACCGGCGGCGGTGTAGGTCGAGCCGCTCGGCGAGTATTTCAGTTCGTGAATTTTGCCGATGTCGTGCAGGATCGCTCCGGCGACGACCAGCGACTTGCTCAGCGGCGGCTGCATGTCGGGGTAGTAGTCGGCGTACTTCTCGGCGAATTGCAGAGCGAGCCGAGTCACCGACAGGACGTGCTCCAAATAGCCGCCGGTGAAAGCGTGATGATTCTTTGCGGCGGCGGCGATCTGTCGGATGTCGTGCTGATGCTCCATCAGCAGCTCGATGACCAATTTTCGCAGCGGGACTTCGGAGATTTGCTGCGAGGCGATCGAAACCAGCTCCGTGAACATCTCCTCGACGTTGAACCGCGAGGAAGGGACGAGGTCGCCGGACCGGAAGCCCTGAGCTTCGTCGGCCGCTTCGACAAGGCGAATCTTTTCGAGATCGAACTGCGGGCCGAAATCGGTCTCTTGGTAGCGGCCTCGGACCTTGTAGAACTGCCCCGTCTGCCACAGCGTGTCGCAGTCGGCGAAGAACGCGGAATCGCTCCAGATCATGGAGGTCGTGGCCCGCTTGGCGTCTCGGAGGGTGACTCGGTAGTACGGCTTGCCGTCGCGAGTCTTCGCCTTCTCTTTGTTCGACAGCAAGACGAAACAGTCGGCCGACTGCCTGGGTTGCAGGTCGCTGAGGCGGGCGATTTGCGGTTCGCGGGAATCAAACGGAAGCTGCGGTTGCATGGTGCGTCTCGAAAAGGGAGCCGGCATTATTCACGGCGCAAATGTAACCCGAAGCGTCAGCGAGCGAGTCGTCATCCGCCGCCGCAGACCCTCGCTTACGCATCGGGTTACATTGCGTCAGGCCGCTTCCTGTATGAGTAGGCCATGAATAAGTTCGGGGGAGCGGCACTTTATCAACCGTCCGACCGGCACCGAAGCGGGCGGCTTAAAGTTTTCGCAGCCGAAAGTGCGAAAAATCAGTTTTCGTCGGAAGGCGGCTCGCTATACTCTCCCGCGACTCGAGCTGGCTTCGGATGGCCGCTCGACCCCGTTCCCACCCGACAACCTTCTCACCAGGAGTTTGAAAGTCATGTCCACCTGCACGATGCCGTCTGCACCCGCAACTTCCGTAGGCTCGATCGTCATCATCACCGAGAAAGCCGCTGGCGAAATGAACCGCGTGCTCAGCGACAAGAAGCTGCCAGAATCGACCGTCCTGCGCATCGGCGTGGCCGGCGGCGGATGTAGCGGGTTCTCGTACAGCCTGGGCTTCGACGACAAGTGCGACGAAATGAACGACGTCGTCTCCGAGCAACACGGCCTGAAAGTCGCCGTCGATCGCAAGAGCGCGTTGTACCTCGAAGGCACAACGATCGACTTCTACGACGGCATCGAGCGCCGTGGCTTCACCTTCGACAATCCGAACAGCAAGAAGTCCTGCGGCTGCGGCAGCAGCTTCTCGGTCTAGTTTTCGACTTTCATCATCATCACCTTCCAGCCGACCAACGATTTGTTGGCCGGCTGATTTGCTTTTCGCAACCCCTCTGTGATTCTCTGTGCCTCTGTGTTTCCAAGAGTTTTGAAACACAGAGGCACAGAGAATCACAGAGCGGACAAGAGGAAGACGACATGAAATTCGCAGGACGAAACGCACTGGTCACGGGAGCTTCGATGGGGATTGGCCGCTCGATCGCGATTGAGCTGGCGAAACAAGGGGCGAACGTCGCGATCAACTTCCGCTCGCATCGCGAGAAGGCGGAAGAGGTCGCTCGCGAGATCGAGAAGACCGGCCAGAAGGCGCTGCTGCTGCAAGCGGACGTCTCAGAGCAGGCCAACGTCGAAGAGATGGTCGCGAAGACAGCAAGCACTTTCGGAAGTCTCGATCTGTACGTCTCGAACGCCGTCTACAGCGACCGCCAGTTGATGGTCGACGCGGACATGGCGGGCTTCAAACGGACGATCGACGTGACAATGTGGGGCGCGTTCTACGGAGTGCGGGCGTCGGCTCAGCAGATGTTGAAACAAGGGACACGCGGCTCGATCGTCGTCGTCAGCTCGCCGCACGCAGTGATCCCGATCCCGACCGCGATGGCCTACAACATGGCCAAGGCCGCGATCGATCACATGGCTCGTACCGCCGCGATTGAACTTGCCGAAAAGCGCATCCGGGTCAACATCGTCCACCCCGGCTGGATCGACACGCCGGGCGAGCGCAAGTTTTTCTCCGAAGAGCAAATTGAAGTCGGCGGACAGAAACTCCCTTGGGGACGCCTCGGTCAACCCGACGAGATCGCCAAGTCAGTCATCTATGTTCTCTCCGACGACGCCGACTACATGACCGGCAGCACGCTGACGATTGACGGCGGCGTGAGCTTGCCGTGGTGGTCGAATCGAAGCAGCGGCGAGATGTAACGAGGCGAAGCCGCAATGGGGCTGTGAAGTTTTGGAGCCGCGAACGTGAGGGAGCGATGGACCGCTCCCTCACGGTCGCGGCTCTAAATCTCACAGCCGCTCCGCGAAAGGGGACAATCGCCTGAGAAGACAGCCTGTCACACTCGGCAAACTGCGTCGCGCCTGCCAATTCGTTAAGGCTTCACAGCTTGGACAAGCTGGTTAAGGGGGCGGCTTCCGCAGGGTCGATGAATCGAGATGAGTGAGCTTCGGACAGAACCGGAGTCCTCGCGATCATCGAGTTTTAGGAAGCACGCCGTGAACGGATTCAAACGCGCGTCGAGACGTCAGGCTGCCGTCGTGGGGCTGGCCCTGCTGATGGGAACCACCTTCTTGGGATGCCACGCTGGTCCCCGGCTCTTCTCCAAGAAAGACCGCGATCTGAAAGCGGACAAGCAGGAACTCGCCGAAAAGGACAAAGGCAAATTCATCAATCGCAAGAAAGCTCGCCCAGAGTCCGACTATCGCCGCGAGGAATACGACGAAGACGACGATGAGCGGGTTGTCAGAAGCGAGACAAAGTCCAAGTCGAAAACGAAACCGAGCGATTCGGTTCGCAAACCAACGAATGACGACTCGGAACGTGCCGCGGGCAATCTTGCGGCAGCCAGACGCAAACAGCTCGCCGAGGAGCCGCTCCCCTCACGTTCCTCGAAGTCCGCCACTGCGACCGCGAAGAATTCCAAGCCGGCGGAGCAAACACCGCTCGCTCGGCGAGACCCGAACAAACGGCCCGTGACCGATTTGCTCGACGATTCGTTGTTTGATGAAAAGCTGCCGGACACCCGCCCCTCCGCACCATCTCCGGTGTCCAAGAAGTCGAGTCCCAAATCGACGGCCACCGCCAAAGCCAATCCGCTGGAGGAAGACCCGTTCAAGAATGTGGTCAGCGCGCCACCGAGCACCAAACGGCCGACCGACAAACTTTCGAACAACAAACCTCCGAACGATAAGGTGGCGACCGTCAACTTCGATGACGAAGAACTCGACCTGGGCCTTGATGACGAAATGGAGGAAGAAGCGGAAGAGGCTCGCGAGCTTGCCGAAGCGAAAGCGGCAGCGGAAGCGCTCGCCGCCAAGAAGCGGGCCGCTGCGACCAAGCCCACCGCGCCGCAACGCGAACAGCAAGCGACACCGCGAACCACACTCCGAACGACACCCCCGACAGCGACTGCCCAACGAAAATTTCTCGACGAGGCTGAAGAGGCCGCAGCCGAGCCGTTCGCAATCGACGAGCAAATTCCGCCAGTCAAGAAGACTGTCGAAAAGGTTCGTACCACTCAACCGACCGTGAAGCGTACGTCCGAGGCCGCTAAGACGGTTGCTGGCCAGAGCGTCGTCGATCGGCGGCAAAGCGTCCAAAAGACAGTCGATGATTGGCGACGTGAAATGGACCGTGATGAGTTGGCGGAACCGGAACCGGAACCGGTGGCTCCTGCGCCGCGAACGACCGCTCGTGCCAGCAATCCGACCGCGAACAAAGGACATCTCAGCCCGGCGAGCCTTGATGAATTCACCCCGCCCACGAAGTCTCAGGGAGCAGTCCTCAATGGCGAATTGATCATCGACACGAATGCGCCGCCGAATCGGTTTCAACGAAACTCGACGAGTCCTCCGGGAACCAGCGGTGCGACGGGGAAGACCAATCCGAACACTGGCGCAAATATCGAAATCATTCCTGGGGCAACGCAAAATCGTCCCCGGTCTGGCGGACAGATTTCTCTGCAATCCTCGGCAGATGCCGACGACTCGCCCGGCCTGACGACCGCTGACTACGAACAACCGAGCGTGCCTGGTGATCTCGGAAGTCTGCCGTCGCTGAAGATGGATTCGGACTTGGGAACTGGTCCGAAGTTGGCGGGGCTGGAAGTGGATTCGGGAATGGCACCACCACCACCCGTCTTCGCGGAACTGGCTCCGGCCATCGGAGCTGCGGAGCCACCTTCGAGCGGTCGGGGTTGGAAACGAATGCTCATGGCCTTGGGTTCCATCGCATCGGCCATCGCGATCGGCTTTGCCTGGCGACGCCGGATGCAATTGACCGCTGCTCCCAGCCGAATGCCGACCTCGTCGCCATCATCCGAGAGGCCGTGACCTCATCGTAGAACAGGCGGCTCGCCTGTTACTTTTCTCGGAAGAAATCGGCAGGCGAGCTGTGGCCTGATGAAACCCCGAAAGTTAGGGAACATGGGCAGTCGCCATGAGATCACGACTGTTGCGTCAGGAGTTTCATCCGTGCCCCGGCTTTGCCAACCGTGCGAGGCCGGATTTTCTTGACTCGCACAGATGGCAAGGCCGGGGCACGGATGAAGAAAGACCGCGTCAAATCGCGACACGCGCAACAAGTTTCAATCAATGCTGCTCAAGGTTTTCATCAGGGCAGGCGAGCCACCTACCCTACGGAATCGTCACAGGCTCGTGCGACGGTCCCGCGTTCTGGCGAACGCGGCGACGGGATTCGCCTTTCAGAAAAATTCGGTCGTCGTCTCAGTCGCGTCTCACAAAGCTGACCTATAGTTGGTCGGCTGGAGCGGCCTGACCGCTCGGCGAATCGTTCTGAACCCCGCGAATGCTGGAGTCACGCAATGGCTGATCCCTGGAGCCGTCCCACGTTGCAAGATTTGCACTCGGTCTTGGAGAGCATCGAAAAGCTCGATCCCACGGTTCAACGCTCGGCCGAACGGCTGGAGTTGTCGGTTCCGGCGGAGGTCGTGACCGCACGCGGTTCGGTCGTGCCGGCGATGACACGCGAAATTAGCCGCTACGGCATTGGCCTCTTGCACCGCGGTTCGGTGTCGGTCGGCGATGCGACCGTGAAGATGGCCAGCGACACTCGCGAGTATCGGTATCGGGTCGCCATCGAATGGTGCCGCCCCGCCGATAACGGCATGTTCATGAGCGGTGCCAGATTCCTCAGTAAACTCGAAGACGACGAGTAACTTTCGCGGCTCATCCGGTTCCGAAGACCGGCGAGACTTTTCCGATGTTACTTGGACCGACTCTGTTTCTTGTGCGGCCGAGACAAACGGCGGGGAAACACCTTTGGGACGCGGCAGAATTGGCTCGATAGACAGGGTGCGACACGCTCCTCCGCACCGCTTGGCCGAATCATGCTATCGACGTTCTATAAAAAGCACGGGTTGCGCCTGCTGCTGTTGTCATTGGCGATGTTGCCGGTGCTGCATTTCTACGCCGATGCCATCACCTCGAATAACGACATCGAAGCGTGGTTGCCGGAGAACTCGCAGGTTCGACGAACCTACGAAGAGTTCAAGACTCGCTTCGGGGCCGAGGAAGTGATCCTGATCGGTCTCGATGCTCAGCTCGGCGACGAGTTGATCGAAGGGGTCGTGGGACGAATCGAACGTCGGCCCGGCGTGCGTCACTGCTGGACTCCGCAACGCATGCACGCGGTGATGCGAGACCTCAGCGTGAAGGACGACGACATCGCCCAGCGACTCAGCGGGCTGTTTGTGTCGCGAGACGGGAAGCGAATCGGCGCGGTCGTGATGCTGTCCGAACATGGCATTCGGGACCGAGCCGGCACCGTGTCGGACATTCGCGAGGTCTTGAAGTACTGCCAACTGGATGGTGACGCGGTGAACATGGCCGGCTCACCGGTGGTGATCGCCGAGCTGAATCGCTTGGGCGGACGCGAAAGCAACAAGGTGTTCTTTATTGTCTCGCTCGGTATCTGCGCGGGACTGCTCTACTACCAACTGCGTGACTGGCCGTTGACTGGCATGATCCTGGGACTGACCGTCTTCGCCATTCAGGCGACGATTTCGATCCTGCGACTCTGCGGCGGCGAGATGAACTTCGTGCTCGACGCGCTGCCGGTGATGGTGATGGTCTTCACGCTGGAGGTCTCGGTTCACGTCCTGCATTACTACGAGGGTCTGGACGAGACAGATCCCGATCGCATCGGGGTCTCGTTTCGGATGGCGTTCTGGCCCTGCTTTCTCGCGGCCTTCACTTCGGCGATCGGCATGTGGTCGCTGTGCGCGAGCAGTTTCATTCCGGTGCGTCAGTTCGGTGGAGCGGGGGCGCTGGGTTCCGTGATCGCCTTCCTGGTCGGAGCACTGCTGACTCCGGCCGTGATCGCGGTCTGTCCTCCTCGCCGAAGCATCTCCAGTAGTACGCACCGCTGGTTCGAGCCGGTCGCGGATTGGTTGCTGGTTCGCAGTCGCCGAGTGGTCGTGGTCGGGGCGGTGATCGTCATGTGCCTCGGAGCCGGTTTGACGTGGCTCCGTTCGCACCTCGATCCGCTCGGATTCTTTCCGAAAGACAACATCGTTCTGCGAGACGTCCAACGCATCCGCAGCGATCTCACGAATACGGACACGATCGAAGCGACGGTGGATTTCGGGAAGACCCCTGAACTCGCGAGCCTGCCGTTCGTGGCGAGGTTGCGGTATGTGCAGGAGCTGGAATCGAAGATTGCCTCGCATCCCGGCATCGTTCACACGATGTCCTTGGCGACGCTCTTCCCGAAAGAGATGCCGACGGGATTGGAGCTGACCCAACTTCTCGCTCGCGCTCAGAAGCGGCAATCGGATAACGACTTCTTGGCGGGTGGGGAACAATACTGGCGGATCTCGTCTCACATTCGCTCGGATCAGCGCGGTCAACAGGAGCAAACCTTTCAGGAGCTTCGCCGATTGGTCGGTGACGCGCCGATCACGTTCACCGGCATGTCGCCGCTGATCGAGAAGGCTCAGCAAGACATCTACGAAGGCTTCTGGTCGTCGTTCGTGTGGGCGTTCTGGTCGATCATGGTTGTCTTCATTCTCGCGATGCGATCGGTGAAGGCGGGCTTCATTGGGATGTTGCCCAACCTCGCGCCGATTGCCGTGGTGTTTGGTTTCCTCGGTTGGATCGACTGCCCGGTGGATATCGGCATGATGATGTCCGGCAGCATCGCGATGGGCATCGCGGTGGATGGAGCCTTCCACTTCCTCGTCTGCTACGACAGCGTTTTGAAAGAATGTGGCGACCGAGCGCAAGCCACTCGCGAAGCCTATCTGAAAACCGGACCACCGATTTTCAATTCGACGATGATCATGGCCGTGGGCATGTTGGCTCTGACCTTCAGCAGCTTCGGCCCGACCGCTCAATTCGGTTGGTTGATGGCCGCGACGTTGCTCGCCACTCAGTTCGGTGACTTGGTGTTGCTCCCCTGTCTGCTGGGATTCTTTCACACCAAGCGACTCGCCGAGTTGGCGGAGGCCGCCCGGCCGCTCACGCCGGTCCCGCTTCAAGGTCCGCACTTCTGGCACTGGCAATCAATCCGCAACGGTCTGCGAATCTTTCGAGCGGTGGAAGACGATCGCCTGTGACGCGACTGGTCGTCGTGACGTAGCCGCGTTCGCCAGAACGCGGGTCTTCGGTGACTCGACTGATTGCTGTGACCCTGCCGGTTCTGACTTTCGATAGGGAGACCGAGTTTGACTCAGTTGATTCCTCCCGCTCGCTCGGCGGAACTAAGTTGTGAATCCCCGTTTATCGCCTAAAATCTGTGGCAGGCGGTTGGCTCCGTGAACTCGTCGGGCCAGCGTTGGGGAGCAAACCTTCCGCCGCTAAACCCTCCGGCCCTTCTTTTTCACCCCACGACAAACGATGCGCTATCACATTTTGCTGACCGGGGCGACCGGCCTCCTGGGACGTTATCTGCTCAAGGACTTGTTGCTGGCTGAAGTGCCCGTGGCTGTGGTCGTTCGCGGCAATCGTCGCCAATCGGGATCGGATCGCATCGAAAGTCTGATGACGACTTGGGAAGACTTCCTCGAACGCGAACTCCCCCGTCCCTACATTTTCGAGGGGGATATTTGCGAGCCGTTCCTCGGACTCGATTTGGATGCTCGGCATTGGATCGATCAGAACTGCGACAGCGTGCTGCACAACGCGGCGAGTCTGAATTTCGTCGCCACCAGCGAAGACGGCGAGCCTTACCGATCCAACGTCAAGGGCCTGCAACACGTCCTCGATCTCTGCCGTGAGACCGGAATTCGTGACTTCCATCACGTCTCGACCGCCTACGTCGCGGGACTGCGAACCGGCCGGATCATGGAGAGTGAGCTCGACCTCGGACAGCAACTGAGCAACCCCTACGAAGAAAGCAAAATGACGGCCGAGATGATGGTTCGTTCGGCCGACTTCCTCAGCCCCCCCACGATCTATCGTCCCGCGATTATCGTCGGCGATTCGCAGACAGGCTTCACCTCGACGTTCCACGGGTTCTATGCCTGTCTCGAACTGGCTCACACATTGGTCTCGTCGATGGGCATGGCCGGCACCAACTCGATTGGGTCCGGCGAGACCAAGACGCGAATCTCGCTCGACGGCACCGAGACGAAGAATTTCATCCCCGTCGATTGGGTTTCTGAAGTCATCTCGTACCTCGTCACGCATCCGCGACATCACGGGCAGACTTACCACCTGACCCCGCGCGAGCGTGTCTCCACCGAGATGATTCGCGACGTGCTCGAACATGCCTACGCCTTCAAAGGGACGGAGTTCAGTGGCTACGGCAAGCCTCTCGAAAATCCCACCGAAATCGAAACGCTCTTCTACGAACAAATCCGGGTCTACAGTTCTTACTGGCGCGACGATCCCGAATTCGACACCACCAATCTCGACGCCGCTTGCCCGCACTTGCCTTGCCCGAAAATGGACCGCGACCTGCTCGACATGCTCTCCGCCAAGGCGATGGCGATGGACTTCCGCTGGCGAGACAAACCCGTCGCCAAACGCGAACGAGTCGCCACCGCCTCGTAGCTCAGGCGGCTCGCCTGAGAAAACGTCGCGTAGCCATCCTCGCCAGAGCGTGGGCCGTGCCGTGTCCCACGCTCTGGCGAGCGTGGCTACAAAAGATTGACCGATTGCGGAGCAATGCTCATGCACAAGTTCACCAGAAGTGTCGTCGTGTCCCGGATCAGCGTGCTGAGTTGGCTGCTCTGGCTCTCCGGTCTCGTGGCGTTGAGCGGCTGCGGAGCTGACAGTGGCCCGAAGCGAATCCCGCTCTCCGGCAAAGTGACTCTGGCGAACCAGCCGGTCAAACAGGGTGCGATTTCGCTGGCCCCGGCAGAGGGACACCGTGGAGTCGCAGCGAACACGGCCATTAACGACGGACGCTATCAATTCACCAGCGAGGATGGCCCCGGTCCTGGACCGTACAAGGTCACGATCCTGCTGACATTCACGAAAGAGGAACTCCTCAAGCAAAGGCAGTCACCCTCGGCTCCGCAGGCAGAATGGAAATTTGAGATCAAAGTCCCAGCGACGGGTTCGCCCTCGGAGGATTTTCGATTAGAGTCAAAGTGACAGATGAACCAAGTCACCTGATCCTGAAATCCCGGAGGTCGCAATGTCGGCATCAAAGCACCGTGGGTTTACTCTGATCGAATTGCTGGTGGTCATTGCTGTGATCGCCGTTCTGATTGCCCTCTTGCTGCCGGCGGTGCAGCAAGCTCGCGAGGCCGCTCGGCGGTCGCAGTGCCAGAACAATCTCAAGCAGCTCGGCTTGGCCATTCACAACTACCATGATGTGAACCGTTGTTTTCCGATGGGGAGTGCCAATCCCACGTCGGTCGGAAGTTGGGGCATGATGCTGTCGCTCATGCCGCAATTAGAGCAGAAGGCACTCTTCGCCTCGGCCAACACCAAAAACCCGGACTGCTGTGCTGAGGTTCTGGCCTTGCAAGCGATGAATAAGCCGAATCCCTCGGATGTCTCGCTGAGTTTCTTGAACTGCCCGTCTGATCCCAACTCCAACAACCTGCTGAAGAGCGGGCCGCCCACCCCGACGTTTAATTGCGGAAGGCTGTACGCCTTCAACTATCTTGGCGTGAGCGGCACGATTCACAGCGGCTGCGGCAGCACGGCGGCCGGACGAGGCATCTTCTTTTCTCGCAGCAACATCAAAGTGGGCGACATCATTGATGGGACATCCACAACACTGGCGATTGGCGAGCGAGGGATCGACTCGGACTTTGCTTGGGGCTGGTCGATCTGTGGTGGTCTGGAATGCGAGCATTACCTGAGCACTCAGATTGGCCTGAGCAAAGCCCAGAATCTCCCACCGGGGGCAGGGGTCCAGACTCACTTCTCAAGCTGGCATCCGGGCGGAGCCTATTTCTTACTGGCCGACGGGCATGTGCGGTTCTTGAGCAATAACATCGACTATAACACTTATCGCAGTCTCTCGACGCGAGATAGCAAAGAAGTCTTGGGCGAGTGGTGAGACAACGCTTGCGACACAACGCCCCTGAAGCTCAGGGGCTTTTTTGTTTTTACTTTGCCGCGATTACTGAAGGCACCGTTTGCCGAGTTTGTTGTTCGCTCAATCGCTTGAGACGGCGAGCGAAAATGAAGAGCACGATCGACCACAGCCCGGCAAATTCCAGTGGGGCGAATCGGATTTCGATAGCCATCACGAACGGGAGTGCGAAGAACGCGGCTGCGATCAACAGACTCCGGCCCCAGAACTGGCCGGCCTGCGCGACAAAGGCCAAGCCCGTCAGGCAGGACAGCGGCTGGTAAAGTTGGGCCTCCACGGCGTTATCGAACCCGAGACGCATCCGCATACTCAATCCCATCGTGAGGCACGCGACCAAGTAGCCGCCCCAGATCGACCAGACTTGCCGCTCGGCGGTGCCATGCGGTCGCCATTGCCAATCACGGAACCAACCCACGATCAGCAAAAAGGCGATCGCTCGCAGACCATTGGCAAGCCCCATGATCGCACCGGGGCCATTCAATTCAATGACGGCGGTGGCGATCACTTCGGGAATGACCATCACCGGGATCAGCGCCATTGAGAGGCGTGAGTATTGCGCAATCTCGATGTCGAGTCCTTCACGCTCCAGCATCCCAATCACGCGGCCCATCGTGCTCACCGGCCGTGCCAGGATTGGCTCGCCAGTTAGGAAACGCTGCAAGTCGTTGCGCAGTTCGGCGGCAGTCGCGTATCGGCTGGCCGGATTCTTTTCGAGGCACTTCAAGCAAATGGTTTCGAGGTCACGGTGAATCGTGCCGTTGAGCAGGCTCGGATGAACGGGGTCTTGATGGATCACCTGTTGCAGCGTGTCGATGATTTTCGCGGCCTGAAACGGGGGACGTCCCACGAGGAGCTCATAAAGAATCGCTCCCAACGAATAGACGTCGCTGACCGGCGAGATGTTGGCGGTTTCACCAGCGGCTTGTTCGGGGGGCATGTAACTGGGCGTGCCCATGATTTGGCCGCTGGCGGTCAGACCTTTTTCGTCATCGGTGCGTTTGGCCAAGCCGAAGTCGGTCACGCGTGGCTGGCCCTGCTTGTCGAGCAACACGTTCGCCGGTTTGAGGTCTCGGTGAATGACCCCTTTGGAGTGTGCATACTCGACGGCATCGGTGATGGAGATCATCAGTTCGGCAGCTTTCCGTGGCTCGAACGGACCTTCTCGCAAGAGGTTCGCCAGGCTCTGACCTTCTACATATCCCATGGAAAAGAAGTGCTGACCATCACGCTCGCCGACTTCGTAGATCGGCACAATGTTGGGGTGATCAAGCTGAGCCGCAGCCTCCGCTTCGTTCTTGAATCGTTCGACCGCCTCCCTTGAAGCGAAAGTTCCCGAAAGAATCATCTTGAGGGCGACCAGCCGCTTCAGCCCGCGCTGCCGAGCCAGGTAGACGACTCCCATTCCGCCGCGAGCAATCTCCTTGAGCAACTCATATTCACCGAATTGTTGGATTGGCTGGCCTTCAAAGTATTCACGAACCGCCTGTGGTGGCTCGCCAAGCGTGGCCATCCCCGCCGGGTCTGATCCGGTGTCGGGAAACATAGGCTGAAGGAAAGTTGTGGCAGGTGTCGGGATTGCCGTGCTGCCGGTCGGAGATGAAACCTCTTGAATGGTTGCCTCAATTTCCACGTTGTCCGTGTCGGCCACTTCGGTATCGCGATTCAAATCCGGCATGAGTCAGCCCCAGTGTTGAGATTCCAGAACGCAATTAAACGATCGTCTGGATCACCGCACGAACAAGAACTCATTCGCGTTCAACAACGCGCGGCAGAGTGCAGGCAGACCGTGTTGTTTCACGAATGCGGTTGCAGCGGCGGTTTCATCAGTTGTCGGTGAGCGGCCGAAGGCCAATTGAATGGCTTTCGCCGCCTGAGCGACTGGCTCACTGGATGACTCCGCGCGAATCCGTGCCGCGAACAGTTCGGCTTGTTGGACCAGAAAACGGCTGTTGAGCAAGTTCAGCGCTTGCAGCGGAGTGTTCGATGAGTTCCGCTTCGGGGCGACTTGGCCGCCATCGGGGCAATCAAATGTTCCGAACGTGTCGTCGAGCTGCATGCGATGCTTGTGAGCGTAAACCATGCGCCGGAAATCGGTCTCCGGGACAAACTGTTGTTTGGAGTTGAACACGCGAACGTAATTCGCATTCGGCTCGAACAGATCAAAGCCGGTTCCGTTCATGCGGCGATCAAGCTGCCCGCTCGTGGCGAGAATCGCATCGCGCAGCACCTCGGCCTCCAAGCGCCGCGGCGGAAATCGCCACAGCAATCGCGACCCCGCATCAGCGGCGAGAGCCTCCTCGCGCGGAGTGCTCGCTTGCCGATACGTTGCCGAGAGCACGATGAGCCGATGCAGTTGTTTGAGCGACGAGGCAGTCGCTCGGGAATCTGATCTCTGAGATTTGAAATCTGGGTTTTGAAATTTGAAATTTGACATCTCACTCGCCAACCAATCGAGCAACTCCGGATGCGTTGGCCTGCCTCCGTTGAGTCCGAAGTCGCTGGGTGTCTCCACGAGGCCCGTGCCGAAGTGGTAATGCCAGAGCCGATTGACAATGACTCGCGCGGTCAGCGGATGAGCGGGATCGGTAATCCACTTGGCGAGTTGCACTCGGCGTTGAGCTTCCGTCGCACTGGTCTCCAATCTCCAAACCGAACCAAACGCAGCGAGGCCGGTCGGAGCCACCGGCTCGCGCTTCTGCATCGGATCGCCACGATGTAACCGGAATGTTTCTTCGGGAGCCGTCAGCCTGCCGGAGTAAACCATTGGAGCGGCACTCAGGTCGGCCAGTGACTTTTGCAATGCCGCGCGTTGCGCGGTGAGTTGTTCGATGCGAGCCTTCTTCTCCAGCAACTGCGCCTTGAGCTTGCGAGTCTCTTCGGACTCATTCGGCCCATCGGCCTGATCAGTCTTCGGAACGCGATCCGCCGAGCCAGCGACGATCCGCCAAGTCGTGCGGTCGAGCGAGACCTCGAATACATATTCCTTGGCCGTGCGGTCCTTGAACTGAGCCGGCTCGCGATCGCGGCTCCAGACGATGCGGTCGATCTCGAAGACTTGCGGCAGTTCGAGTTCGATCCAACCGCGCCCCGATTCGTTGGAGATCCAACTGAAACTGTTGCCGTAGCGACCGTCGTTGATGTGCTCCAGCTTGTGAATCGGATTCCCCGGCAGACTGCTTGAGGCTTTCGCCTTCGTGCCGCGCGAGGCGAGCGCCACGTTCTCCGGCTTCGCTCCGGTTGTGAACACTTCCAACTCATCGAGACATGGCTCGGCGGAGTTCGTCGCGTGAATCGTCATCCGCACGAACCGAGCTTTCGTCGGCGCGAAGCGTTCGACGAACACCGCGCCGTTCCGTTTGGCCTGCGGGTCGAGCCGATTCAGCTCCGTCTCGATCACAGCGAGCTGTTCTCGAATCGTTGCGGCTCGAAGTTGTCGCTGGTCGAAGTCGGCGGTGCGGAGCGGTCGGTCGCCATGCTGGACTCCGGCGAAGCAAGCTTTCATGCCGTAGTAATCGAGCTGCGAGATTGGATCGAACTTGTGGTTATGGCACCGAGCACATCCGACCGTCAGGCCGAGGAACACGCTGCCGGTCGTGTTGACCATGTCGTGCAGCTCATCGGCGCGCTGCTGCAACGTCAGACCGAGGTCCGGGCTTTTGACTTGATCCCACGGGCCGCCGACCAGGAACCCCGTCGCCTCATCTGCACCGATCGTGTCACCGGCAAGCTGCTCGAAAACAAATTGGTCGTATGGCTTGTCCTCGTTGAAACTGCGGATGACGTAATCGCGATATGGCCAGGCATTCGGTCGAGGCTGATTCATCTCAAAGCCATGACTCTCCGCGAACCGCACGACATCAAGCCAATGCCTCGCCCACCGCTCGCCCAAGTGCGGAGACGCGAGATAACGATCGACGAGCCGCTCGTAAGCATCCGGCTCTGGATCGGCGACGAACTCCGCAACCTCCTCCGGTGACGGCGGCAGTCCGAGCAAATCAAACTTCAACCGCCGAATCAGCGTCGTGCTATCCGCGTCTGGTGAGGACAGGAGACCTTCGCGTTCCAGACGCGCGGCAATGAAGACGTCGATGGGATTTTCGATTTTTGATTTTTGATTTTTGATTGGCGGGACATTCGGCCGGGCGAGCGGTTGGAATGCCCAATGAGATTTGAGGACGTCGTCTTTCTCGCTGCCGTCATCCGGCCAATCAGCACCGCTGTCGATCCAGCGTTTGAGCAACTCAATCTCCGCCGTCGTGAGCTTGTCACCCTCGGCGGGCATTTCGAGCCCGGCTTCCAATCCCGCGACGACCCGAAACAGCGGACTCTCGCGACTCTTCCCCGGCACAATCGCCGGACCCAAGTCGTCTCCTCCTTTGAGCACCGCTCCCTTCCGATCCAATCGCAATCCGGCCTTCTGCTTCTCCGGCCCGTGACAGCCCACACACTTCTTGGCCAACAGGGGCTGAATGTGCTTGGCGAAAACGATCCCGTCATCGCCCGCCAGCACGCACGGCGCATTGCTCACGAGCAAGACCATGACCGCGACCAGCCAAGAGTCATCCACTTTTCGGCAAGGCCCCCGATTCCCAAACAGCATCATGGCAGTCTCCAATCGGGGACGAATTGGGCGAACACGAACCGACTCCAGAAGGACGCGACTCCCTCGCCAGTTCCAAAGTCGTCTCAAAAAAAAAGCCCGGTCAATTGACCGAGCTTGTGTGCCTGTGCCGGAATGTTCTAGGCGCTGGCGGCCGGAGTCGCATCCGGAGTTGCTGTCGGAGCCGGAGCCGATTCCACGACCTGCAGGCCAGGGACATTGATCCCGGTGATCTTCACCTGGGTGTAGCCTTGGCGATGGCCGGTGTGCCTGCGGTAGTTCTTGCGGCGGCGCATCTTTTGGATTTCGAGCTTCGGACCCTTCACGAGTGGCTCGACGATCTCTGCCGTGACGGTCGCACCGGAAATGGTCGGAGCACCGACGACGCTCGAACCGCCGCCGTTCGCGAGCAGAATCTTGTCGAAGGTAATCGCGTCACCCACCTTCGCGGTGTCGCGGAAGTCGATCAACAGGGTGTCACCGTTGGAAACTCGATACTGATGGCTGCCGTTTTCAAAGTACGCGAACATGGCTGTGAAAATCCTTGATCTCTCGTTGAGTCGTAAGTTTGAGTTCTGCCGAACCTGGAAAAGGGTCGGGACTGTAACGGTGGATTATCGTGATTTCGAGTCAATCCCGACCGGAATCCGGGTGGTGGTTCCTTGATCGTCCTGGGTTTGACAGTCCAAGTGATTGGGGCTGACGTCGGTTCGAGCGGTGATGCTGATGGCGAGATTCCCCGTGTCCTCCAACTGGTTGATCTCGCGGCGACGGCGGTTGTTGAGGTAGTGACCAACTCGCTCGTGAACCTCGATGACAATTTTGCGGACGCCGTCACGCTGGGCGACGGTCATCAAGAGGCGCATGACTTCGATGGCAACGCTTTCGGCGGTCTTGACGAGTCCGACAGCGGCGCAGCACGGGCAATTCTCGAACACGCTGCGTCGGAGGGAAGGTCGGATGCGTTGCCGAGTCATCTCGATCAGACCGAACGGGCTGATGCGGAGCGCCTTTGTCCGGGCGCGGTCTCGTTTGAGCAAGTCGCGGAAGTGGTGCTCGACGCCACGACGGTGCCGCTCATCGCGCATGTCGATGAAGTCGTTGACGATCACGCCGCCTAGATCGCGGAGGCGGATCTGCCGGCAGATTTCCTCGGCCGCGCGGAGGTTCATCTGGTAGGCGGTCTCCTCGGCGTTGTCGTCGAATCGGAAGTTGCCGCTGTTGACGTCGATCGCGACCAGAGCCTCCGTCTGATCGATCACGATGGAACCCCCGCCCTTGAGCGGTACATGCCGTTCGTGAATGCGAGCGATGTCGTCCTCAATGTGGTAGTGGTGAAAGATGGCATCCTTGCCGTCATATTGTTTGACGCGGTCGGCGTGTTCGGGCGAGATCACGTTCATGAACTCTTGGGCTCGCTCAAACATCTGCGGCTGGTCGATCCAAACCGTTTCGATGTCGTCGCGATAGATGTCTCGCATCGTGCGGATCATCAGGTCGCTGTCTTCGTAGATGCTGACGGGCGAGTGATATTTCTGAACTCGTCGAACGAGCACCTTCCACAAGCGGACCAAGTAATCGAGGTCGCGTTGCAAGTCGGCCGCGTCCCGTTCGAGTCCGGCCGTGCGGATGATGAAACCCAAGCCCGGTGGCGGTTGCAGCGTGTTGAGGATCTTCCTCATGCGGCGTCGGCTGTCGTCATCTTCGATTTTGCGGCTGACACCGACACGCGCGAGGCCGGGCATCAGCACGAGGTATCGGCCGGGGATGCTGATGTAGGTGGAAAGCGTGGGGCCTTTTGTCCCGATCCCTTCCTTGATGACTTGCACCAGCACTTCGCTACCGCGTTTGAAGATGTTTTGGATGGGCGGCTTGTTGCGGACGCTCCGTTCGTTGAACGGTCGGCGACCGCGGCCCTCTTCCTCGCGTTCGGGGACGAGGTGTTTGTAGTACTGATACTCGACGTCGCTGACATGCAGGAAGCCGTTGCGGCCGACGCCAAAATCGACGAAGGCGGCTTGAATACTCGGTTCGAGATTGACGACCCGGCCTTTGTAGATGTTCCCGGCAAAGCTCTCGACGCTGTTGCGTTCGACGTACAGCTCTTCGAGCGTTCCATCCTCAATAATGGCGATGCGGCTTTCTTCCGGCTGCATCACATTGACGAGCATTTCTTTCTTCATGAAGCACCCTTGGTGGTCTGCGGGTGCGGCTGCTCGTGGCATCGCGAGGCGTTGCCGCCGTGCCGTAATCGGCGAACTGCTCGAAAGCCGGAGACGGACATGAGAGTCCGTCGGAGTAACGGCTGGCTCGTCGAGAATCGGCCGCGCGAACGACGTTCAACAACGTCGAGTTCGCGGCGAGCACGAAGTTTCCCGGTGGGTCAGCCGGCTCACCCGCTTCCGGTCCTCGACTCACGAAAACCATGCAACGGTCTTCGCGAGAAGTGGACCAAGCGGCAAGCCAGTTTCGGCGATACGGCTGCGGCATTCGTTTGTGAAACGAACGCGGCAATCCAATGAGCAGAGTCGGCGACGTTGAGCACGGCGAAGAATCTTCGAGGATCGAAGACCGGGGTTCGACGAGAGACACTGTCGGCTCGCGGGAAGTCATAGCTCCCGGAGCCTTCACTGCCGCGAATTTCACGACTGCGAACTTGCCAGTTGCAGCCAATCTCGGCGAACCACAGACGCCATTAGAACGAGCACGCACCCTAGTGAATCCGTACGAGCGGCGGGCATCGTTGTCCGCCGCTCGTTTCTGTGAGAAAAGTTGTTCGTTGGTCATCCGCGATCGGGCGGGATTGTCCGATCAGCGAGGCTCTCGTTCGACGGCCACCATTCCGGTTGTTGGCTAACGGACGAGCTGAGGACAAATCTTAGTAAGTTCACCTTGCAGGTAGTTGTCGATGCCATGCGACAAGCCGAGCCATTCGGCGTGAGTCGCAATATCCTTCGCCTTGGGGATCGTCAGCCGTCGGATGACGGCTTTCAGTTCAGGGATCGAATGTGGGGTGACACTGATCCGTCGAATCCCCAAGCCGAGGAGCAGCGGGAGAAACTTCGGATCGGAACTCATCTGCCCGCAAACGGTCACGGGAATTTTTCGGTCGGGTTTGTCGGCCGCGTCCACAACCATGCGGATCAATCGCAAGATCGCGGGGTCGCCGGTGCGGTATTGGTTGGAGACAGCGGGATCGCCGCGGTCAACGGCGAGGGTGTATTGGATTAGGTCGTTCGTGCCAATGGAGAAGAAGTCGACTTCCGCCGCGAACTGGTCTGCCAGAATCGCTGCCGACGGCACTTCGACCATCATTCCCAGCGGCACATCGCGAGGAAATGACTCGCCCGCTTCGTCGAGGTCATTCATCACGTCACGAACCAGCATCTTCGCCTGCCGGAACTCCTGCAACGACGAGATCAGCGGAAACATGATTTTGACGCTGCCCGAAGGAGCCTTCGCCGCCGCTCGCAAGATGGCCCGAAGCTGGGTCTTGAATCCTTCGAAGTACCGCAAGCTCAGACGGATGCCGCGCAATCCGAGCGCCGGGTTCGGAGACTCGGAAGGTTGACCGCCGATATTCGGGATCTTGTCCGCTCCCACGTCGAGCGTGCGAATGACGACTTCGCGACCTCCCAAAGCCTCGATCACTTGGCAATAGGCGCGGTACTGGTCTTCCTCGGACGGCTCTTGTTCGGCACCGAGGTACAAGAACTCGGTGCGATACAGTCCGATGCCGTCGGCCCCACGTTCGAGACAATGCTCGGCCTCGGTCGGGAACTCGATATTGCCGAGCAGCTGGATGGTCTCTCCGTCGGCGGTGATCGATTCGGCCGCCCGTTCGGTTTCGAGGGCCGCGTAATTCGACGCCTGTTTCTTTTGAGCCTCTTGTCGCTCGGCGATCACGGACTCGACCGGGTTGATGATGATCTCGCCTCGGTCGCCATCAATGATGACGATGTCGCCGCTAGTGACCTCCGATAAGAAGTCTCCAACTCCCACGACGGCAGGTAGCTCCAATGCTCCCGCCAGAATCGCGGTGTGACTCGTCGGCCCCCCCACTTCGGTCGCGAAGCCGAGCACAAACTCGCGTTGCAGATTTGCCGTCTCGCTGGGCGTCAAGTTGTGAGCAAGAATCACGACCGGCTCGGTCAAATCCGACATCTCTTGCCGCTGCTTGCCAAGCAGTTGCCTGAGCAGACGGTTCTTTAAATCGTAAATGTCATGTGCCCGCTCGGCGTGATAACGGCTCCCCAATTCTTGGAAGAGCTTCGCGTAACTGTTGAGGACGATCTCACAGGCTCGCTCCGGCGTGTTGGTCACTTCGCGAATCAGCCGTTCGACCTCGCTGATCAGTTCGGGAGCACGGGCCATCATCAAATGCGCCCCGAAGATCGCCCCGTACTCTTTGCCAAGCCGCTCAGTCGCCACCCGTTGATTTTCTTCGATGTCCGTGCAGACCGCGTCGAGGGCCGTGTGAAACCTAGCGACTTCCGTCTCAATGGCGGACCTGCTGGTGTAATGCCGCGCGAGCTTGAAGTTCTCCTCCCCAAACAACAACGCCGGCCCGATCGCCACTCCCGGCGACACCGCAACCCCGCGTTTGACCACCATGTTGCTCACGAAAAACAAATTCCTCTCTGCGAAACAAAATGTTACCCGGCGAGGCCGTGAATTCTCGGGAGCCGTGGCTGTCAGGGAGCGGTTGTTTCAAGAACTTATGTCCGCTCCCAGACGGTCGCGGCTCGAAATCTTCACAACCTTGAAGCGTCCGCATTGGACTTGCGCAATTCCGGGCCGGCACCGCATTCAGTCGCAGTTCCTCTGCGTCGATGTTTCACTCACTCTGTCGCTGTTGGCTCCGGGTAAAACGAAATGGGCCTAATCGCCGAAGTTCGACTCGAACAATTGCACGACTTTCGCCAGCGCCTCGTCCGCTCCTTCACCGGAGGCCCGCAATTCGAGCTGATCGCCAAACGCTGCTGCCAAGCCCATCAGATCAAAGATGTTCTTGCAGTCGGCGTCCACCAAGCCCTTGCGAATGCGCACATCACCACTGAGGCCATTCGCCAGCTTCACCAGCCGCGAGCACGGCACCAAGTGCAGGCCGTTCTCCAGCCTGACAGTCACGGTGTGCGAGACGGAGTATCCGCCCATCAAAATGTTCCAAGGTGCGTCGCCGGAGCGTTAGCCGATTTGATTCCGGAGCATTAGCCGAGTTGATTATTGTCTGCCTCGTTGAGCAGCGTGATCACGTCGTCCTTGGTTTTCGCCTGTCGCAGGAAGTTGCAGAAGTTCTGATTTCGCAGGTGCCGCGAAATGTTTTCCAATCCGCGGAGGTGGTCTCCGGGCCGATCCGGTGGCGAGACCAGCAGGAACAAAATATGAACCTGCCCACCGTCAAGACTTTGAAAGTCCACACCATCCCTGGTCAGAGCAATGGCCGCCACCAGTTTGGCAACAGAACCGTGCTTGGTATGCGGCACAGCGACTCCGTTGCCGATCCCCGTCGAGCCTAATTCTTCGCGCTTAAGAATGGCGGAGACGATTCCCTCTTCACTGTCTGCGGGAATGACTCCCGCCGTTTTGAAGGCACTCACTAACCCGCGAATCGCTCCCTCTTTGGTCGTCACCTGCATGTCGGTGACGATCGCGTCCGTAACCACGAAATCCATTAACTTCATGAAAGACACTCCTCTCACGTCGAAACGATGTCCCCCAAGGGGCATCTCAAAGTTCAAATCCATCGCCATCCACCAGCGATACGGGGAACGCCGCCGGTTCACTCAGACTCAGAATCAGACTCGGTCTTCAATTTGGGCGCTTCGTGCCGATGGTGGTTCTGGACCTTTTCTTTGTACTTGTGAATTTGCTGCTCGATCTTGTGCATCGCTTTGTCGAAGGCGTACTGCGCCTGATCGTCTTGGTCGTGAGCCACGAAGTCATGCTTATGCTCGGCATCGACGAGAATTTCGACCTTTGCGTGGCTGTTCTCGAAGCTGATCGTCACGTTGATGGCGGTGATCCGCTCAAAGTACGTCAGCAGTTTTTCGACCTTTTCGGCCATGTAGGCCCGCACGTCATCTTTGACGTGCCCGTGACGGCAAGTGATTTCCACGTGCACGGTGCAATCTCCTAAGGTGTTGAATTGGATCGTCGGGGCAGATTCTATCGGGGCTGTGTCGGCAGCCACAAGTAGCCGTGTTGAACGAACGAGTGCGATCGAGGCGAATCCGTTACGAAATGTCCAAGGCCCAAATTCCAAAACCCAATGAATGACCTTAAACGCGGGCCAATGCCTGCCGCATGTCTTCGACCAAGTCCTCGGGATTTTCAATGCCGACCGACACGCGAATCGTCTTGTCCGTGATCCCTGCGGCTTGGCGAGCCTCCGGCGTCATTGAAGCGTGGCTCATCGTTTCGGGATACTCCATCAACGACTCGACGCCCCCCAGCGAGATGGCCAATTGAAAGAACTGAGTGCCGGTCAACACCTTCTCGGCCTGAACTCGCCCACCTTGGATATCGAAGCTGAGCATCGCTCCGAACCCGCGCTGTTGTCGCTTCGCCAATTCGTGATGTGGATGACTCGGCAGTCCTGGGTAATAAACACGCTCGACCTTGGGATGCTCCGCCAACATATTCGCGAGCACCATCGCTCCGCGCTGGTGAGCTTCCATTCTCAGCCCCAGAGTCTTGATCCCCCGCAACACCAGCCACGCATCAAACGGCGAGCAACCCAAGCCCAGCGCATTGTGGATGAACGCGATTCGCTCCGCCTGAGCCTGATGCCGAGTCACCACCGCTCCTCCCACGACGTCCGAGTGCCCGTTGAGGTACTTCGTGGTCGAATGCACGACGATGTCTACGCCGAACTCAAACGGACGTTGCAGATACGGCGACATAAACGTGTTGTCCGCGATCGTGGTCACTCCGGCCTCTTTCGCAACGGCCGTAATCGCCGCCATGTCCACCAGATTCAGCAGCGGGTTGCTCGGCGTCTCGATCCAGATGCACTTCGTTTGCGGCGTCAAAGCGGCCCGCACGTTGGCAGCATCGCTCATGTCGATGAACGAGAACGCCAGCCCAAATTCCGAGAACACACGATAGAACAGCCGAAACGTCCCGCCATAAATATCATGACTCGCGATGATGTGGTCGCCCGGCTTGAAGAGGTGCATCACACAGGTGATCGCCGCCATTCCGGTACATGTCGCTTTGCAATCCAGCCCCCCTTCGAGGGCCGTAATGTTCTGCTCCAAAGCCTGCCGAGTGGGATTCCCGGATCGCGTGTAGTCGAAGCCTTTGTTGGTTTGCAGATCGTCCCAGCGAAACGTGGACGTCGGATAAATCGGCGTGATGCAGCTATTGTACGTCGAGTCTTTTTCGACTCCGACATGCACGCACTTCGTTTCAAATCGCATGTTCCCAATCCTAAAAGATCCAAGACAAACCCGCTCGCCTGAGCGTCGTTTCGTAGGTTAGTCGCTCGCAATCAACGATCGCAAACAACCATTTGACAATTGCGAAACCAACCGAGGTCAAGTCTCATCCTTGGTCTCATCACCCGCAAACGATCACAGGCCTCCCATGACTCAAGCATCCTTTCTGATTGCTGGCGGCAGTTCCGGTTTAGGAGCTGCTTGTGCTCGGCGACTGGCCGATCGCGGCGCGGGCTGCGTCATCGCGGACCTTCAGCCACTCGACGACGCGCAGCGGCAAGAATTCGGCGAACGCTGTCACTTCTGCCCGACCGACGTGACCGACGAGTCCGCCGTGCGAACCGCGTTGCAAACGGCACAGGATCGTTTCGGACCAGTTCGCGGCGTTGTGATCTGCGCGGGAATCATTCGCGGCGAGCGAGTCCTCGGAGCCAGCGGCCCATTCGATCTGAACCTGTTTCGCCAAGTCATTGAGGTCAACCTGGTGGGCACGTTCAACGTGCTGCGCTTGGCGGCGCAAGTCATGCGCGACAACGCACCGAACGCCGACGGAGAACGGGGCGTCGTCATCACGACCTCCTCCGTAGCCGCGTTCGAGGGTCAGATCGGTCAAGCCGCGTATGCCGCGTCGAAAGGGGGAGTCGCCTCGCTGACATTGCCCGCCGCGCGCGAGTTGGCCCGATTCGGCATTCGCGTCGTCTCCATTGCGCCGGGCGTATTCGAGACACCAATGGTGCAACAACTCCCTGAGAAGGTGCGGCAATCGCTGGAGTCACAAACCGTCTTTCCAAGCCGGCTCGGCCGCCCCGACGAATTCGCGTCACTCGTACTCCATGTCCTCGACAACCCGATGCTCAATGGCGACGTGATCCGACTCGACGGCGGCATGCGCATGGGAGCGAAGTAAGTCTGCACTCGATAGCCTCTGGCATCTTTGGGCCTTTGAGATTTGTCACAGGCCGTTCACGAAACGTCAGGAAACATCGCGAATGCTTACTGAAGCGACAACTTCTGCTCCGCCGTGGCTGAATGCGATAGGCTCGCGGTACTTCTTGGATTGGTTGCAGCAGCAGCGATGCAGCCTGGCATTCACGACCTATCAGACCGGCAAGCTGTTTCTGGTCGGCCGCAAGTCCGCCAGCGGTTCGGGAGTGCCGGCCAGTGAATCGAACCAGGCGCTGTCGATCTTTGAGCGGACTTACAACCACTGCATGGGGATGTGCGCATCGCCGGACGGGCGGACGATTTGGTTGAGTTCGCGATATCAGATTTGGCGAATGGAGCAGGCTCCGGCCAACGCTGTTCCGTATCGACCGGCCGCAGGGACGACGACCGACGGAGACGATGCGAACCAACCACCTCAGTGGGCGGGGCGCGGTTACGACTTCGCCTACATCCCGCGAGTCGGCTACACGACCGGGCACATTGATGTGCATGACATGGCGGTCGATGCCGACGGTCGCGTGATCTTCGTCAACACGATGTTCGGCTGCCTGGCGACGTTCAGCGAGCGAGCGAACTTTAAGCCGCTGTGGCGTCCGCCGTTCTTGAGTGCTCTGGTTCCGGAGGATCGCTGTCACTTGAACGGTCTGGCGATGCGCGACGGTCGGCCTGCGTTTGTGACGGTCGTCAGTCGTTCGGACGTTGCGGACGGTTGGCGCGACAAGCGGCACGATGGCGGTTGCGTGCTGGATGTCGCCTCGGGTGAAGCGGTCTGCACGAGCCTGTCGATGCCGCACGCGCCGCGCTGGTATCGCGACCGGCTGTGGGTGCTCAATTCCGGCACCGGCGAATTTGGACAGGTGGACCTCGCGAGCGGTCGCTTCGAGCCAATCGCGTTTTGCCCCGGCTATCTGCGCGGGCTTTCGTTCCACGGCGACTACGCCATCGCGACTCTCTCGAAGCCCCGTCACCTGACGTTCCAAGGTCTGGCGCTGAATGATCGCTTGACCCAAAAAGGCGCGGAGCCGCAATGCGGTTTGCAGATCATCGACTTGCGGACAGGCTCGATCTCCGAATGGCTGCGGCTCGATGGCACGCTGGTCACCGAACTATATGACTCGGTCGTCTTACCCGGTGTCCGACAACCAATGGCCGTGGGCTTCAAGACCACGGAGATCGAACGCCTGATGTTGATTGAGGACGAATAGAAGCGCAGGGGGCCCGAAACTCGAAGCGGCTCAGCGCCTTGTGGCTCACGAATTCGCTTTCAACACGGATGGCGGAGAACCAGTTTTTTAATCTTTTTTTGTTTCCTGGCATTTTTCGCGCGTCGGGACGCACTCAAAAACGCTTCACTTCGTCATCTCCGGCTTCAATGGCTGGGACATTCACAACAGCGCCGAGTTCGTCGAGGCGATGGCCTTCGCGCTGAAAAAATGTCTCTTCGAGGTCTACGACTACGAACGCAAGACTTGAAGGTGATCGCACCGTCTATCGCGATTGGCTCGGCCGCAAGTTCGCAACCGCTCGCGAAGAGAAAGGCCGCACGGTCTATCGCAACTGGATCGGACAGAAGATGTACTCGGCCGACGGCAACTCCGACCCGAAACGGGACGGCATGATCGGCATCGTCCGCCAACAGAAACAAGCCGAAGCCTCAGCCCTGTGGGGTTGGTAGATCGACAAGCCGTCAGTCGCTCCATCCAGGCGGGCGTAGAACCGGGGTCGGGTGTGCGACCCCTTGGCGTTAAACATCTCATCGACGCCTGCGCGTTACTCCCTCTTCTCCGGGCGTTGCTTGAGCAGGGGATGGCGTGCGAGCCACTGCTTCAGCGACTCCAAGGACGTGATGTCGTCCGCCACCTTGAGCAACGCTTGAACGGTGGATTTTGGAAGCGCCAGAATCTGTTTCCGCGACGGCTCTGAAATCCGACCAAATCGCTCCGCCATCAACAACAACACGGCTTCCGCGAGTCCGCGTGCTTCTCCGCGTGCTTCTCCCAATTCAATCAATTCTTTTCCCGCGCGGGTTTCTTCGAGGCTGGGTAATTCGCTGAGCATCATGATTTCAATCTCCTTTCGGGGGAGGTGTTTGAATCGCTGGTGGACCCAACTGGCAAACACGTCCAGCAACACGTCGCGAGCCTTGCGGCTCAACTCGCCACTGTATTTGATCTGTCGCAGGTCGCCAACGGCGCGTCTTTTGAACTCGTCATCATCGCGAGCCAGCAACGGATCGAACACAGCCGCCAGCGGGTGATTCGGATGCTGTTCGGCGAACGCCACCACGGCATCGCGCAGGACGAACGATTGGATGACTTGATTCCACGGTTCGGTGTTTGGGTCGAGCCGTTTGTCGCCGAAAAAGATCACGCCGCGAACCGCCCGCATGTCGTGCATCTTCTGAAGTGACGCCATCTTGATCGCCATGGTCGCGTAGATTTCGGCGTTCTCTTGCTCTTGCAACTCCATGACGGTCAGCGGTTCCGCGACGTCGGCGGGGATTAAGACACCGTCGGCGATCCCTTCCAATTCCTTGATCGCGACGGATCGAAACTGCACTCGCCCCGGCGGCTTGAGGCCCGCGAGCAAATACGCCCACTCTGGTTTGACCTCGAAAATCTTGTAGTACTGCTTGTCGGTTTTCATGCCGCACGCTATCGGCAGAGCTTGGTTGCCCTCGCCGCCATCCAGAGTATCCTCGTCGTTTGAGCTGTTCATCGTGTCGTCCCCCGCGCCGCCATTCAAGCTGTCGAACTCTGGCAGCTTGCGGAGCGGGGTGAGGTCGAAGTTGTCGTTCACCACATGGACTGCGGCCCGCCGCGGCGGGCTGCCGCTTTGGCTTCGGCAGCCTGCTGCCGAAGCTCACTCAGCAGTCCGTCCAACACAACGTCCAACAGCAGGCTGTTGAACCCAAAGCGGCAGCAGGCTGCCGCAGTCCAAAGGACCGTTACTTCTCCGGGCGTTGTTTGAGCAGCGCTTGAAACTCCGGCAGCTTGCGGAGTGGGGTGAGGTCGGTGTCCTGCTGGATGTGGTCGATGTTGTCGTAGCCGGCGGCGACGGCTTCTTTCAGGCAGGCGAGGGACAGGTCGAGGTACTTTCGTTGCTGCTCGGCTGTTTCGGAGTCGGTGGGTTGTGGCTTGTCCTCAAACAAACGCCCCCCACTGAGCTTGCCTCAGTGGCTCGCGGGTTTGTGCGCTACGGAAGCCAACGGAAGCCAACCAACCCACTGACGAATTCTGCGAAAGCACCATGCCGGCAGGGCCTCCAAGAGGTAGCGCAGAAACCCGCAAGCCCCTGAGGCAAGCTCAGGGGGGAGGCATTTCTTTCCATGGAGAGAACCGGGGTCGGTGTCTTCTCGATTGGAACGCGGATGCTCGGCACCCCTGATCTCTCTGCCCTCATTGTCTGCTTCGATGAAAACTATTCATCGGGCAGTAGAGGAATGATGCTGCTAATCAAGCCCTCGGGGCTTGCTTCCGGGCTCCGGTCATAATTGTTATGCACTCTTCGATCACGGGTCACAATTTCCCATCCGCCCAACAATGTGCCGTTCTCGCGAGAAACGGATGCTTCCAATGTGAAATACAGCGCCTTGGCGGGTTTTGTAATAAAAAACAACCACTTCGACGTGTGAGGCCGAAATACCATTGCCGTAAAGTACGCTTCGCCTTGTCGTTTTGGACTCGGCATTTGAACGATCACCGCCCGATAGTCGCGAGGCAGTTCGTGGGTCGTGAAACAGAGTCCCCCCGGAGACACTCGTTCCTGAAACGGCACACAGTCCCCGATTTCTTTCCACATGTTCGCCAAGAATCGCTGTCCCGAAGTGGCTGATCTCATCTTCGTTAGGACACCTGCGGGATCTTCGTAGGGCGATCTGGGGTCAGGCACTTCGGAAATTCGGAATTGGCCGGGGCCAATTCCGAATTTCCGAAATGCCAGACCCCGGCGTTCCTCAGCGTTACGGCTTCTTCTCCGAGCGTTGTTTGAGCAGCGATTGGAACTCTGGCAGCTTGCGGAGCGGGGTGAGGTCGGTGTCTTGCTGGATTTGATCGAAGTTGTCGTAGCCGGCGGCGAGGGCTTCTTTCAGGCAGGCGAGGGACAGGTCGAGGTATTTTTGCTGCTCGGCTGTTTCGGAGTCGGTGGGTTGCGGTTTGTCCTTCAAGCTGAGCGTCGCGCACAGGCTATAAGCACACGCGGCGTTGTCGAGCATTCCACCTTTCTGCCCGGCCAGCTTGTCATGGCCGACCATCAAATCCCGCCGCTTCTTCAAACTGCTGGGTTCGGACTCGGCTCAATCGTTCGGTATGCTCCTGCCACAAATGTTGGAAGTGATGATCGGGGGAGATTGTGAGCATGGCCCGTTCTGACAAACCATTGACCGCCGACGTGACGGACTGGCATCGGCTGTTCGGGATCGTGTTGACCAAACTGTTTGAAGGATCGGCTTGGGAAGTGGTTCGCGAACTCGACTTGTCGATTAAGCAACAACGCCTCGACATCGTCATCGTTCGACGTTGTCGAGGCCGCACAACACCGATTCTGCCGGATGGTTTCGGGCCACTCGCCGATCACAATTTGATCACCTACAAATCGCTGCACGAACCTCTCGACGGCTGGGCGTTGAAGGAATTGGCCGGCCACTCGGTCAACTACCGCAAGCAATTCAGCCCGTCGCTCGACCAATTGCTGCCCGAGGAATCATTCCGCATGTACGCCATTGCCACACGATTTCCGGAGAAGCTGGCGGGGCAGATTTCTCTGCTACCAGTCGGACAGGGCGTGTACGATGTCGCGTGGGGCACGGATGCGATCCGACTGCTCGTGTTGAAGCAGATTCCTGCTGAGGATCGGAATACGATCCTGAACCTGTTCAGCGCCGACCAGGAGCGAATCGTTGCGGGCGTGAGCCGATACCGTGCCGACTCGCACGATTCGAGTTCTGTGCTGACGGCCTTGTTGAAAAACTATCTAGGAGACTCTGACATGCCTCAAACTTTGGCAGAGATGATTCGCGACACGGAAAAGCGAGTGCTGGCCGATATTCCCGCGTCTCTAATCGTTGAAGAATGGTCTCTGGAAAAACTCCAGGAAACCAAAGCCTTGATCGAGCGTCGACTCGCTGAGTCTGCGACGAAGAAGAAATCAGTGTCGTCTCGCGCGATCAAGGGCCGACGGAAGACGAAAACGTCGCGCGACTAAATCTCCGTTCCGACCCCTCAGCGTTCTGCGCGTTACGGCTTCTTCTCCGGGCGTTGTTTGAGCAGCGTTTGAAACTCTGGCAGCTTGCGGAGCGGGTTGAGGTCAGTGTCCTACTGGATGTAGTCGAAGTTGTCGTTCATCACATGGACTGCGGCAGCCTGCTGCCGCTTTGGCTTCGGCAGCCTGCTGCCGAAGGAGGTTCAACAGCAGGCTGTTGAACTGAAAGCGGCAGCAGGCTGCCGCAGTCCAAATGAGCGTTAGGGCTTCTTCTCCGGGCGTTGTTTGAGCAGCGCTTGGAACTCTGGCAACTTGCGGAGTGGTGTGAGGTCCGTGTCCTGCTCGATGTGCTCGAAGTTGTCGTCGCCGGCGGTGACCGCTTCTTTCAGGCAGGTCAGCGATAGGTCGAGTCACTTCTGACGCTCCGCTTGTTCGGAGTCGGTGGGTTGCGGATTGCCTCTCATGTTGAGTGTCGCGCACAGACCGTAGGCACACGCGGCGTTGTCGAGCAGGTCACCGGACTGTTCGTTGGTTGGTCCGTTCTTGGCGGTCTTTGATAACTCGTGTAGCTTGGGGCGGCATTCGCTTGTTTTGTTGCTGCGAGTCGCGATCGCGGCTAAGGTGACGACCGACAAAACCTACACTAAGGAATTTGGCAATGTCTCAAATGGTGACCTACGACGAAGTGCTGCGAACGGCTCGCTCGTTGGACGAACCGGAGCGGGCGCGGTTGGTTGAGGAGTTGCTTGGATCGTTCAGCGCCGACGATGCCGCGCCGCCGGATGACGCTTGGCTGGCCGAGATTGATCGACGGTCTGACGAGTTGGATGCGGGCACAGTGGCCACGATTCCCTGGCAAGAGGTGCGACAACGAGCCAGAGAACGGGCCAAGTTGAATGGCTAGTATCGCCTTCCATCCTGAGGCCGCCGCCGAATTCGAGGAGGCGTTGTGTTGGTACTCGGAGCGTAGCGAACGAGCGGCCAAAGGGTTTGACGAGGCCGTCTCCAAAGCACTGCGCAAAATGGAACAAGCCCCGGAACGCTGGCCACTGATTGACCGCAGACATCGCCTCATCATTCTCGAAAAGCCGTTTCCATACCATGTCGTCTATCGAGTGGATGACGATGTTTTGACGGTGATCGCGGTCGCTCATCACCGGCGCAGGCCGAGATATTGGCGAGGCCGGCGATAGGAGGATCAGGGGGGTCAGGCACTTCGGAATTTCGGAATTGGCTGGGGCCAATTTCGAATTTCCGAAATGCCAGACCCCGCGTTATGGCTTCTTCTCCGGGCGTTGTTTGAGCAGCGTTTGGAACTCTGGCATCTGGCGGAGTGGTGTGAGGTCCGTGTCCTGCTCGATGTGCTCGAAGTTGTCGTACATGGACTGCGGCAGCCTGCTGCCGCTTTGGCTTCGGCAGCCTGCTGCCGAAGGTGACTCAGAACGGGGTTCAACAGCAGGCTGTTGAACCGAAAGCGGCAGCAGGCTGCCGCAGTCCAAAATGGCGTTATGGCTTCTTTTCTGGGCGTTGTTTGAGCAACGCTTTGAACTCCGGCAACTCGCGGAGCGAAGTGAGGTCTGAGTCCTGCTGGATGTGGTCGAAGTCGGTCCAGCCGGCGGCGACGGACTCTTTCAGGCAGGCGAGCGACAGGTCGAGGTATTTTTGCTGCTCGGCTTTTTCGGAGTCGGTGGGTTTCGGTTTGTCTTTCAGGCTGAGCGTGGCGCACAGGCCGTAGGCGCAGGCGGCACCGTAGAGCATTCCCCCTTTTTGCTCGATGGCGGGGCCTGGATCGGCGGATGTGGCTAGGTCGCGGAGCTTGGCTCCGGCTTGGGCGACCTCGGCTTGTTGGCCGCGCTTCGACAGTTCCGTGGCTCGGATGCTCAAGAGACTTGGAAGTGCCTTGGCATCTTCTTTAAGGAGCGTGTCCCAGTCTCCGGTGGCGAGTGTTGCGTCGTTGCAGAATCGAATGTGGTTTTCCAAGGTAGATTTCTGTTGTTTTGACGCGGCGACGTTTTGGCCGTTGGCGATCATCCGGTCGAGCACCTCGATCCCGGCTTGGAAGCGTTTTTTCGCTGGCTCGTATCGACCGGCCTGCATCTCGACTTCGCCGAGCTTGTAGTGGCTGATCACTAAGTTGTGTTGCTTTTCCTCGCTCTGGAACGCTTGAAACTCCGGCAGTTCGCGGAGTGGGGTGAGTTCCGAGTCCTGCTGCATGTGCTCGAAGTCGTCGTACCCGGCGGCGACTGCTTCTTTCAGGCAGGCAAGCGATCGGTCGATGTACTTCTTTCGCTCGGTCTGTTCCGCCTCGGTCGGCTGCGGTTTGTCTTTCAGGCTGAGCGTGGCGCACAGGCCGTAGGCGCAGGCGGTGCGATAGAGGAGGTCGTGCTTACGCGGTTCTTTACCGGCGAAGAGCGCGGCGAGGCCAGTGGCTTTGGGCTTTGCCGTCTCGGCTAGTTCGCGGAGCTTGTCGCCGGCTTGGACGACGTCGGTCAGTTGGCCACGTTTGGCGAGTTCAGTGGCTCGGATGCTCAACAAGTTTGGCAGCGTTTGAGCGTCGGTCTTGAGCAGTGCGTCCCAGTCGCCGGTGGCGAGTGCGGCGGCGGCGCAGAATTGAATGCGGCCTTCCAGGACAGTTTTGTCTTGTTGGGAGGCGGCGGCGTTTTGTTTCTTGGCGATCATGCGGTCGAGCACCGCGACACCGGCTTGGAAGCGTTCGCGGGCGGCGTCGAAGCGACCGGCCTGCACCTCGACTTCGCCGAGCTTGTAGTGGCTGACCATCAAGTCCCGTTGCTTCTCCGCACTGTTGGGATCGGCCTCGGCCAAGACGCGGCTGATCTTCAACCGGTCTTGAAACTGCGTGAGGGCGTCGTCGGTGCGACCAAGCTTCAGGTACACCTCGCCGAGTTGATCCAAGAAGATCGACAGATTCCGTTGATTCTGTGCGTCGTTGGGATCGGCCTCGGCCAGCACGCGACTAATCTTCAACCCGTCTTGAAACTGCACAAGGGCGTCGGCAGTGCGACCGAGCTTCAGGAACACTTTGCCGAGTCGATCGAACGAGACCGACAGACTCAATTGATTGTCGGTGTGTTTCGGATCGGCCTCGGCCAGCACGCGACTGATCTTCAACCCGTCTTGAAACTGCGTGCGGGCGTCGTCCGTGCGACCGAGCTTCAGGAACACGTCGCCGAGTGATATGAATGAGAACGCCAGATCGCTCTGATTCTCGGCGTCGTTGGGATCGGTCTCGGCCAGCACGCGACTGATCTTCAACCCGTCTTGAAACTGCGTGAGGGCGTCGTCCGTGCGACCGAGAGCCAGGAACACGTCGCCGAGATGCCTGTAGGTTTTGCCGAGTTCGCGTTGAGCGACTGAATCCGCCGGATCGGTGTCTGCTAGACGCTTCTTGATCACAAGCATCTGCTGGTATTGGTCAAGGGCCTTTGCGGTGTTGCCAATTCGTTCGAAGGTCATCCCTATCCGCTCGATTGACGTCGATAGATCGCGCTGCTTCAGAGCGTCGTTGGGATCGGCCTCGGCCAACACGCGACAGATCTTCAACCGATCTTGAAACTGCGTGAGGGCCTCGTCGGTACGACCGAGCTTCAGGAACACGTCGCCGAATGATGTGAATGAGTACGCTAGATCGCTCTGCTTCTCGGCGTCGTTGGGATCGGCCTCGGCCAGCACGCGACGGATCTTCAACGCGTCTTGAAACTGCGTGAGGGCCTCGTCGGTGCGACCGAGCGTCAGGAACACGTCGCCGAAATGGGTGTAGGTGATGCCGAGTTCGCGTTGAGCGAGTGAATCCGCCGGATCGTTGTCTGCCAGACGCTTCTTGATCACAAGCATCTGCTGGTATTGGTCAAGGGCCTTTGCCGTCTTCCCGGTTTGTTCAAAGAGCATCCCGATCCGCTCGATTGACGTCGACCAACTTCGCTGCTTCTGGGCATTGTTGGGATCAGCCTCGGCCAGCACGCGACTGAGCTTTTCATACGCTTGAAACTGCGTGAGGGCGTCGTCGGTGCGACCGAGTTTCCGGTACACGTCGCCGAGATGGTGGAAAGAGAACGAGAGGTCGCTCTGCTTCTGGGCGTCGTTGGGATCGGCCTCGGCCAGCACGCGACTGAGCTTTTCATACGCTTGAACCTGCGTGAGGGCGTCGTCGGTGCGACCGAGAGTCAGGAACACGTCGCCGAGATAGCGGAAAGAGTACGCCAGATTGCGCTGCTTTCGGGCGTCGTTGGGATCGGCCTCGGCCAGCACGCGACTGAGCTTTTCATACGCTTGAAACTGTGTGAGCGCATCGTCGGTGCGACCGAGATTCAGGAACACTTCCCCGAGTCGAGCGCACGAGATCGACAGATCGCGCTGCTTTTCGGCGTCGTTGGGATCGGCCTCGGCCAGCACGCGATGGATTTTCTCACACGCTTGAAACTGAGTGAGGGCCTCGTCGGTACGACCGACCTTCAGGAACACG
The DNA here is from genome assembly GCA_046156195.1 of Planctomycetaceae bacterium. GTDB lineage: Bacteria > Planctomycetota > Planctomycetia > Planctomycetales > Planctomycetaceae > SXKJ01. The sequence goes on along the minus strand of JBJXEX010000217.1, from coordinate 5,687 downwards.
TCGCCGAGTGATTTGAATGAGTACGCCAGACCGCTCTGCTTCTGTGCGTCGTTGGGATCGGCCTCGGCCATTACGCGACGGATCTTCATCCCGTCTTGAAAGTGCGTAAGGGCGTCGTCGGTGCGACCGAGAGTCAGGAACACGTCACCCAGTCCATCGAACGAGTCCGCCAGATCGCTCTGCTTCTGTGCGTCGTTGGGATCGGCCTCGGCCAGCACGCGACGGATCTTCAACCCGTCTTGAAAGTGCGTGAGGGCGTCGGCAGTGCGACCGAGCTTCAGGAACACGGAGCCAAGTTTGATGAACGAGGTCGACAGATTGCGCTGAGCCTTAGCATCGTCTGGGGCGGCGGCGGCGAGTTGTTTTCCGATTTCATGGGCGCGGAGGAGGAGACGCTCGGCGGTGAGGACGGCCGATTTCGTGGTCGGGTCGTCGGCTACATGAGCAGAGTTGTTGGCGTCGCGGGGTTCCTGTCGCGGCGCGACAGGACTACGTCCGAGTTGCTGGATCGTGTCCGCCAATTGGATCATCGCGAACATTGTGTTGCGGTCGATGGCAGATTTCTTGGCGAATTGCGTCGAGACTTTGTCCAACTGCGGAAGCACGTTGGTCAGGAGTCGGTTACGAACCGTGGCACCACCGGGGACGTTTTTTAGGCTGCCTTGGATGTCGACGATGACCGCGTTGAGAGTGCTCAGTGCGAGTTCGCTTTGCTCGCTGGCGGCGGTGGCATTGGTTTCGGCACGGAGCTTCGCGGCGGTGGCGTCCGCCTCACCGGCGATGGCCCGTTGCTCGTTCTGTTGAGCCAGCTCTTTTGCGTCCCGTTCGCGTTGTTTGGCGTCCTTTTCACTCTGGAACAACTTGGCGATCTCGGTCTTTTGTCCGGTGACGACGACGAACATCACGGACAGAGTCACGGCCGCCATCAGCACGGCGGCGGCAGTGGAGGTCACGGCGGTTTGATGGTTCTTCACCCAGCGCTTGGCTTGGACGTGCCACGGTTCGGGCCAGGCTGTGACCGGTTCGTCGGCGAGCCAGCGTCTGACGTCGGCGGCGAGGTGCTTGGCTTTTGTGTAGCGGTCGCGTGTCTTCGTCGACATCGCTTTGAGAATGATCGCTTCCAACGCTTTGGGGACTCGCGGGTCGATCTTGGTCGGGTGTGGGAATTCGTTCTCGCGGACGCGCGTGAGAATGTCGGAGTCGGAGAGTGGCAAGAAGCGGGGTGACGGCTCGTTGGCGGCGGGTCGCGGATCAATGGATTTCGGCGAGCGGGGTTTCGCGATCACCGGAGGTTGGCCGGTCAGGATGCAGAACAGGATCGCTCCCAGCGAATAGATATCGCTCGCTGGGCCGAGCGTGTCGTTATGGCCGTTGGCTTGTTCGGGGGACATGTAACGATATGTCCCCTTGATCGCGCCAATTCGGGTGGCGTTCGGATCTTCCTCAGCTTCAACCGTTCGCTCTTCGCTGTTTTCGCGGTGGGCTTCGTCTCGGCCGACGATTTTGGCCAGGCCCCAATCGGCGACCAGCGTTTCGCCGAACTCACCGAGCATCACGTTCGCAGGTTTGAGGTCGCGATGGATGACGCCTCGGTCGTGTGCGTAGGCCAGGGCGTTGCAGACGTCGATGAACCGCTCCAACAAATCGCGCAGCTTGGATTCGCTCCAGTCCCCCGCATGAAACTGGTCGATGGCCTGTTGCAAGGTGCCCGCCATGCTGTCGCTGGTCTCATCGAGCAGGCCGCGCACGGCTTCCTTGAGGTCACGGTCGCAGGCGTGTTGTGACTCGAAGGCAAATGATTTCCATTGTGCTTCAAGCGTCTGCCGATTGCTGTCTGAGCGGTCATCGTGAAACGCTTTCGTGGCCTCGATCAACGCGCGATCGGCGTCCGAGCGCGGTCGCGCATGAAAGGCTTCCAGAGCCTTCAACCAACGCCGATCGCCAAACGCTCGCATCGTGTAAAACGGAGCGGACTCATCTGGCTGCCCCGATAAGGCCACGGCCAAACCTGCTTCGTACACGGGAACGATATTGGGATGTTCGAGCTTGCCGGTGATCTCGGACTCGCGATTGAAGCCGGCAATCAGCATTTCCTTTGTGGCTTTTGTTAATTTTCTCTTCGCGACCGGTTTGAAGACCTTGAGCGCGACATGCCGGCCAAGTTCGGGATCGAGCGCGAACCAAACTTCGCCCTGCCCTCCTTGCCCCAACACGTCCTTGGGGATGAACCGCGGCACCTTCGGCGCTTGGGTCGGGGGCTTGGTGGACTCTGTCGTCCGCTTTTGAGCGCGCTGCGACGATTGTGCCGAGGCCGACTGAGCCTGAGAATCTTGCGAGCCGGATTGCGAGCCGCTCGGTTGAGCCGCGTTGTCGGCCTCCTGAGGCGATTCGATGTTCGTGTCGTGAACGACCGGAAGTTCATCAGCGGTCTCTTGCGACGCGGGGTCAATTACCGGCGGTTCGTCGTGAGGCTCACCTGGCCTCGCCAGCGCACTCGGAGGATCGGCCGGGAGGTTTCCCAGATCGCGAATTGCCGACGGCGACAACTTGTCGAACACCGGACGATCCAGAAACCCTTTCTGCTCGGCGGCGACGTACAGCAACCAGAGCTGGTCCACCGCCTGACGCAGTTCCGCGTTCGATGCGCATAGTTCATTACGGAGGCGATCACGATCTGACTCGGTGGCTTCCGACAGAGTCAGAACGATGTCTTCGGCGCGGCGTTGGAGTTCTGTGTTCATGGAGGTGTCTCTTGGATAGGAGATGGAAGATTTGAGTCATCCCGAATTGAGGGGCTGTGAAGACTCAGAGCCGCGACCGTCAGGGAGTGGTGATCGAAAAGGAATTAGGACCGCTCCCTGACGGTCGCGGCTCAGTCGGTGTCTGCCTGTAAGTGTTGCAGCAGTCTCAGGCGCGCTTTTTTCCAGCGGCGTTCGACTTCGTTGATCGGCAAACACAGCACTTCGTCCGCGATCTCGGCGAAGGACCAGCCGCCGTAGTAGCGCAGCTCGACGATCTCCGCGAGTTCCGGGGCCTCCAGTTCGAGTCGATTGAGGGCATCGTGGAGCGCCAGCACATGATCGGGCGCTTGCGGCTGAGCAGGTTCGGCAATCGCGTCGAACGAGGCCGGTTGTTGGCCGCTGTTGCGTTTCTGCCGGTTGCGGGTCCGAGCGGCGTCGGTCAAAAGCTGACGCACAACGTGGCAGGCGAATCGCAGAAAGTGATAGCGGTCCTTCCAGGCGATCTCACGCAGGTTGATCAACTTGAGATACGAATCGTTGACGACCATCGTCGTTGAGAACTCGCGCTGATCGGCGGCCGACATTTTGGATCGAGCAATGCGGCCCAGTTCCTCGCGAACCAGTATGTAGGCTCGGTTGCGAGCCTCTTCATCTCCGTTGGCCGCCAATCGCAGGCACGCCGTGATTTGGTGGCTCGAATTTGCATTTGAGGAACTCGATTGATCGGCCATGCCGCCCTCTTTTGTCCAAATACGATGTTTCATTCAGTGAGAAGCGACAAAGGCTGCTCGCGCGGCGCGCGAATTCCGAATTTTTTCCAAGGACATCATGTTTTCGAGCCGCGGCCGTCAGGAAGCGGTTGCCAGCCCTCGAAAACACCGCTTCCTGACGGACGCGGCTCCAATCAATCACAGCCACTTCGGGTTCGTCTGTCCGAAGGCGAATCGGATTGTTGCGGATGGCTGCGGGCAATTCGATCGTGGCGGACGCCCAATGGCACGCACTTTGTGAGCCGCCGGCGCTAGCCGCGGGCCGTTCGTCGGAACAAACACCACCGTTCCGCCCGACGCTAGCGCGTTCGGCTCACAAAGTGAGACCAGCACTTCAAATTCGACGCGGGCGTGTCTGACGATCACGTCGTCGGAGAATTCGACGGCGAGAGTATTGATGAGTGTTGGAACCGGCAACCTTGTGTACCTGATCAATCACTGCACAGTGATTTGATTGTGCCTCAGCCCCCTCGCTCAACGGGTCGTTCAACGACACTTCGCGGATTCATCCAGGAACGGATTGCGCCGGAGCATTCGGGACAGCAGAGTCTTGGCTCGCGCGAGTCGGCTTTTGACCGTGGCCAGGGAGACTTCCAGGAGTTGCGCAATCTCGGTCAGCGAGTAATCGCCGAAGAAATTCAGAATCACCACGGTGGCTGAATCGCGATCGCTGTCGGCCAACAGCGACAAGGCTCGATCGATGGCCAGCACTTGTTCGTGATTCTCCAGCAGGTCGCTGGGCGAACGTCCCGAATCCAGCGGCTCCGGTCCGTCCGAGAGCGACAGTGGTCGGACGCCGTTGCCACGCTTCTGGGCTTTGCGCTGGCGCGCATGGTCCACCAGGATTTGCCGCATCGCTTCGGCGGCATACCTCAGAAACTGATGGCGATCGCTCCAGCGGCCATGCGGTGAATTCATCAGCTTTAAGAAGGCGTCGTTGACCAGGCACGAGACTTGGAGCGGCACTCCCGCGTCTTCGCCCCGCAGCCGTTCCGCCGCGAGCCGCCGCAGTTGTTTCTCGAAGAACTGATACGCCTGGTCGCGAGCAGTTTGGTCTCCGGCACTGGCTCGCCACAGACATTGGGTGACGAGTCCGCCGGCAATTTCGACGGGCATGGGAGAGCCTCCGCAGACGGGAAACGGTCAAAAAAAACTGTTCTGACCGTTCCCAAGCGAGAAGGCGGCCGCTGCGGCGCGCGATATTCCCAGCACGGCACAAAGTGAAACATTCGTACTACTAGTCATTAAACAAGCGTACTTAAACTGGTTGTGATCGTAGTTTTGGCGGCGCAGCCGGGTACGGCCGGCACTGAGTGCCGGTTTGATTTTCGGGTTTTGGCTCAGGCATGTTTCGTTTGGTTTCGGGGCTAGGCGGTGTGAGGCGGGGGGGGCACCGAAGCATCCAGACTTCGGCTTCAGGATGTTCACAATTCAAGTTCGTAGCGGGAGACTCACGGTTCGCAGCGGGAGGCTCACGGCGTCTTGCAGGCGGAAGAGCGTTTCTAGAAACGGGAACCACCCCAGCACGCGGTAGATCAACCGCCGGGCACTCCGGATGATCTGCGTGGGGATCATGATCAATGTCTGGCGGAATGTGCTGAAGTCCATTCGCAGCAGGCGGTGCTTTTCCGTTCGCAGTCGGGCCTTGAGCCGCGGCGTCCCGGTTTCCTTCAGGGACAGGGACAACCAGCATTTCAGATTCCAGGCCAGAGTCGCCATCACCATGTAGGCTCCGTTGCTGAGCGTCGAGTGCAGTGGGGCCGCCAACGCGCCCATCTGTTTGCCTTGGCCAATGATGTTTTCCTGATCGCAGCGTTTGTTCGATTCCCCGACGATTTCCGTCGCTTACGACAAACACGGGAGGCTGGCAAAAATGAATTCGCCATGTGGGCGGCAGTCATCAGCGTCATGGAACGAAAAGTCGGTCATCCGTTGATGGTTTTTGGAGAACTGGTCACGGGATCACGCTGCAAGATGGTCGCCTATCCCGGCGGCCCCAAAGATGTGCAAACCAAACCCGGTGATCTGGCGCTCATGGATATGAGTCCGCGTGTCAACGGCTACTGGTCGGATAGCACCAACACTATGGTGGTTGGCGGAGTCCAACCAACCGCCAAACAGAAATTATACGGTGTGGCTGCCCGCGAAGCCTTCCACGCCGCCGCCGAGATGCTGC
>JBJXEX010000200.1:0-32778 GCA_046156195.1 Planctomycetaceae bacterium | reverse complement strand
TCATCCAATCTCTGCGGTGATTCAGTCTTCAAACTCTGACACCGCAGAGATTGGATGACCGCAGAGGCAAACCACAAATACAGTCATTTTCAAGTTGTGTAGAGACAACCGAGGCAAGCTCGGTGGGGTTGCAGCAGAAATCGTCCTGAGTGCCAGGGGATCGCATCAGCTCGCCCCGACCGATTGAGGCTGAGCAAGAATCGAGACAGGAACACTTTCGGAGGAATGGCGAGCGGCGAATTCCTCCGTCGCAGCGACCTTGGACTGAGTCAATGAGACCTTCAATTGCCGAACAAAACTCTCCAACAAGTCGCGTCCCTCCGCGGCGTCGATCCAGCGTGGATCATGGCTGATGGTCAGGCTCAGCTTCCCTCCGTAATTCAACGCGACGAAGGCCACATGCGTCAGCGGATGCAACGGCAGCACGACCTCGACGCTTTCGAGAACGACGCCTCCGGCAACCATCCGCCGATCACGCCCCATCAAACGCGAGCCGACACAAAGAATGCCAAGGTTCGACATCACGGCGGACGCCAGACAGTTGGTTCGCTGCATCCGCGCGAAAAGCCGGCCCGGAATCATGCCAATCAGCTTCAACGCCGGACCAAAGGCCAGAGACGAACGGACTCGTAACGTCTGAGAGATTTGCTCATGCAGATTGCCGAGCAACCGAATCGGGTCCGCCAGTTGAGCGGCGACTCGGTCGAGAAACGACAAGCTGACCACATTGGCGGCAGGCATGCGGCCGTCGGTGGCTCGTCGTTGATTGATCGGAATGCAAACGCGAATCGTCCGACTGCTGTGATCGGGAGAATGCCGACGGTTCCAATCATCCAAAATCAGGAACAGGTCTCGCAGGAGTAGCTCGTTGAGACTCACCCCCAGCCGTTTGGCGATCACTCGGAATTTCTTGGTGTCGGCGGCATCGAACGCAAACGTCTGAAATCGCGGAAACGGATCGTCGCCGAAAATGTCCTCCGGCAAGGGACGCGGAGTGGCCAGCGGTATCGGCGGCAGCTTGCAGTATCGCGAGACGCGGTGGAACGCATGCCGGGCCGTGTTCCAGATTCGTCGCCAGGAGGTCAGCGACAAGTCGCGTTCTCGCAGCAATTGCGGGTCGAACATTCTTCCCAGTTCGTCCATCGAGCCTGATGTCTGAAGCAGGTGGTAAGCCATCAACAATGTTTGGATGAAGCTGGAGGCTCCGAGTCCATCGCAGCAGCAATGATGAATCTGGAGGATCAGCGTCGTGGCGTCTTCCGACTCACGCAGCCAGACCCGAAGTCCGGTCTCGGATCTCAAGTCCATCCAGCGTCCCGCAACAAAGCGGAGCGGAGCCTCGTCGTCGTCCCAGTCGATTGTCGGTGTCGGCAAATGGGACTCGATCCAGGTGATCCGTGACGTTTTGTCTTTAGCCGCCCCTTGAATCAACGACTTCAGCAACGGGTGGACTTGCAGAGCGGCCTGCAAGGCGGCGTTCAACTGCGGGCGATCGAATCGTCCCTGAAACTTCATCTGCACGAAGAAGCTCATGGGATGATCGGGGCTATCCCCCGCCAGCATGAAATGCTCAAACGGAGCCAATGGCATGGGGATGATCGACATGGCGGCTTCTCCTGGGGTTGGGTGAGCGATCACCGATGGCCGGTCTGGCAAGGCGAGCCAGTGTTCCGCATAGCAACGACTGGCTTGTGTTCGGTCGGGTGTCAGCGAGGGCACGGACTCAACACGAGCCGAATGGCTTGCGTTCGATTCGTGAGGACCGGTGGAGATCAAGGTGTGGATCGATGAAACAGACATGGTTGTTATTCACGGCAAGAAAACTTGAACCGAGACCCTCCGTTGTCTTGCGGGCGCTGAGTCGCGCAAAAAAAGCCGACGTGGTGAAATCCCTGAGGGTTCTCACCACGTCGGCTTACTCTTCAGCCAGCCCCCCGGAACTGCCGGGTTGCCTTTCAACGAGTCATCCGAACTTAATGTCAGTCCGCCATTGGAGCCAATCTTCAGACCAACACAGGCTCCGTGCGACATCCATCATACCGTTCGCAACGAAATATGTCAGCTATTGTTTTGACACTTCTCTCTGCTCGGCAAACCAAAATCCTATGCGTTGACTCGTTCCGATTGGGCAGAATGATGTGAAAGTGAAAATGCTGCACATCGAGGCAATCTCCGTGGAAGCTTCAGAAGCTCATATCATTCCGATTGGTGCGACGATACAAGTGACTCCGTCGAGTTGTGATAAAGTTTCAAATCCCTTCTCGACGCTTTCGGAAGACTAAATACAGTGCAATCCGGCTCCGGCTGGTGGGCGCGATAAAAAGTAAGCCGACGTGAGGGAATCCTTCAGGGGTTTCGCCACGTCGGCTTTTTTTTGGATGTTCCTGACGACTCAGCAAATAACGGACGACTAATTAAGGCGCACTTCGGCTCCTGCCGGAAGGCGAATTAACGAGTAGGCCGACATGGCGGAATCCCTCTGGGGGTCCGCCACGTCGGCCTTTTTTTTGGCTTGTCGTGCGAGCCACGCTCGTGGCCAACAGAGCCACTTAACGCGGAGGTGCATCATGTTTTCTCTGAATCTCGCTTGGCTCTTCGGAAGCTCCGCCTCTCGCAATCGCCCCCGCAATCGGACCCGTCGCACGCCAGCCATGAAACGTATCGCCGAGTCGCTGTCGATCCTGCGCATGGAACCGCTGGAAGATCGCCTGATGCTCGCCGGCATTCTGGCCTCAGCGGAGAGCTTCGCGGTCCTGGGGGGATCAGCGGTCACCAATACCGGCCCGACGACGATCGCCGGAGATCTGGGAGTGTTCCCAGGGACTTCGATCACGGGCCTGGCGGAGATCACGATCAACGGTGCGGTCAATCAAACCAACGCGGTCGCCATGCTGGCTCAGAGCGATGTCACGATCGCGTTCAACGATCTCGCGGGCCGAGCCTCCAACTTCATTCTGACGGGACAGGATCTGGGCGGCCTGACGCTCGTGCCGGGTGTCTACACGTTTTCGTCGTCGGCCCAGTTGACGGGAACCGTGATTCTCGACGCGGGCGGCAATCCCGACGCGGAGTTCATTTTCCAGATCGGCAGCGCGATCACGACCGCCAGTAACTCGTCAGTCTCGCTGATCAATGGGGCCGACGGTTGCAACGTCTTCTGGCAAGTCGGCAGCTCCGCGACTCTAGGAACGGATACGGTGTTCGCTGGAAGTATTCTCGCGCTCGCCAGCATCACGTTGAATTCTCGCGCCAGCATTGTGATGGGGAGAGCCTTGGCACAAACGGGCGCGGTGACGTTGGATAACAACGTGGTCTCCATCAACGGCTGCGGCGACATCTCGTGGGAGAAGCGAGCCACCGATTCCAATCCGGCACTGTTGGGCGGAGCGACCTTCGTGATCAGCCCCAACCCGCTTGGCGGTGCCGGCGATTTGATCGTCGTGGATGGCGGAGCAAACGATGCCGACGGTCTGCCCAACGGCATCTTGCGAGTCGATCACGTCTTCTTTGGAACCTACACGATCATCGAGACCGTGGCTCCGCTCGGTTATGCCATTGATGACGATGCCACTCGTCAGGTCACGGTCAACTCCGCCAATCTTCATCCCGTGATCGGTGTGCAAGGAATGGATGACGTCGGCGACACCAACGAGTCCGACTTCCACAATCGTCTGGGCAGTATCAACGGTCTGAAATTCAACGACCTCAACGGCAATGGCGTTCTTGATCCGGGCGATCCCGTTCTGCCAGGAGTGACGGTCTTCCTCGACACCAACGGTAACAGCCTCCTTGATCCGGGTGAGGCATCGTCCCTCTCGGACATCAATGGCAACTACAGCCTCCCGAACCTCCTCGCGGGAACGTACCGCGTCCGCGAAGCGCAACAAGCCGAGTTGGTGCAGACCACAGCCAATCCGGCGGACATCCTGCTCCTTGCCGGACAGGATGTGAACGACGTCAACTTCGGCGACTTCCGGTCGATCTCCATCAGCGGTCTCAAATTCAACGACCTCAACGACGACGGCATTCGTGACGTTGGAGACCCAGGTCTGGCCGGTGTGACCATCTTCCTCGACGCCAACTTGAATGGCACTTTCGATCTCGGTGAGCTGTTGACGACGACGAACACCACCGGCAACTACTCCTTCACCAACCTCGGTCCCGGCACCTATCGCGTTCGCGAAGTGCAGCCAGTCGGCTCGACGCAAACCACCGCCAACCCGGCGGACATCACCGTCAGTAGCGGCACCGATATTACCGGCGTGCTCTTCGGAAACTTCTTGGCCAACTTTCAACCGGTGTCGATCAGCGGTCTCAAATTCAACGATCTGAACGGCGACGGCGTTCGCGACCTTGGAGATGCGGGCCTGGCCGGTGTGACCATCTTCCTTGATGCCAATTTGAACGGCACTCGCGATATCGGGGAGCTATCGACCACGACGGACATCGCTGGCAACTACTCCTTTGCCAACCTCGGCCCCGGCACCTATCGCGTGCTCGAAGTGCAGATCGTTGGCTCGACTCAAACCACTGCCAACCCGGCGGACATCACGGTCAGCAGCGGGACTGATATCACCGGCGTGCTTTTCGGAAACTTCGAGTTGGGGTCAATCAGCGGCTTCAAATTCAACGACCTCGACGGCGACGGACTTCGCGACCTCGGCGATGCGGGCTTGGCTGGTGTGACCATCTTCCTCGACACCAATTTGAACGGCACTTTCGATCTCGGTGAGCGGTTCACTACGACGGACATCGTCGGCAACTTCTCCTTTGCCAATCTCGGTTCCGGCATGTACCGCGTCCTCGAAGTACCGATCGCTGGCTCAACGCAGACGACCGCCAACCCGGCGGACATCACCGTCAGCAGCGGCACCGATATCACCGGCGTGCTCTTCGGAAACTTCGAGTTGGTGTCGATCAGCGGACTCAAATTCAACGACCTCGACGGCGACGGCGTTCGCGATCTTGGCGATGCGGGGCTGGCTGGTGTGACCATCTTCCTCGACACCAATTTGAACGGCTCGCTCGATCTCGGTGAGCAGTTCACCACGACGGACATCGTCGGCAACTTCTCGTTTGCCAACCTCGGTTCCGGCACCTACCGCGTGCTTGAAGTGCCGATCGCTGGCTCAACGCAGACGACCGCCAACCCGGCGGACATCACCGTCAGCAGCGGAGCCGATATCACCGGTGTGCTCTTCGGAAACTTTGGGCTGGCGTCGATCAGCGGACTCAAATTCAACGACCTGAATAGCAACGGCATTCGCGACCTGGGCGATGCAGGTCTGGCCGGTGTGACCATCTTCCTCGACGCCAACTTGAACGGCACTCTCGATCTTGGCGAGCTATCGACCACGACCGACATCACCGGCAATTACAGCTTTGCCAACCTCGGTGCCGGCATCTACCGCGTCCTGGAAGTACAGATCGTTGGCTCGACCCAAACTACCGCCAACCCGTCGGACATCACGATCAGCAGCGGCAGCAACATCAGTGACGTGCTCTTCGGCAATCATCAACGGAGTGTGATCGTCATCGGGATGGCGAAGAGTCCCAGCATGCCGCAATTCGTGCTGGTGCTCGACGCGGAAAGCGGGGCGGTGTTGTCGCAGTTCGCACCGTTTGGGAACACGTTTCAGGGAGGTATCCGCATCGCCACCGGCGATCTCACCGGTGATGGCATCGACGAGATCATTGTGGCTCCGGGGTGGAGCATCGTTGGACAGGTTCGCGTTTACACGCAGACTGGCAGTCTGCTGACGTCGTTCCAACCGTACGGTTCGAGCTTCAACGGCGGCGTCCATGTGGCGGTCGGTGATGTCGATGGCGACGGATTGAATGACATCATCACGGTTCCCAATTGGGGGCGCGTCGAGGTCAAGGTGTTCCGAAATCTGGGTGTCGTCGCCGGAGTGCCCACGTTTAATGGATCACTTCCCTTCCGAGATTTCCTCGCATTCCCGGCGTCGTATATCGGCGGCGGAGTCGTTGCCGTGGCCGACATGGGAAGCACTACCCTGCCGCCAACCCCCTCGTTCGTCAACACGTTGGACGGGAAGGCGGAAATCATTGTCGGAGGCATTGCCGGCTCGAAGACCACCGTGCGAGTGTTCGACGTGAGCGGCATGACCACGCTCACACCGAACGTCGTGGCCACGGCGGCGCGGAGTTTCGCTCCCTTCAGCACCTCCACGAGAAATTACCAAAGAGGAATCTCCCTGAGTGCGGCGCGGATCAACGCCGATCTCATCCCAGACATTGTGGTGGGAGCCGGGTCCAACAGCGCTTCTCTCGTGGACGTGTGGGCCTGGAGTAACAGTCCCGCTCCCGCCACGCTGGCCAGCTTGTCGGCGAATGGAGTTGGATTCTCCGCGTTCGCGGGGGCGACTCCGATTGCACCAGTTCAGGTCGCGGCACTGGACACCAATGGCGACGACATCGCGGATGCAATTCTGGCCGTGCAGGGACCGGGGGGAACCACGGGCCAAATCCGCCAGTTCAACATCACCAATGTGTCGCCGCTTGAAGTGTCGGCACCAACGGTGATCCCCGGCAGCTTCCTCGGCCCCTACTTCATCGCGACCGTCATCAATCCGTCGCCTCTCTTGCCGTTGGCTGGGCCGCCGCCGACCAAGTTCTTCGTCGTCAACGACGCCGCGACGAACCGGACCTTCGAGTACGAATCCAACGGAAACTCGATCGAGGACTACGCACTCAACAGCGGCAACTCAGCCCCGCGCGGAGCGGTCAGCACGACGGTGGGAGATAAAGTCTGGGTCGTCGATGCCAATCGCAAAGTCTATGTCTACAACACGAGCGGCAGTCTTCTCGGTTCGTGGACGGCGGGCACGCTGGCTAGCAACGCCACGGTTGAGGGGATCGCCAACAACGGCACCGACATTTGGATCGTCGATGCCCGAAGCGACAAGGTCTTCCGATACGCCAATGCCGCCAGCCGACTCTTCGGCAGCCAGAACGCGACCAGCAACTTCAACCTGAATGTCGGCAACACGAGTCCCAAAGACATCGTCACCGACGGCGCGAACTTTTACGTCGTCAACGATGCCGCGACCGACATGGTCTTCAAGTACTCGTTGGCCGGATCACTCCTCGGAAGCTGGACGATGACGGGCGGCGGCGGATCTCCGACCGGCATCACGCTCGATCCCGCCGCTCCGAGTAACCTCTGGATCGTCGATAACAACACCGACCGAATTGAACAGTACGACAACGCCGTCAACCGAGTTTCCGGCTCGCAAACGTCTGCGACCAGCTTCGCCTTGGCGATCGGCAATACCAATCCGCAAGGGATCGCCGATCCGCCACCTGCCTCTCGCGGCACAGCCACCTCCGCCACGCACGGCGCGGCGATGATGTCGTTGATGGATGAACTCGACTGGCTGTCGCCCGATCAACGCAAGCGACGGCGCTAAGACCGTCGGCAGAACATCGCCTAGCCGTAGCCGCACTCGCCAGAGTGCGGGCGGCCTGCGTTCTGCCCCGCCAATCGGCGTGCGTCGCATTGTGGCGCGACGCTCCGCGTCGCGACTCTCGACGCGGAGCGTCGAGCCACATTGGTCTACCAGCGAGCTTCCAGGCCGATGTTTACGCCGTGCAGAAACAGGCCGCCGTCGTTGTTGACGCGAGTGCCACTTCCCGCCGTCGCGAAGTTGAAATCGAGCTGATCCGGGGCGAGAGCCAGGCCCTCGATCCAAATCACGTTGTAGCCCGCTCTGAGATTCCAGACGTTCGTCAGGGCATAGAGTCCCGAGATGTTGCCTTGGCCAACAAATGCCACTCCGCCTCGGCTGGTCGACTCGTTTCGTAACGCGGGGGAGCCGGCGGGAAAGTCTTGCACCAATTGCGACTGTTGCGCATCGTTGCCGAAGAGGCCGGCCTGGCCGCTCGCATCCCAGCCGAACCGACCTTGCGTGCGTCGCATCCTCGCTCCGAGCTGCGCACCATACAGGTTGTTGGTCGTGCGAGTGTTGTAAGTGCCTTGCTCGCCGGGAGTGACTGAATCGGCGGTAATGTTGAGTCGTTCGCCGACGTTGAGGTAGCGAAAGCCGGCAAACCATGTCAGCGATTGAGTGCGGACCTCACGGTTGTCCGATTCGTTGCCGACTTGGCAGCAGCAACATTCGTTGCAGCACTCTTCGTAGCATCCGCAACAGCAGGGAAAGTTCATTGAGAACCCATTGATCCAGGAAGAGTAATCCACCTGCGCCCGAGCGATGTTGTCAAAGACGTTCACCCCAACACCCAAATTGCCCGGAAAAACACCCCCTGCAAGACCAGCGACCACTGCGGACTCGTCATTGGGAAAGAGGCCGAAGTACTCGAATTCCAGAGCACGGCCGTCGCAGAGGCACATGCCAAACGTGGCCTGCACGCCGGGAGTGAAGGTGGAGGAATCGACCGCCGAGGTTGAGAGGAATGTGGTGTTCGGGCCGGGGAAGGTGTCCACGACGATCGCTTGGTTCGCGAATTGAGATTCCCGGACCAGGAACAGCGATTGGACTTGGCCATAGATGCAAGAACAGGGATCGCCACAGGAAGAACTGCTGCAGTTCCAAGAGGTCCGGCAACAATCTTCGAGACAGTCGTCCCAATAGTTCGCGATCACCGGTGCCGTCGTTTTCTGTTGGCCAGTCGCTCGAACCGTCGGATCGCTGACCGGATCAATCGCGCTCAACGCTCGCGGTTTCAACTCTTGCGCTTTCGCCAGAGAGCAGGATTGCGAAGCGGCGATGGCAATCAAGATTCCGCCAAGGAATCGCATGGAATTCAGCCACAAAGTGAAGTTCATGTCCTGTTCCTTCGGCGAGAGCGCTGAGGCTCGAGTCAAAACTCGGAATCGTTCCGAGAATTGACAACCGTGTTGTTTTGAGGGCAATCGGTATTCAAATTAACTTCCCTTCCAACGGCATAAGCGGCCTTGCGACTTGCTCAGAACTGCAACCGTCGAAACGACCGTGACAACACGCGAATCCCGAACGAACAGAGCTTTTGCGAGAATCCCTCTCCGTGCGATCAACCGCTACGACGGAATTCATGAGCATCGTCGTTGCAACCGGCACAGACTCGCGCAGGCATGTTGAATGCGGTCCTGTGAACTTCTTGGTGCCGCGACCGTGAGGGAGCGGTCGCTTGAAGGACTTACCGTCGCTCCCCCACTGTGGCGATGACGGCCGATCAAACATTGCTGCAGACTTGAATGTCCAACTCCACCTTTTGGGGTTCCACGATCGACAACTCCATCGCCTCCATGACCGCCGCCAGAACCAGTTGCCGAACGTGGTATGTCCCCGACCTGCCATGCACGATGATGCGTCCCTCGACGGTCTCGACGCGTAACCGGTGGATGCGCCCGCCGGTTTTCTTCGCGATGAGGCTTTCCAAACGGAGGTTCTGCTCCTCGCCATGACTGCGCGACGTCTGACTTTCGAGCAACGTGTAAAGTCGCCTCACCAGTTGCACGGGTAACAGCGGCTTGGGATGGAACACGCTGATGGGAAAACACGAAATGTTGTCCAACACCAGCAGATCACAGCACGAGGTCAAGATCATCACCGGCACGGCGGCGAGACCGAGAACGTCGTGCATCATCGCGAGCACGCCGTCTCCGCCTCCCCAGGGCAACTGCGGTTCCAACACGAGCACATCCGGCGCTCGTTCGCGCAGCCGTTCAACACACTCCAATCCATTGGGAGCCGTGATGATTTCAAAACCTTCCTGGGAATGTTCGCGGTATTCGGCCATCAGACATTCATCGGGATCGGCAATTAAGACTCGAATGTCCTTGGAACCAAGCGACCGCGACTGAGCAACTACTCCGTTATTCATGACAATCGAGTTTCCGTTGAAGTGTGTCTGTTCCGAACGCAGCGAACCGCGACCATGTCTGTCCCGTTCAAGTGGCCGAGGACTTGAGCCGAGCGGCCTCTTTCTCTTCGTCCCGCTTCACAAGCTCTTTGATCTTCTTCTCCTCCCATTTCGTCGCCATTCCGCCACCGAACACCTGGAAAGCGTTCAGCAACAGCCCAGCTCCCCAGCCCAAGAGAACCCAGTGAGCCCAGAGTTTGTCCGGTTGTTTGACCAGATTGAGCGTGACCAATCCGGCGTTCACGACCACATACACGGCAAGATGGATCCAAAACTCCTTGAGCTTCTGCACGCGCTTCGCGGCCATTTGATAGCGATCTGTGTCTGTCATCATCTCACTCCTTTTCATTGGGAAAATGTGCGAGCGAGGGTCGGCGAACTGGCAGAGTTCCGCCCCTACTGAAATCTCGCAGTGGTCTTGATCAATCCACCTCTCAAAGCTTGCCAGTCACTCCGAAAACTTGTTTTGAAACTCTCTCACTCATCAGCCTTGGCCTGCGGCACTTCGCGCAGGCTTTCGTGAACCGTCATACGTTGGATGTGCAGCGATCAACTTTTCTTGAACACGAACGCCATATATTTCGAGACGTTGTGAACGTGGGCATGGGCGCGAACCGCCTCCGCGACCTCTTTCCAATCCGCACGCGAGAACGACCGATAGAGCGGATTCTTCCACTGCAAAAACCGCCGGCCCCAGTCCGAGTTCCCCAAGGTCGAAAGAACCTGAAACAAACCTTGGATGGGGCGAGTGACCCGTTGGCTCCAGTCGCTGCTCGACAACAGTTGGAATCCCAAATCGCTCGCCACACGTTTGTACTCCGGGACCGAGAAGAGATCGGACCATTGCCAGATGTCGCGGACCACTTGCGTTTCTGGATCGTCGCGATGACGTCGATCCGCGTCCGTGTTCCAGGCAAAATCGACGACGATCAATCGCCCGCCGGGACGCAACACGCGGTGCGCTTCACGCAGGAACTGTTCGCGATCGGGAAAGTGAAAGGCCGCCTCCAGGCACATCACTCGGTCGAAAGACGCATCCGGGAAATCGAACTGCATCGCATCGCCGACGACATACGACAGCCTGTCAACATGTGCGAAAAGCGTGCGGGCCACTTGCACGTTTTCGGTCAGCAGATCCAATCCGACGACCGTCGCCTGAGGGAACAAGCAATGCGCGATGAATGAGCTTTTGCCTCGGCCACAGGCGACGTCGAGAACCTTGTGATGCCGCCCGACCTCCAACAATTCCAGCGACCGCATCACCAGTCGCCGCTGGGCGATTTCCAGATTGGCAACCAAATTGAGAAACGCCAGCGGCCCACGAAACGTGTAGTAGCCGAGGTTCATCAGCGACGGCCCCCAGGTCTCCATTCGCAAGAGTCGAAAGACGACATTGGAACCGTCATAAGACGTTTGCACGTTCAAAGGCGCGGCACGCTGATGATCCGCGAGTGAACGCTCCGTAGAAACATCAGCGACGACGGATTCGGTGGCGACGGATTCTGTGGCAACGGACATAAAAGACTCCTTGTTGACAGCTCCCCACCGAGCTTGCCTCGGTGGATTCGGGCTTTTGCACTACGCGGCGTTTCACTCGAAATCATGTTCGACGTCGTGCAAAAGCCCGCGAACCACCGAGGCAAGCTCGGTGGGGACGTCTCTCGTGGCCACTGTCGGGATCAACGAGAAGTGTCAAAAACAAAAACCGACGTATGGAGAACACTCGCAGGTGTTCCCCACACGTCGGCTTACTCACTAACAAGCCCCCTGACCTCGGTCCCCATCAGACCCCCGGCCGGGTTGCTCTTTATTCAGTCGTCCGACGACTTCAACTCATTCACATGGTGCTTACTGCGGGGATGATAATAACAAGTTCACGACGAAACAGTAACTGCTCAACACGCATATTATCCGACAAGTCGAGCGACACTTCAGGTGGCTTTGCTCGGCGATGACACATAGGTGTCGCTGGGGTTCTCCAGGTTGTGAGCTAATTCAAAAGCCAAATGCGTGATCGCCGTCTTCTCGACCATCTCTTTCAGTTCTCGATCCTGTGAGGTCTTCATCCCCATTTGATTGCAGACCAGCGTGAGCATTTGCAGGATCTTGGTGCTCTCTTGCTCGGACAACAAACCGACTTGCAGATTCAGATGTGCCCAATGCTCGGCTTGGTGAGCCTGCCGCCTCTGAGTCATCAAGACGAAGGTGGAGAGGAAGACGGACTCCAAGGCGACGAGCACGCTCAAAAAGCAAAACGGGTAAGGATCGAATGGGCGAATAGAAGTCATCCCCGTATTGATCGCCACCCAGGCGGCCGTTCCCAAAACTTGCGCCACCGCGAAGCTGATACTCCCGGCATAGCGGCTAATGGTTGCGCCGATGCGATCAACACGGGACCGCTGTCGCACGAATTCCTGCTCGATATGGGAAATCGTCCGAATGTTCCCCTTCGCGCTCACGGAGATTTTCGGAGGTGATTCATCCATGTCTGTCTCACTGTGGCTCGACGCTCCGCGTCGAGAAGGAGTTGTGTTCGGGACTTGTTCTGCCGTTCTTCACGACGCGGAGCGTCGTGCCACAAACTTATTTCAACCGGGCCAGATAGGCGTCAATTCGGCGCGCATTGGCCCCGACGTCGCTTTTTCCCACGCGTGAAACGGAGCGCACATCAATGCGGCTTCCGATCGGCGCGGAGGAGAGTCGCACGACAACATCGTCTTTGAAACCAAACCAGAGAGTGGTGTCGGTCGCCTCGATTCGCAGTGACTTGGGATCGGAGGCGACGATCTTCCAACCCATGTCCTTGGCCGCTTGCAACGCTCGGGGAAAGGCCACATCGGGCGGCCCGCTCACCATGCCTGGCTTGAGATCCGGGTATCCCTCTTTCTGTTGCTTGGCGAGTTCCGGTCCACCGTACTCGGCGGAGTTTTCCGAACCGGCACGCAGCGGCAGCACGGCCACAAATAGCGGCGGATGCTCGGTGTCGGTCGTGATGTCGTGGATGTACGGCACGCTGTCCAAGTTGTGTTTCCATTTCAGCGTCAATCCCAGCACGCAACCGCCGATGACCAGACCGACGAGCGCGGGAGTCATTCCTTGTGGGAACACCTTCGTTTGCCAGAGCGCCAAACCGGCGAGGCTCACAACAACGCCCGTCAGACCGAGCAATCCGGCCCCCTTCACCACACTGATCCCCGTCTTGAACCCCCACAGGCCCAAACGATAGCCCGGCCCGGAAACACCGAGACCAAGCAGTGCGTTCGCCGACAGAAACAACCCTAAGCAGCTTACATAATTCATCACTATGCTCTCCTTCGAAATGTCATGGTGTTGTTACAACTGACCTGAGTTCATTCGCGCTCCACTGACAACATTACTGTCGGATCGTGGCACTAGCCCTCGCCGTCCAAGACCCGTTCCTTGTTGCCGCATAACGGATCCACCGAAGTCAGCTCGCTCGTTAGTTCGGTGCAGGTACTGGCGGGGACCGCAGATGCCAGCACATAGGCTTGCACCACGGTGCCGGTATCGGTGGTGACTTCCGAGGTCGCTTCGATCACGGCGACTCCGGTGATGACTTCAATTTCCTTCAGCAGCGAACCGCAGGAGGTGAGGAACAGTTTTCGATGCAGCTCCTGCACTTCGGCCGCACCGTCCGGCGTCTGGGCGAGGGCGATTTCCGATGGGGACAACTCGCCGTGCAGAGTGATCACCAGCGAGACATCCACCAGTTCCGCCGAGACAGACGCTGGCATGCGGCCGGTTCGCACCTTTTCAAACTGACGGACCAGGTCCGCCAACTGTTTTGCCGCTCCGAGTTCAGACGGGAGTTCGGCTCGTTTTGAAAGGGTTTCGATTTCTATTTGGGTTTCGATCATCTGAGTTCTCCCTCTGCTGGAAATCACGGCTCCATCTCGCCGAGACAAATAAAAAAGCCGACGTGGCCGAACCCCCTGAGGGATCCAACCACGTCGGCTTACTCTTCAACCAGCTCCCCGGCACGGCCGGGTTGCCCTTTAAGTAGTCATCCGAATTTCAACTCAGCAATCTGACGGAGCCGATTTTCAAACTGACACAGACTCCGTTGCGGCAGGCATCATAACGCTCGCATCGGGATAAGTAAGTCGGGCTTCCAAGTTCTTTGCGAACTCAGTCGCGCTGTGCCGGGCGATCACCCGCTCTTCGTTGGTCGAGACGACTTCCACGGCACACAAACTCTGCGCGGTGCTGATGCGACGGGCGTTCGTGGCATTGGCCGCTTCGTCCAGCGTAATGCCCAGATGATTCAAGCCGAGACAAATGTCGCGACGTACCGCGACAGCGCGTTCGCCGATACCGGCTGTGAAGATCAGCCGATCGAGTCCGCCCAAGACCGCCGCGAAGGCTCCGATCTGTTGGCGCACGCTGTCGCAGAACATGTCGATCGCCAGCGCGGCTTGAGGATTGTCGCCTCGCGCGGAAAGGAGCGTCTGCATGTCGCCGCTCAGGCCCGAAACACCTTTGAGGCCGGATTCCTGATTCACCAGACGTTCGATGTCTCGCGGCCCGTTGCCCTGTTGATCCAGCAGATAAATCAGCACACCCGGATCGAGGTCGCCGCTGCGAGTGCTCATCATCAAACCGCCCGCCGGTGTGAAACCCATCGTGGTGTTGACGGGCTGACCGTCTCGGACGGCAGTCATGCTGCAACCGTTGCCGAGGTGCGCGATGATCGTGCGGCCGACTCTCGCTTCCTCGTGAGCGCCGAGGATCGATTCATACGACAAGCCGTGAAAGCCATAGCGGCGGACTCCCGCGTCCCACAGGAATCCTGGCAACGGGTAGCGTTGCGCCAGTTCCGGCATGTGCCGAAAGAAGGCCGTGTCGAAGCAGGCGACTTGAGGCAGTTCGGCAAATCGCTGTTGAGCCAACTCGATCATGGCGATCTGCGGTGGCAAGTGCAGCGGAGCCAATCGCACGAGCGTTCGCAACGTGCCGAGAACTTGCTCGTCAATTCGCGTGGGACGATCGAACTGATCGCCGCCATGCACCACTCGGTGCCCGACGACCGAGAAGGCCGGCAACGCCAGCGTCGCCAGCGAATCCATCGCCGCTTCAAACGCGGCTTGATGCGAGACGAAGGATCGTTGTCGCTCGCGACGCTCATCGTCTGTCGGCAGTTGCATCCAGAGTCGGCCGTGCTCTTGGGCGATCCCTTCCACCGCTCCGCGCGCAAGCTCGACATCGTCGCCGTTTTCACAACGGTAGACGGCAAACTTCAGGGACGACGAGCCGCTGTTCAAGCAGAGGATGTGCATGGCTATGACCCTTATTGTGGTGCGACGCTCCGCGTCGCAACTCACGACGCGGAGCGTCGTGCCACACTGATGCGGCTTCACTGCGGTTTCCATTTCCAGTCGCGAATCTCAGGCATGTCTTCGCCATGCTCGGTGATGTACTGCTTATGTTCGATCAGCTTGTCGCGGATGGCTTGCTTGGCGTAGGCAGCTTGAGATCCCAAGCTTGGCACGCGGTCGATCACGTCGGAGACGAGGCGGAAGCGGTCGAGATCGTTCAGCACCACCATGTCGAAAGGAGTCGTCGTCGTCCCCTCTTCCTTGTAGCCCCGGACGTGCAAGTTCTCGTGATTGGTCCGCCGGTAGGTGAGCCGATGGATCAGCCACGGATAGCCGTGGAACGCAAAGATGATGGGCTTGTTCGTCGTGAAGAGCGAGTCGAAGTCGGCGTCGCTCAGGCCATGCGGGTGCTCGCGCGGAGGTTGCAGCTTCATCAGGTTCACCACGTTGATGACACGCACCTTTAAGTCGGGAAAGAACCCACGCAGCAGTTCCACCGCGGCGAGCGTCTCCAGAGTCGGCACGTCACCGCAACAGGCCATGACCACGTCCGGCTCGCCTCCTTTGTCGTTGCTGGCCCACTCCCAGATTCCGATGCCGGCGGTGCAATGCTTGATTGCCTGGTCCATGTTCAGCCACTGCGGAGCCGGTTGCTTCCCCGCCACGATGACGTTGACGTAGTGGCGGCTGCGCAGGCAGTGGTCGGTCACGCACAGCAGCGTGTTGGCATCGGGCGGCAGGTAGACCCGAATGATCTCCGCCTTCTTGTTGACGACGTGGTCGATGAAGCCGGGGTCTTGGTGACTGAAGCCGTTGTGGTCCTGCCGCCAGACGTGTGACGTGAGCAAATAGTTGAGCGACGCGATCGGCCGCCGCCACGGAATCTGTCGCGTGACCTTCAGCCACTTCGCGTGTTGGTTGAACATCGAGTCGATGATGTGAATGAAGGCTTCATAGCACGAGAAGAACCCATGCCGGCCGGTGAGCAGATAGCCTTCAAGCCAGCCTTGGCACTGATGCTCGCTGAGCATTTCCATGACGCGGCCGTCGGGCGCGAGATGGTCATCACCGGGGAGGATATCCGCCGTGGTCGCTCGGTCGGTGACTTCAAAGACGGCGTTCCAGCGATTGGACGACGTCTCGTCGGGACTGAAGACTCGGAAGTTCTTCGCCTCGGCGTTGAGCTTGAGCACATCCCGAATGAACTGACCTTGAAACCGCGTGGACTCGGCGTCGATCGCTCCGGGTTGAGCCACATCGACGGCATAGTCGCGGAAATCCGGCAGCCGCAGGTCTTGAAGCAACTCGCCACCATTCGCGTGTGGGTTGGCACCCATGCGTCGCGTCCCTCGCGGAGCCAGTTCCGCCAGTTCGGCGTTCAGTCTTCCCTTCGCATCGAACAGTTCTTCCGGGCGATAGCTCTTCATCCACTCTTCGAGGATGCGAACATGATTCGGGTGCGACATCTCCCCCATCGGCACTTGATGCGAACGGACGGTCCCGACGACCTGTTTGCCATCGACTTCCTTTGGCCCGGTCCAACCTTTGGGCGTTCGCAAGACGATCATCGGCCAGCGCGGGCGTTTGAATTGCGACCCGCTCGAACCAAGTGGTAGCCGAACTCGTAAGAGTTCGGTTTCTGGCGCGACGTCCGAAGTCTGACGACTTCGGCTACTCCCAAAACGAGCGTCCTGTTGAATCTGTTTGATCTCGGCAAACACTTTGTCGAGCGTTTCGGCCATGAGCTGGTGCATCGCTAGCGGGTCATCCCCCTCGACGAAGTAGGGGACGTAGCCGTAACCGCGAAAGAGTTGATCGAGTTCTTCATGGCTGATGCGAGCAAGCACCGTCGGGCCGGCAATTTTGAAGCCGTTCAAATGCAGGATCGGCAACACCGCTCCGTCATGCACGGGATTGAGAAACTTGTTCGAGTGCCAACTGGTCGCAAGCGGCCCGGTCTCGGCCTCACCATCACCGACGACGCAGGCGACGATCAGATCGGGGTTGTCGAACGCCGCTCCGAAAGCATGCGACAGGGCATAGCCAAGCTCGCCCCCTTCGTGAATCGAGCCGGGCGTTTCCGGCGCGACATGACTGGGGATGCCGCCGGGAAACGAGAACTGCTTGAACAGCCGCTGCATCCCCGCTTCGTCCTGCGAGATGTCGTGATAGATCTCGGTGTAGGTGCCTTCGAGGTATGTGTTGGCAACGAGTCCCGGTCCGCCGTGACCGGGGCCGGTGACGTAGAGCATGTTGAGGTCATGCTCCTGGATGATGCGATTCAGATGCGCATAGATGAAGTTCAAACCCGGCGTCGTCCCCCAGTGACCCACGAGCCGCGGCTTCACATGCTCCAGCTTGAGCGGCTCGCGCAGCAGCGGGTTGTCGAGCAGATAAATCTGTCCGACAGACAGATAGTTCGCGGCTCGCCAGTAGGCATCCATTTTTCGCAACAGATCGGCAGAGAATGTCGAGGCCATGAAATCGTGGTCCTGTCAGATGAGAAGTTAAAAAACGGTGAGTTCAGCGTTCACTTCGGTATGCCAGCAGACGAAGAGCATTGAGAACGACCAGGAGCGTCGAACCTTCATGGAGCGCGACGGCGGCACCCAATCGCAGTCCGAGTACGCTTGCGGGAACAAGGAAGGCGACCATGCCGAGGCTGAACCAGAGATTCTGCCGAATGATGCGGCTGGTTTGTCGGCTCAGGCCGACAACGAAGGGGAGGTGAGTTAAGTCGTCGGCCATCAACGCCACGTCGGCGGTTTCCAGTGCCACGTCGGAACCGGCCGCGCCCATCGCGATTCCGACTGTGGCATTGGCCATCGCGGGAGCGTCGTTCACGCCGTCGCCAACCATCGCCACGCCCTCTTGTGCGCTGAGCTTCTTGATCGCCGCGACTTTGTCGTCGGGCATCAAGTCTCCCCAGGCTTCGTCGAGTCCGACTTCTTTGGCGACTGCGGTGGCGACCTGCTGATTGTCACCGGAGAGCATGATCATCCGACGGATGCCCAGCGCGCGTAAGCGGGCAATCACGTTCTTGGCCGCTTCGCGCGGTGTGTCCATCAAGCCCAACACACCGAGGTAGGTGTCGCCACGCCGGACGATCATCGTCGTGCGTCCGTTGGCTTTCAGCTTTTCGACAGACGCGCGTAACGCAGCCGGCAGTGAGACGCCTTCGACTTCGGCGAAGAGGTTCTCTTTGCCGATGTAAACCGGCTGGCCGTCAACGGTGGCTTTGACTCCACGGCCGGTGATGCTTTGCACGTCGTGTGCTGGTAAGACCGATTCGCTCTTCAGCCGCTCTTTGCCACCGCGCACCACGGCGGCAGCGAGTGGATGGTCGCTGAGACTCTCAACGGCAATCGCCACGCCCAGTAATTCGTCTTCGGCGACGCCGTCCGAAGTGACTACGTCGGTCAGACGTGGCTTGCCTTCGGTCAATGTGCCGGTCTTATCGAACGCGATCGCGCCAACCGTTCCCAAGTTCTCCAGCGGCCCGCCACCTTTAATGAGCACTCCGCCGCGTGCCGCGCGAGCCACGCCGCTCAAAACCGCGCTCGGAGTCGAGATGGCCAGAGCGCAGGGACTGGCCGCCACTAACACCGCCATCGCGCGATAGAACGACGCGCTGAACGGCTCGTCGATGACCGCCCAGGCGAATAACAGCAGGACGACGAACGCCAGCACCGTGGGAACGAAGTAGCGCTCGAACTTGTCGGCGAACCGTTGCGTGGGGGACTTTTGCGTTTCGGCCTCATTCACCATTTGAACGACACGGGCCAGAGTGGATTCATTGGCGAGTTTCGTCACCTGAATCTCCAAAGCGACGCTGCCATTGATGGTGCCGGCGAAAGCGCGGTATTGCGGATCGAGCCGATCGGGACTCGCCGCCGCCTTCTGCGGATCATCGACGGCCCGCTTGTCCACAGGCACGCTCTCACCGGTGATCGGGGCCTGATTGACGCTCCCTTCTCCCTTGATCACGAACCCGTCCGCCGGAAGCCGCTCGTTCGGTTTGACGATCACCACGTCCCCGGCCCGGAGCTGTTCCACCGGTACTTCTTCGGTGTTGCCCTCACGACGAACCAGCGCGGTTTGGGGCGCGAGTTCAGCGAGGGCTTCGATCGCTCGTTTGGCACGGCCCATCGCGAAATGTTCCAGCGCGTGTCCGAGACTGAATAGAAACAGTAGCAGAGCGCCTTCGGCCCATTCTCCCAGCGTGGCGGCACCAACGGCGGCCACCAGCATCAGGAAGTCGATGTCAAAACGGCCGGCACGGATATCCTCGATCGCATCGCGAAACATGAAAATGCCGCCGAAACAATACGCGGCCAGATACAGGCTCCAGGGCACCCACGGCGTGACGTTGGTCAACACCGACAGCAGCCAACCGATGAGCAGCAGCCCGCCGCAGACCGCAGCGAAGACGAGTTCCGTACGCTCACCAAACGGGCCACCAAACGCATGTTCGTGTTCTTTGGCGGACGGCTTCCGTTCCGTTGCGGAGAGTTCGGCTGGCGTCCGCTGCTTCGGCACTTTGAGGATTCGCACACCGACGTTTTGCACCGCCGTTCGGATGGCTGCTTCATCGGTTGTTTGGCGATCAAACTCGATACGGAGGACACCAGCGGGAGATGTCGCAGCCTCCAACACCCCTGTGATTTGTTTCGCTCGCGATTCGACCATGCGCGACTGGCGAACGTGCATCGGTTCCGTCTTGAGCAACAAGTGCCCGAACCGTTTTTCAAGTTCCGCTCCGGCGCGACGGGCCCGCTCTCGAACTTCACTGATCGACAGTCGGTCGGGGTCATAGTGGATGCAGATTTGGCCGGGCTCCTTGCCGTTCACGTCCGGAAGGTGTGCGGCATCGATGCCTTCGTTCGCTCTCAGCAAGTCACCGAGTCGCTGCACGCACGCATCACGAGCATCCGGCACTGCGGGCAACAACAGAGCGATTTCAATCCGCGTCTTCACAGTCATGTGGTTCGCTCAGTTGGACGGTTGAAAAAGTTTGTACGTCTTGTAGCCGCCCCCCACGTTCGCTGCGGAAAAACCACCTTGCAGCAGAATGCGGGTCGCCAAGTAGCCTCGCTGTCCCACCTGACAATAGGCAGCAATCTGTCGGTCACGGGGGAGTTCGCCGAGGCGGGACCGCAAGTCATCCACCGGGATGTTCACGGCTCCAGGGATGTGGCCGGAAGCGAATTCCTGCGGCGTGCGAACGTCCAACAGAAATGGTTGATCGGCAGTTGGAGTTGCCAAGACTGACTCGACATCGACCTGCGGATGATCGCCGCGCAGCAATCCGCCAGCGACGAAGCCCGCCATGTTGATTGGGTCTTTCGCCGATCCGTATTGCGGTGCGTAAGCCAGTTCCATCTCTTCCAAATCGAAGACGGTCATGCCCGCCTGGATGGCCACGGCCAGCACGTCGATCCGCTTATCGACACCGGCTCCACCGACGGCCTGCGCACCGAGAATGCGTCCCGACTGCGGATCGAACAAGAGTTTCAGCGACATCCCCTCGGCACCAGGGTAGTAGCCAGCATGATGTGCCGGGTGAATGTAGATTTTTCTGAAAGGACGTTGGCTGCTTCGCAAGACTTTTTCAGAAGCCCCGGTCATCGCCGCCGTCTTATCGAACACGCCGACGATGGCGGTCCCCTGCGTTCCTCGATATCGGACGGCGCGTCCGAAGATATTGTCCGCAGCGATCCGTCCTTGCCGATTGGCTGGTCCGGCCAACGGCACTTGGGTCGGAGTGCCGGAAACAAAATCTTTGACCTCGATGGCATCTCCGACCGCGTAGATATTGGGATCGCTGGTTTGAAGAAACTCGTTGACTCGGATGCCGCCACGAGTCCCGACTTCTAAGCCCACATCGACCGCCAGTTTATTTTCCGGACGCACTCCCACACCGAAGACGACCAGTTGAGCCGGCAGTCGTTGACCGGAATTCAAACAGACGACCAAGCCATCGGCGGTCTGTTCCAAAGCTTCGGCCGACTGGCCAAGCAGCAGCGTGACCCCTTTGTCCGCCAACTCCTGAACAATTGGTGTGGTCATCTCCTTGTCGAATGGCGTCAGAATCTGCTCGTTCTTCTCGATCACTGTGGTTGCGATGCCACGTCGAACGAGATTCTCGGCGAGCTCCAGGCTGATGAAGCCGCCTCCCAGGAGAACGGCCTGCTTCACGCCACGATCCACGCACTCCTTGATCGCATCGGTGTCCTGCAAGTTCCGCAACGTAAACACGCCGGGCAGGTCGATGCCGGGAATCGCCGGTCGAAATGGAGCCGCTCCGGTGGCGAGGATCAGCTTGTCGTAGGGTTCTTCGTATTCACGTCCCGAAGCGAGGTCACGGACACGAACAGTTTTCTTAGTTCGGTCGATTGCTTCGACGGACGACTGAGTTCGCACATCGAGGTTGAAGCGTGACCGCAACAGCGCGGCCTTAGCGACGAGCAGTTTTTCTCGTTCAGCGATTTGTCCGCCGACGTAATACGGCAGCCCACAGTTGGCGAACGACACATCGGGGCCACGCTCGAAGAGAACGATGTGAGCCTCTTCGGAAAGGCGACGCGCACGAGCGGCCGCGGAAGCTCCACCCGCCACGCCACCAACAATCAACAGATTCATGATCGAGATTCCTTACGGTCGGGAAACGGTGTCCGGTCCTTCGATGTGTTCGTCACGCGGAACCCGCGTGCATGCGCCGCTCATTCAGGTCTGCACGCCGAACCGTGGCAGAACCCAGCGATTGAGGATGATCCAAATCGCGAGAAAGCCAGTGACTAACAGGACGTCTTTCATGGGGTGACTCCTTGTTTCATGGGTGTGACTTCTTGCCACGTACCGATCATCGTTCGAGGTGGTTGAGCTTCAGCCGCAGCACGACTTATTCGACTGCGGCGGACACGGTTTTGAATCGGACGGTTTTGAACCCGCAGCCGCACAGCTTGGCGGAGCCGCAGCCACCTGGTTCCACGGCATCCGAGCCAACATCATCCCCATCGCACAGGTGTCGGTGATTCCCGCAAAGGTCAGCCCCGCACCGACGAAGGCCGCGAGACTGATCCAATACGGATTCACGAAGTAGCCGAGCGCCGAACCAGTAACGACCAGCAGCCCGGCTGCGATGCGAACCTGCCGTTCCAGCGAGATGGCCTTCTTGCCACGAACGACCGGCAGACCAGCTTCCACGCATGCCAGCGTGCCGCCTTCGATGTTGACGACGTTCGAGAAGCCCGCCTTGAGGAACTTCTCGCACGCCTGTTGGCCTCGGCTTCCCGAACGACAGATGACGTACAGCGGCTCGTTGGCCGAGCCGTTGCGTGCCTGCATCACGGCCGCTGGATCGAGTTGATCCAACGGGACGTTCCTAGCGATTTCGACGTGGACCTCCCGATATTCGACGGGCGTGCGCACGTCGATGAGGTCGATCTTCTTCCCCTTCGTGCAGTGTTCGGCAAGTTCTTGCGGTTTGATGGCTGCGATGCTCATGGTCTTTTCCTGTGAGAGGCGGGAGACGTACTCAGTGATTACCGGTCGCAGCACGAACAAGCTGCTTCAGCGCCAGATACCCGACTGGTGGTTCGATTTGCCAGGGGATGATCGCCGTGCGCTGGGCGTGCTCGGTGATGACTTCCCGGATGAACTTTGCTTCGTGACTCTGCCGACCGCGAAGCACGGGATCGGTCACCTTCAGCGGTAACAGACTCTGGTTGATGACCCAGGCATACGGTTCGATCTCGGCGCGTCGCAGATCGCGCTGCAACTGGGCCGCTTCGTGAACGGGAGTCGCTTCGGGAAGCGTGACGATCAGTACGCGCGAAAAGTTGGGATCACGCAAGCGAGGCAGAAGTTGTGCGACGGATTCCGGCATCTGGCTCGACTGTCGCAGCACTTCGCGGTGATAGGCGAGCGCGGCATCGAGCAACAAGATGGTGTGTCCGGTGGGAGCGGTATCCAGAACCACGAACCGATCCGTTCCCTCGGCAACCGCTTCCGCAAACGCTCGGAAAACGGCGATCTCTTCGGTGCAGGGAGAACGCAGGTCTTCAGCCAGCAGCGATTGGCCTTCAACATCCAGCCCAGCGCCGGCCGACTGCATCACTTCCGCTGAGTATTTCTTCGTTTCGACTGCGGGATCGATTCGACTCACGGAAAGATTCGGCAGCGCGTCGCTCGCAATCGTTGCGGCGAGGTGCGCGGCGGGATCGGTTGTGGAAAGATGAACGCGAAAGCCGAGTTCGGCGAGTCCCACCGCGACGGCCGCAGCGACGGTCGTCTTGCCCACGCCCCCTTTGCCCATCGCGAGAATCACGCCGTGCCCCGGAGCGGCCAGACCATCCATCAGCGCTCCGAGCGTCGATGGCATCGTGAAGTCCAACTTTGGTGAAGCGCTCTTGTCGGCGACCGTCGCCGGCTGTGTTCCAAAGGCACGCAGTGCGGCAACGCCCAACACGCCGCCCGTTGTGAGCGGAATCGCGCTGCGCGGAAGTTCTCGCAACGAGTCGGGAATTACTGACAGTGCGGCTTCGCCTCGCTGTTGCATGGCGACCGCAAGGCGATCCGACCGGTCGCTGGCCTGAAACACGCCATTCACCACGAGGTGCTGATTCTGCACTCCGAGCGCCGCGAGTTCGCCGCTGGTGCGAGCCGCTTCTCGTAACGCCGTCACCTCCGGGCGAGTCACCAGCACGAGCGTTGTGATCGCAGCGTCGCTCAGCGCACGCACGGTGTCCTGATAGAGCTGCTGCTGAGCTTGCAACCCCGCCAATGGTCCGAGGCACGATGTGCCAGTGGTGTTCTTCGCCATGAAGCCCGACCACGCGGACGGAAGTGTCAACAGCCGCAGCGTGTGCCCCGTCGGTGCGGTGTCGAAAATCACATGGTCGAACACCGACGTCGCACTCGCATCACCAAGGAGCCGAGAGAACTCGTCGAACGCCGCAATCTCCAGCGTGCAGGAGCCGGAGAACTGTTCTTCCATGCTCGCAATCGCCGTGGCCGGAAGCTGTGATCGGTACGGACCGACCATCCGCTCACGATACTCGGCCGCCGATTTCTCCGGGTCGAGATTCATGGCCGAGAGTCCCAGCACCGAGGGAACCGGAGTCGGATGATGTCCCAGCGGCGTCCCCAGCACTTCATCGAGATTCGAGGCCGGGTCCGTGGAAACGAGCAGCACTTTCTTGCCCGCATCAACCAGCCGAATCGCCGCGGCGCACGCCAACGATGTCTTGCCGACGCCCCCTTTGCCAGTGAAGAACAAGTTGCGAGTGGGATGATCGAGGAATTTCATGGGTTGCTCATTGACGAGTGTGAAGGATCGAATGACCTGCGCTCGCTCAGCCGCAGCCTTCGGAGGAACTGCAACACGCGCCGCCTTCGCTGACCATCTGCAAAGCCTCGCTTGCGGTCTCTGAGTCAACCCATATGGCGAGCGTGTCGCGCGATGGATATTCGCGCCGACTCAGGATGTGACCATCGACCGTGATTAGCGGCAGACAGTCTGTCCCTTGTGTGGCCAAGAGTTGTTGAACTTCAGAGTTCTGCACGAATGCCGCTGGCTGTTGAGCCAAGTTGAATCGTTCGACCTGATGTCCCTGCGATTTCAACCAAGCCAGATCGGCCGCGAATCGTGGCAACACCGGATCGACCTGTGGTCCGCAGACTCCCGTCGAACAACACATCGGCTTGTCGAATACCTGAATCGTCTTCATCGTCGTTTCCTTTTCATCTGAGATCGCTGGTTCATGGGCAGTTGCCATGCCTTGACGGCACAAACAAATCCGACGCGGCAGAAGCCCTTCGGGGATTCGGCCACGTCGGCTTACTCTTCAACCAGCCCCCCGGCATGGCCAGGTTGCCTTTCAATGAGTCATCCGAAATTCAATTCACTGATCGGGTGGAGCCGATTTCAAACTGACACAGGCTCCATTCGGCGGGCAGCAATACCACTCAATATTGGATTAACTGAAGTACGCCTTCAGCACATATTCCTGCATCATGCGTTGCGTGTTGAAGAACGAACCGTTGAGCGCGATGGCATGACGCATCACGTCGATGAAGCGGTCTCGCTCCCGATAGAAGGCGGGAATGACGGCGTGCTCCAATTTGTCATAGAGGGCGGTGGCGTCTCGTGAGCGGTCCGCGTGTGTGTTCCGGTTTCGGCCGTTGTCGCCGATCGACCAGCCGGTGACTCCTTCGATGCAGCCCTCGATCCACCAGCCGTCGAGAATGCTCAGCGACGGAACACCGTTCACGGCGGCCTTCATGCCGCTGGTGCCGGAGGCTTCCTGCGGTGGTTCGGGAGTATTCAGCCACACATCGACTCCCGCCGTGACCAGTTGCCCCAGCGCCATGTCGTAGTTTTCCAGATAGGCCACGCGCACTTCGGGCTGCACCTGCTGTTGGAGTTGATGCAGTCGTTGGATGAGCAACTTGCCGTCGTGGTCTCGCGGGTGAGCCTTGCCGGCAAACACGACTTGGATCGCTCCGTTGTTCCGGGAGATGGCTCGCAGCCGCTCGATGTCGTCGAACAACAGGTCCGCTCGTTTGTAGGTCGCGGCGCGGCGGGCAAATCCCAGCGTGAGCACATCCACGTTCATGCCGGCATTCGTCTCGCGGTTGACGTGCTCGATGAGCGTCTGCTTGGCGACCATGTGAGCCTGCCACACCTCGGATTGAGGAATGTTCAGAGCATACCGCAGGCTGAAGTTGTCGTGCTGCCAGCCGGGAATGTATTGCTCGAACAACGCTCGGAACGGCGCGGAGGTCCAAGTTGCGACATGCACGCCATTGGTAATCGAATCGATCGCATAGCTGGCAAACATGCTCTGTGAAATCTCGCCGTGTCTCTTCGCGACGCCGTTGACGTAGTGGCTCAGATTCAGAGCCAGGTAGGTCATGTTCAGGAGACCGTGGCAGCAGAACACCTCGGTCATGCGGAAGACTTGCCGATCGCCCAACACGCGGGCCACCAGATCCAGAGGAAACTGGTCATGCCCCGCCGGCACAGGCGTGTGTGTGGTGAAGACGCAGCGCCGACGAACCGCCTCGACATCGTCCTGATTGGGTGACGCTCGCCCCGCCTGCCGTGCGTTCTCTTCCAACAGTTCCAAAGCCAGGAAGCTGGCGTGGCCTTCGTTCATGTGGAACCGCTTCAGGTGGTCGTACCCCAGAGCGGCCAACAGACGGACTCCGCCCACGCCCAGCACGACTTCCTGACACAGTCGATAATGCGAGTCCCCGCCATACAGAAAGTGCGTCAACGTCCGGTCCCACTCGGAGTTCTCCGGCAGATCGCTGTCGAGAAAATAGACCGGCACCGTGGCTCCACCGCACCCCACGACTTGTCGCTCCCAAGCGCGGATGCACACGGTTCGCCCCTCGATCGTGACGGTGGCTCGCGCGGGCATCTCACGCAGATAGTCTTCGACAACCCACCTGACCGGGTGCTCGGTCTGCCAGCCGCTTTGGTCAAATCGCTGATCGAAGTATCCGGCGCGGTGCAGCAACGAGACGGCCACCAGCGGCACGCTCAGATCGGCGGCGGAGCGCACCGTGTCCCCCGCCAGAACACCCAGGCCACCGCTGTAGGTCGGCATCCCCGGTTCGAGACCAATCTCCATCGAGAAGTAAGCGACTGTGCGTTGTTCCGTCATGAGGAACTCCTGGATTGAGTATCGGGCTGGCGAGATTGTCGTCAGGCAAACCAACTTCAAGAGGGCGTGCTGCGGACGACCACTCGCTGGATCACTTTGACGATCTCCACCACGACGAGCGGCAGCAGAGAACACGCGGTGATTACTCCCCAGTCCGAGACCGTCGGCGGGACAGTATGCAAAACCTTCTGCAAGAGCGGCACATAGACCGCGGCGAGTTGAAGAATCAGACAAACCCCAACTGCCGCCCAGAGCCAGCCGTTCGTCAACAGGCGACTGGTGAACGCCGACCGCCGTTGTGATCTCGCGTTGAAGGCGTGGAAGACCTGAGCCAGAGCCAGAGTCATGAACGCCATCGTGGTTGCCTGCCGCAAGCCGTCGCCTTCGGTCCCGTGCCAGTGCATGCCGATGGCAAAGGCAATAAGAGTGACTCCGGTGAGCAGCAATCCCTGCCAGACAATCAGGCCGACGAAGCGGGGAGTGAGCAGCGACTCTTTGGGATCGCGTGGCGGACGATTCATCACATCGGGTGCCGACGGCTCCAGCGCGAGAGCGAAGGCGGGGAAGATGTCGGTGATCAAATTGAGCCACAGAATCTGCAGCGCCACCAGCGGCAGCGGCCAGCCGATCATCAGGGCGATGAACACCGTGAGGATTTCCGAGATGTTGCACGAGAGCAGGTAATGCAGGAACCGGAGAATGTTCGCGTAGATGATCCGCCCCTGCTCGACGGCCCCGACGATGCTGGCGAAGTTGTCGTCGGTGACCACCATGTCGGCGTTCTCTTTGGCGACCTCGGTCCCCTTGATCCCCATCGCGATGCCGATGTCCGCCTGCTTCATGGCCGGAGCATCGTTCACTCCGTCGCCCGTCATGGCGACGATGTGCCCGTCCTGTTGCAACGCTTCGACGATCCGCAGCTTGTGTTCGGGAGAAACGCGGGCGAACACGGCAGCGTTGGCGACGATCCGTTTCCAACCTTCAGCATCCAAGTCCGTCAGCTCGCGACCGTGAACGGTGACTAACGGACTCCCATCAACATTGAGATCCAGCCCCAGTTGGCGAGCGATCTCGGCGGCGGTCGTCTGCTGGTCGCCGGTGATCATCACGGTCCGAATGCCCGCCTCGCGACAAGTGGTGATGGCGGCTTTCGCCTCGTCGCGAAGTGGGTCGCTCATGCCGACCAAGCCGACGAAGGTCAACTCGCGATCGAAGTCGGCGTCGGTGTAGCCATTGGGCAATTCGCGATACGCCAAGCCGAGAACTCGCAGCGCCGCACCCGCCAACACTTCGTTGGTCTCCTCCCAGCGCCGCCGATCATCGTCCGTGAGCGGGGTCACTTCCGTCGCTCGGAACTGCAAATTGCTCGACGCGATCATTGTCGCCGGTGCCCCTTTGACGAACGCCAGCGTCGGACCTTTCGGCGAGCGATGCACCGTCACCATCCGCTTGCTGGTGCTGTCGAACGGCACTTCGCTGAGTCGCGGAAACTCAGAAGCCAGAGCGGTCACGTTCATCTCGGCCTTCTCCGCCGCGACAATCAAAGCCGCTTCGGTGGGATCGCCCAGCACCGTTTCGTGTCCGTCGGCGCGTTCCACTTTGGCATCGTTGCACAACATGCCAATGCGCAATGCCAGAGCGAGATGCTCGTCAGCGTGCGGGTCCACAGGCTTGTCGCCGTCTTGAAACTTGCCGACCGGCGCGTACCCCGCTCCGGTCACTTCGATGCGGCGACCATCGAGCATGTAGACGCACGCGGTCATCTCGTTCTTCGTCAGCGTCCCGGTCTTGTCGGTGCAGATGACGGTCGTGGAACCCAGAGTCTCGACAGCAGGCAGTCGGCGGACGAGCGCACGCATCCGAGCCATGCGTTGCATCCCCAGCGCCAGCGTCATGGTGGCGACTGCGGGCAGACCTTCGGGCACGGCGGCGATCGCCAGCGAGACGCCAATCTCCAGCATGTGCCAGAAGTCGGTCACGCCGCGCAACCACCCCGCCACGACAATGACAGCACACAGTGCCATCACAATCACGATCAGCAGCCGGCTGAGCTGCGCCAACTTTTGTTCCAACGGAGTAGCGCGGGTGGTCGCCTCATCAATCAAGATGCCGATCTTGCCGACCTCGGTTTGCTTGCCGGTGTCCGTCACCAGCAACCGGCCGCGGCCGTCCGTGATCGTCGTCCCCAGGAAGGCCATATTAAGACGGTCACCAAGTGCCGCATCCGCGTCGGGGAGCGGATCGGCGGTCTTGGTAACCGCATTGGACTCACCGGTCAGAGCTGACTCTTCGATTTGCAATCGCACGCATTCGACGATGCGACCATCAGCGGGGACTCGTGCCCCGGCCGCCAGAACGATCAGATCTCCCGGCACCAAATCGGCCGCCGGAATCTCGTTCTCCGCGCCGTCGCGAATCACATGGGCGACTCGTACCGCCTGCTTTTGCAGAGCAGACAACGCCCGCGCCGCCTTCCATTCGGTGAAGAACCCGATGGCAGCATTCAGAACAATGACCACCAAGATGGCGACTGCCTCAATGTGTTCGCCCATCGCGAAAGCGATCACCGTCGCCCCAACCAGCAAGGCGACAATGAGACTCGTAAACTGAGCCACAAAGATCGACAGAGTCGAACGCTGACGTGCCTGAGCCAACTCATTAGGCCCAACCCGCGCGAGTCTCAGTGCCGCCTCGGCCTGAGTCAGCCCCCGCGCAACATCGGACTTCTGGCGCTCGACGGCCTGTTCCACGGAAAGCGTATGCCACGCTTCCGTCTGCACCGGAGAAACACGCTCGTCACTGGGCTGCGCGCTTACCGACCGATTCTTCGTCTTCACGTCCGTTGACACAACTGTTTCCTTCATCCAATGACTGCCGCCTCGACGAGACAAAAAAAGCCGACGTGGTCTAACCCCTGAGGGCTTCGACCACGTCGGCTTACTCTTCAACCAGCCCCCCGGCATGGCCGGGTTGCAATTCAATGAGTCATCCGAAATTCAATTCACTGATCCGACAGAGCCGATTTCAAACTGACACAGGCTCCGTAGCGGCGGGCATCATACCGTTCGGAACGAGAGAAGTAAGTCGGTGTCTGTTTTGCGATGGAACGGTAACAAAAGGGGACGCAATGCAGCGTCGCCATTCTTTGTCTGTTTCATGTGGCCAGTCTTTGCCGAACTTTCTACGGCACGACGTCGCTGGCGAGTGCGGCGCGGTAGTCCGCTTTTGCGTCGAAGAAGTTGAGGCGGGCTTCGACTTCGGTGGCAGCGGCGTCGGCGGTGGCTTGTTCTCGCAGATTCACCAGCAGCAGATTGCTGTCGCCGAGGTCGAACTTGCGACGCTCGGCCGCTTCCATCTGGCGAGCGAGGTCGAGGGATTGATGAGCTTGCTCAAGCTGCTGGTACGCGGCGTTCAGCGCGGCACTCGCCGACTGCACTTCGGCGATGATTTTCTCCTGAGTGAACTGCGTCTTGGCTTGCAGTTGAGCCAACTTCCCCTCGACAGCCTGCGACTTGCCCCGCGCCTTGCGTCGTTGCAGCGGGACGCTGGCGATCAAGCCCCCCTCCAACTCAAACGGTGACTTGTCGTCCTTCTTGGGATCGGCCGGGTTGCCGACGTCCTGCGAGCCGACGAGCACGGCATCGACTTGCGGCAGGATCAGGTTCTGCGCGTTCGCGAGGTCGATGCTGAGTTGCTCGCGCAGGATCGCGAGTACACGCAACTCCGGGCGACTCGCGACGGCGGATTGAATGTCGGCGTCGAGGTTGCGTTGCGACGGATCATCGGCCTGCGGGAACTCGCGCGGCAGGAGTGATTCGTCGATCACTCGCGGCTGACCGGACTCATCGCGCAGGAACAGCGACAGCTTGTACGCCGACTGCTGAAACTTGCGGCGAGCGTCGATCAGCTTCGTGCGTCGCGACACGATCAGGCGTTCGTTGTCGACCAGTTCGATCGGCGGAGCATCCCCTTGTTTGACTCGCGTGCGAAGATTGTCCGAACGGTCGGTCGCGTTCTTGAGCAGCTCTTCGGTGATGCGCACGTTCTGTCCGGCGGCCACCCAATTCCAATAGGTGATCGACGCCGCGCGGATGAATTCAATGAGCTGTGCTTGAATCTCCGGCTCGACCGATTGCACTTCCCAAGCGTTTCGCCGCAGCCCCGCTCGGCGGTCGTCGATGTTGCGGTTCTGAGCCAGCGGGATCGTCGCACCGGCCTTGAACTCGCCCCCTTCCTTCGTCACGCGCTCGCCGTACCACACCGGGAAATCGCCGCGTCCGATTCGATAGCCGCCGAAGACCGACCCGCCGTTGAACAGCGGTTGCTCGGCCCCGATCGACTGCCGGTAGTTCTCGTAGAAACCGAGCGGCATGTTGAGCGTGTCGGCCTTCAGCTTGAGATCGAACTCCCCGTTCGCCGC
Source organism: Planctomycetaceae bacterium (assembly GCA_046156195.1). Lineage (GTDB taxonomy): Bacteria > Planctomycetota > Planctomycetia > Planctomycetales > Planctomycetaceae > SXKJ01. The sequence continues at coordinate 1,462 of JBJXEX010000200.1, read as the reverse complement.
GAGCAAATCTCCCTGTGCGATGTTCCGACCGAACATCGCCGAGCGCAGCAACGGATAGCTGACGATGACCGAGCCGATCACATCGTCGAGTTGCAGCGGCTCAGGGTCGGCAGCCGGACGGTCTGGCTCCGGCACTGGCAGAGTGACCTGAAAATCCGCCACACGCGCTGATACTGGTTGGTCATCGCTGACGAGCTGAATCGCCAAGCCAGCATTCGCGGCGCGACGGGTCTCGTGATCTGGCGAGCCGGAGGGCGTCAGCCCCCGGACCATTTGTGATTTCGGATTTGAAATTTGAGATTTGAAATCTGAAATTTCCGATTTCAGATTGTCCGGGGGCTGACGCCCTCCGGCTCGCCATTGTGGTGGCGCGGATTCGCTGGCGACTCGGCTGCGAGTCTGCGCGCAGCCGCTCGCGAAGGCCACCACGCCAAGGCACAGCGTCAGCCCGAACGTCATTCGTGAGTAGGTCAGTGATTGAGTCATTGTCAGCCCTGTTTCATCCCGTAGGACAAAGATCGGCCGCCGCAGGGTTTGCCAATGAGCTACGACCGGCATGTTGAGCATGGGCTACTGCACTTTCCCAGTTTGAATTGACCATCGGCCTGTAGATCGAAATCTTCTGTCGCTTTGATGGTCAACCGACTGCCTCGCTTGGACAAGGTGGGTGAGCCAGAGAAGCGGCGGACTTTCTGGCGAGTGTCGTTTTGGAGGTTTTGGCAACCATGAGCACCGAATTACCGAGCATCCCTTCAAACGGTCAATCTGGCGCTGGCGCAGCCGGATCGATTGGCCGGTACGAAAAGCGGCCCGTGGCCTTTCTGACTCAGCACGGCAAAGAGCGCGTGGTCGAGCCGGTGTTGGCCAGCGGTCTGGGGTGTCGGGTCGAATTGGTGCGCGGTTTTGACACCGATCAGCTCGGCACGTTCACGCGCGAGATTCCACGCGCGGGCACGCAACTGGAGGCGGCACGAGCCAAAGCTCGCGAGGGGATGCGGTTGTCTGGCCACTCGCTGGGTTTGGCCAGTGAAGGCTCATTTGGTCCGGACCCGATGATCGGGTTCTTTCCGTGGAACTTGGAACTGCTCGTCTGGATTGACGACGACCAGGAGTTGGAAGTCGTCGGAGTGGCCGCTAGTCGAAGCACCAACTTTACGCACCTGTCCTCCGCCAGTTGGGAAGAGGTCACCAAGTTCGCCGAGCAAATCGGCTTCCCGGAACATCAACTCATCGTTCGGCCGGTCGATGAGGATGACCCGCGCGTGCGGAAAGGACTGGCCGACTGGGACACACTGCGGAGGGCGTTCGAGTCAGCTCGGGAACAGTCTGAAAACGGGCGCGTGTTTGTGGAGACGGACATGCGCGCTCACGCCAATCCCAAGCGGATGTCAGTGATCGGCGAGGCTGCCGAGGACTTGGTGAAAAAGCTGCGGAGTGCTTGTCCGCAGTGCCACCTGCCGGG
>JBJXEX010000190.1:0-3725 GCA_046156195.1 Planctomycetaceae bacterium | reverse complement strand
CGATCTCCGTTCTCGATTTCTCCACTTCCCAAGGTCAGAACGGCGATTTCTGAAATTCGCACACCCGACCCCGATCATGATGGGACTCGGTCTTGCCTCGATTCAATCGACATACAGAAAGCTATTCGAGATCAGCAGTGCCTGACAAAAACTGGCGAGCGCTCGCTGAGTCGGAGTCACGGGATTTTTCTTGTCGGTCGGCTGTGCGGCGAATTGCTCGGCGTGTTCGGTCAGGAATGTGATGGCCGATTGGATTTGAGCTTCGCTCGGATCGCGTCCGAGCGTCAATCGCCAAGCGAGTCGAACTTGCGCGGCTGGGACGCTGCCGGCTTCGCGCGCAACTTGAGCGGCGAGTGCTTCGGATTGATCCGAGGCGAAGTCGTTGTTCATCAGCATCAACGATTGCGGCGCGACGGTTGATGGGGTGCGGATCGCACAGTTCGGAGAGAGCGTGGCGGCGTCGAAGGTTTCCAGCATCGCCAGCGGCATCGTGCGGCGGACGGTGATGTAAACGCTGCGACGGAACTCCTCGCCGAAGAGCGGCACCTTCTTGCCCGTCGGACGTCCTGCGCCGTCGCGCGTGTCCACGCCGACGATGATCTGACCAGTTTCATCAGGCGTGACGGGGATCGGTGAGCCGAAAAGTTTCGCGGTGAGTTCGCCGCTCACGGCGAGCATCGCGTCGCGCACGGTCTCGGCTTCGAGACGGCGAATCGACATCCGGCCGAGCAACCGGTTGTCAGGATCGACCGCATCGAGTTCGGTTCGTCGCCGCGAGGCTTGCCGGTAGACGGAAGAGGTCATCAGCAGTCGATGCAGTTGCTTCAGCGACCAACCGGAACGCATGAATTCATCGCTGAGCCAATCGAGCAATTCGGGATGCGACGGCGGCTCGCCGAGCCGTCCGAAGTCGCCGGGTGTCGCGACCAATCCGCGGCCGAAGTGGTGCATCCAAACGCGATTCACGAAGACTCGCGCGACCAGCGGATGTTGCCCGTTGGTCAAATGCCGAGCATAAGCCAAGCGACGGCCGGAGGTCGGCAGTGATGGATCATCCACGGGAATTCGCGCCGCGTTCTCCGAGCACAAGACCGCCAGCTCACCCGGCGCGACCTCTTGTTTCGGCTGAGTGATCTCGCCTCGGAAGAACAGGTGCGTCGGCGGAATCGTGCCGGGGATTTCGGTCAGACAATGTGCGAAGTCATCAGCCGGCCGAATCGCACGCTGGCTGGCGATCAGCTTGCCGAACTGATCCATGATCGCTTTGTGCTCGTCCTTGAGATTGCGATCGATCAAGTTGACGCCGACGGCCGCCTTCGGATGATCGGCCAGCAACTGCTTCTGTTCGTTGGTCCGTTTGGCGAGCGGTGTCTTGTAAGCCTCGCGGATTTTCTCTTTCAGCTCGTCGGGCAATCCTTCCATATTCTTTTCGCGGAAGTTGGCGGCCAGCTCTTCGATCTTGTCGGTTCGTTCCTGTTCGAGCCGTTTGATTTCGAGATCGCACTTGGCCACGACTTCGTTTTGCTCGGCTGTCCGCAACGACACGAGTCGCGCGTTGGGAGTTCGCCAGTCCTTCCAATTCAGAGCCGGTTCAAAGATCGCTCGAATGCGGTGGTAATCGACGTGCGAGATCGGGTCGTAGCGATGCGAGTGGCACTGAGCACATCCGACCGTTAGGCCCAACAGCGATGTGCTGACAATTTTGATCGTCTCGGCGATGCACTCATTGCGAGCGGTCTCCTGATTGACCGCCGCGTCGCCGGTGCCGTCCGGTCCCAGACGAAGGAAGCCGGTCGCAATCAGCATCTCGGCCTGTTGCTCGGTCAGCCCGCGATACTGAAGCGGTCCCTTCCCTTTCAACGCGGCCTTGCTCTCCGACGGCGTTGTGAGCGCGAGCAACAACTCATCGCCTGCGAGTTGCTCGCGAATCATTTCGTCCCACGGCCGATCGGCGTTGATCGCGCGAATCAACCAGTCCCGATATTTGTAGGCGTACTTGCGTTCGAGATCCTTCTCGCCGAAGCCGTCGCTGTCGGCATAGCCCGCGACATCCAGCCAGTGCCGCGCCCAACGCTCGCCGTAATGCGACGACTCCAGCAGCCGATCGATCAGCCGCTCGTAAGCTCCCGGTTCGCGATCGGCGAGGAACTCATCGACCTCATCGGGAGTTGGCGGCAGGCCGAGCAAATCAAAAGTCGCGCGTCGCACGAGCGTCGCCCTGTCCGCCTCGTCCGAGAACGACAGACCGTCTTGCTCCAACCGCGCGAGCACAAACGCATCGACCGGAGTCCGCACCGAATCGACTCGTGAGTGAAGAAGATCAGAGCCGCGACCGTTAGGGAGCGGTCCCAATTTGTGATCGGCCAACACTCCCTGACGGTCGCGGCTCGAAATACTCACACCCACTCGCGGCACGGCTGGCCGACGAATTGGCTGAAAGGACCAGAACGATCGCTCTTCCTCCGTCACGTCATCGTCCGCGATCGCTTCCGGTTCCGGGCGAGCGGTCTTCGCGCCCGCGTCGATCCACTCGGCGATGATCCGCCGCTCTTTCTCGCTGAGCTTCTTCTCACCCGGCGGCATCTCGTTCGCCGTGACCCGCTTCCAGAGCAAGCTCTCCGCATGATGGCCGACAACAATCGCGGGACCGGACTCGCCCCCTTTGGCGATCAAGCGTGCCAATCGCAGGTCGAGCTTCGCTTCGTGCTTCTGCTCTTCGCCGTGACACGGAAAGCAATGCGCCTTGAGGATCGGCCGCACCTGCGACTCAAACTGCGGAGCAGCCGCTTTCGTCTTCCGAGACGCCGGCTCATCCGCCGACAAGGGAGCGACACACAACCACAGACACAGCAAACTCAGGCAGGCTCGAGGCATGGCGATAGGACGAAGAAAGAAGTGGCTCCAATTTCTGGAGCCGAGGGAGGACAAAATGGGGATGCCTCGAAGTGAAGAGGCAGGGTCTCTATGAAACCACAAGCATCGAAGAAGGTCATCCCCATGGCTAGGAGAGCGTCTCGAGCAGTGTTGGTCAATAACGTGGAAGTGGACGAAGTGTTGTCGCGATTGAAGTCAGGAGCACTGTGGGCCGGAATCGATGTTGGGAAGTCGGTGTCTTGGCCATCGAAAGCGATTTCGGAAGTGACCGCGCGGTTGAAGGCTCAGGTGCAATGGCTGACGGCTCAGCAAGAGATTTGGCAGACGTGGCAAGGGTGACTGGAGGGCTTGCTGGCGAAGTTCCGGCCGGAAGCGACGGCGCATTTGTCGTTGCAGTCCGCGACGTTGCTGAGCAGTGCTCGCGGCACGTTGGGAGTGTCAGTTGCCTCAGCCACGACAAAGCCGGAAGAACCTTTCGTTTCACCCAAAGATTCTGGTGAGGTACCAATTTCTAAAACCCACGCCTTCGGCGAATACTTACGTTTGTTTCAGGTCATCCTTTTTGGCAAGCGGCACTTGGACTACGTCGTGTCTGAATGGGTTCAGTATTACAACACCCGACGCAGTCACATGGAGCGTGACCACCTGCCGCCGATTCGCAAGAGGGCTCCAAAGGGGGTGCGCGACGGGGTTTGTGATTTTCAGATGGCGGGAGTTCTGGTGCGGCGGACGTTGGAGTGGAAGCCGGTGCGAGTTTGGAGGCGGTTGCTCCAGAAGGCGGTCAGCGGTTGGCTGTCGCAGAGGGTGTCCGCTTTGAGTTGCAGGACCGCTTCGCCTCCCTCTTCGCTCCA
>JBJXEX010000189.1:0-6530 GCA_046156195.1 Planctomycetaceae bacterium | reverse complement strand
TTGCAGCGTGTGGATGATGTGGGCGGCAGTCTTCTGGATGTGTTCCAGCGATTCGACCAGTGTGTCGGCTCCACCACTGTAGAGCTGGATGTAGTCGCTGGAGCGGGTGGAGCAATCCAATCCGATGAGTAGCATCACCGGAATCCGCCTCGGCAGTCGCCACCGGTTCGGACTCGCGTCGGTCGGTGTTGCCTTCCGCGTCGTCGTCGCCCTTCTTGCGATAGACCAGCGGTGCCAAGATTGCGATTCCCTTCTCACCTTTCTTCACGAAGCGTCCCAGTTTGCGCCACGTCTGGAAGCCAGCAACATGAGTCGCATCAGGCTTCTGGACGGCAATCATCAGCACGTCCCCGACATTGTAGTTGTGAAAGCGGGCGAGCGTCGTAAGATCAGGTCATCAACGTGTCACTCTTGCCTTGAGCAAGCGCCTGACTCAGTTGCTCCAATGTCGTGTCAGTCAGTTGCAGTGCTTCTTCACGATTCATGATTCCGTCCTCCGTTTGTGCAGCCGACGTCGGCGGGATTTGCATAAGTGAGCCTGCCGGTGGCTCGGAGGTCGCCATGCACGGCAGGTCAAGGTGGAGCCTTCGGCTGCTTTTTTCGGAGCACGACGCTTCGAAAAAAGTGCGATAGCACCCGCAGGGCGAGGCCAAAACAGCAGCCGGAGGCGGACCTTGACGCCGTGCTAAACTGAAGAGAGCCAGCAGCAGGACAAGCCTTTCCTTTTGCGGCAGCGGAGCGTGCTCCCAGAATCGTTGGATTTTGCTAGTTGCCTTGGTACATTCAGAACACTCTTTCCGTCACCCCTAAACTGCCGAGGTTGCCATGGCCTGGAAGTATAATCGCACACTATTGTTGTTAGGAATTGTCGCCAGTTGGTCAACAATTTGCTCTGCTGCAGACACAATCCGAGTTGGTGCTTGGAACATCGAATGGTTGGGGGTGGCTGCGAACCGCACCGGAACCGGCAAGAATGTTGCTCAAAAGCCGAAAGAACTTGCCAAGTACCTCACTGAGAGTGGAGTGGCAGTTCTTGCGTTGGAAGAGATCTGCGATGACGATGGCGACGACGATACGATGGAGAATAAGACGCTGAATGATACGTTCGCCAAACTGAATGAGGGCGGCGTGGCCGAATGGAAATATGAGCTTTATCCAAAGAAGGATGCAGACGGGGTCAACCAGCTGAATCAACACGTTGGGTTAGCGTGGAACGCAAAAAAAGTCACCAAACAGGGTGACGCCTATCGCCCCCCCGTCGACGACTTTCACGCGGACTACAATCTTTTGGAGCGGGGCGTATGGGCCGTCAAATTCAGCGCAGGCAACGACAAGACTGATTTCGTGTTGATTCCGCTGCATCTCAAATCAAATCGAGGCGGACCTGCAGTTACATCGCAGCAGCGAGCCGTGGAGGCGGGACGGATTACGGCCATACTCGCACATATCGAGGCCCAATTCGATGACAAAGACATCGTTTTACTCGGCGATATCAACGCATTGAACGGAGCGGAACCGGTTGTTGAAAAATTCGCTGACAGTGGCTTTCGCGACCTCAACTCGGCGGATGAACCAACCTACCATTCAGGAGCGCCCTTCGACCGGATTTTTGTGAAGGAGAATCAAGACGAATTCGCTGATTCCGAGTTGACAGTGTTTCGGGAGCCGGACAGGACAGACGCTGAGCACCGCATGCAGCTGTCTGATCACTTCATGGTGATTTGTGATTTCAAAGTCACTGCCGATAACGATAAGGACGCAATTGATCCGCCGTCTCCCCGCGTGCGTGGGCGATCGCTTCCAGGTGTTGCACAGCGGACCTCCAAGACTGGTTCGAGCGAGCTGAGACTACTGGGCACCGACGATGAAGCTCCTCCCGGCAATGAATTTCCGAGCTTGGCTACGCGGTATGAAGGGCCTAATCCCGATGCAGACTTTCTGTTGAGCCAGGACTATCCAACGAGCTATATCAGCGAGCGTTTTCCCTGGGAAGACGTCGATTTTCGGACGCATTCGAAAGCCTACATGGCGACCGTTCTGAAGTACTGTTTCGAGGGGAATGACGATCCCAAAGTGGATTTCGTTGTGCAGAAGAATTCGATTCGCAAGTGGTTTCACGCGCCCTGGCTTCATGACGACGGCGAACTCAACGGTGCCGGGCGCGAATATATCCATGGCATGACTCGCGAGCGTCGTTCGCGCCCGTTTGAGTTGCATCCGACACTTCAAAAAGACTACGCCCAGAACTGGGCGGTGGGTTTCTACAACGACCGCGGAGGCTACACGCTGGGAAATGTCTGGAAGACGCCCGACGGCAAGCCCAACCCCTATGCCAGTACTTTTCCAGACCACACGGTTTCCTTCAAGCTGCTCTTCACGGATGCGCCCGTTGAACAAGTGCCCTACCTCAAGGGCCAAGGAGAGAAGATTTGGAGCGCCCACATTTACCAGAACACCAAATACGAACTCCCGCGAGTGGTACGTCCCATGCGGCTATTGCAGGTGGACGTCGCTGTCAAAGATCCGCGTGCGGGCGCAACTGGTTGGGTCTTTGGCACGTTCATCTTCGACGGCACGCGAGAGCAGAAGAAGCTGATCGAGAATCTGGTTTGCGTCGGGGCATCCTGGGACGACGACGGAGATCAATCACCCCTGGGAACTTCTCCGCCTCGTGAAGCCGACGCGAATGAAAATCCATTCCTGCGTGGTTCGGTGGTTAATCCCGAGTTGCTGGAGCCAGCCAAAGGAGACGCGGCCCGGATGTATCACTTAGGCTTGGGTGGACGAATGAATGGACCCGTGGACAATAAGATATCGTCGTGCATTTCCTGCCACGGCCGCGCCGCCGTCGGTGTTCCGGTGGATAAGGATTTGCCAGCGCTGAGCCAGGCTCAATTGCGCGGGCGTTTGATGCCGTTCTTTAACTCGCTCGCAACCAAGCCGAATGATTTTTCGCCCACTGAGTTCAAGCGTTACTTTAGCACCATTCGGGGTGCTAGCCACCTGGAAACCGACCAAGGGTTCACATATGTGACGACGGACTATTCGCAGCAGGTCGCCGTCGGCATCCGCAACTATTGGCAATCGCGGATCAATGCGCAAAGTGTGCGTTCTCGCCGGGCAAAAACTCGTGACGACGACCTGCCGCGCGGTGGTCGCGGCGAAGAGGATTTGCCATGATCACCCAGAATAAAACTTCGTCCTGACAATTCGGTTACTTCAATCGCTCATTTTTCCAGGGAAACTCTGATGGCCAGCCTGCCTTATATTATCCCCTACGATCCGGCATTTCTCGGCGCCGGTTTTTCCGTGCCTCTCCCCACTGCAGCTGCGCACGCAGCAGGCCAAGCGCTGCAAGCGGAGTTGCTCGAAGACGGCGCAGCCTTCGACTACATCCACTTCAGCCTGGTCATGCATGCCCGGCGGCGGCAAGCGATTTTCACTGCTTGCAACTTGGATGGCGACTTGCAGAAACAGGCCAGTCGCGGCAGTTGGAGCATCGACGACCGGCTTGCCGATTATCAGATCGGCAACGAGGCCTATCGTGACACGCCGGGGAATCCGAATCCATGGGACCGCGGGCACTTGGTTCGGCGTCAGGATGTGTGCTGGGGAAACACCCGGCGACAAGCGAAGGAAGCTAGCGACTCGACATTCTTCTACACAAACTCCGCGTTGCAGCACCACAACTTCAATGGTGACGAATGGAATCAATTGGAAGATTGGGTCTTGGAACGGGTTACGGAAGTATCTCCCCGGTTGTGCGTGCTCACCGGGCAATTTCTGACGCCCGAAGACCCACTGCATACCGTCAATCCGGCCATTCGAGTGCAGATTCCAACCGCATTTTGGAAAGTCATCGTCATCCGCGATCCAGCCGACAACGGAAACGACTTGACTGCGGCGGCCTTCATCATGCCGCAAACGGAAGAGTTCATGCGGACACTGGTGGGCGACAGTGCGCAAGTGTGGCCGAAGGAGCAGTTGCGAACATTTCAAGTGGAAATCGCCGATTTGGAAGCCTTGAGCCATCTCGATTTCGGCGCCTTGCGGAACGTAGATGATTTCCCCTGGACTGCCGTTCGATTCAGGAGCCGTCCGATGTGGGACAAATGGCGTCTCATTCGAGCCTCGGAGGACATTGCGCTGGGCGGCACGCGTCGCCGACGAGCCGGTGGAGGCCGTGCGTTGCGCGTATTATCCAATAACCCGCAGCCGCGCTCCGTGGCCGCCGTGGCGCCGCCGCTCGCTCCAATGACTGCGTTGGACAGTCCCGCTACAACTCCAACCTCGGGGCACGAATGTGGCTGCGGGGGCGCGGATCCCGTCATTCGCCGCGTGGCGAAGCTGGAGCACAAACTGGATCAACTTGCCGACGTGCTGCAAAGGTACGCGCAACAAAAGATCGAAGAAGCCGAGGAAATCTCCGAACAAGTCAAGAAATCGGCGGCAACACCGGCGGCAAAACCAGCCGCCTCCGCCCCGGCCGATGCCGCTTGGAGCGCGAAAATCACGACCAACATACTGGCCGAACAATCGCGCCGCGATCGCGCTCGGGCGGCAATTTTGAATCGTGATGTCGGGCGGATTGTCGGCGGCACGCGCACGGTCCCCGGCGAATTCCCCTCCTGCGTGCTGCTCGGAGACGAAGCGGATTATTACTGCACCGGTGTGCTGATCGGCGAACGGCTCGTTTTGACAGCAGCCCACTGCGGTCGTGGAACAAGCCGAGTGCTGGCGGGCGTTGTGGACCAAGGTCTGGCATCGGTTCGGTCAGCCCAGCATCTTGATGTGCAGCGAGCGGTGCGACATTCGGAATATGCCGAATCACGATTGCCGTGGAACGATCTGATGCTGTTGATTCTCAGCGAGCCGATTACACCATCCGATCGGGTCCAAGTCGTCCCGTTGATGGAGCAAGGCGAACTAACGGAACTCGATCGAAGCGTTGCGATCGTCGGTTTTGGCAACGACGACGCGGGTGCCACTCGTGGCTTTGGCCGGCAGCGGAAAGCAATGGTTGAAGTTGCCGATACCTTCAATCCAGAAATTAGTGAGGACGACCTGCGCGAAATCCAGGAATCGAAGGAATTCAGTGCGCCGCACGAATTCTTCGCAGGAGAAGAAAACTCCGGGATCGACACCTGCACTGGGGATAGTGGTGGCCCCGTGTACGCTCGTGTCGGTGAGCAATGGAAGTTGCTAGGCATCACCTCGCGCCCCGCCCAAGGATACGACGTGCTCTGCGGCGACGGGGGGCTTTATACCAGCGTGCCGTTCTACCTCGACTGGATTCAAGAAGTGCGACGTCGATACCAAGTCTAAGTTCTTTGTAAGGATAGCAAGATGCCCACGAATTTCATTCTGGAGCGTGATACGCTCATGGCCCTCGGCGTCCTCGCGCGGGCCTATGTTGACTTTGACGCCCCGATTTCTACCCTGGACAAGGCGCCGCCCTCCCGGGGCTTCAACATCCATTGCTTGATCCTTGACAATCGAGATGGCGAAGTGCTTGCCGTCGCGCGGAATCAGATCTATGCCGACGAGGACCCGCTTCAGCACGCCGAGCAGGTCGGGATTCGTGCTGCTATGAAGAGGCTTAAGGCCAAACGGCCGCGTGCTTCAGGTCGGACCGTGGTAGACTACTACAAAGGCGATTTATTCATGGAGCCGGGCGTCACCGATCAAGATTTCGCAATTAAAGGATGCACACTCTACAACACGTTTGACCCCTGCGGGTTCTGCGCCACGACCTCGCTCGTTTGCTACGTGAAGCGAGTCGCCTACGTCTTCCCCGATAAGAAGTTCGAGGGCGTTTACGAATTAATGAAGGAGAAGTACTTCACCAAAAGAGATTCAATCAAACAGCCTACTTTTATCGACAAGAATGCCGCCGGCTTTATCGGCGAGGCGAGCAACCTAATAGCGGACTTGCGCGACAAAGTTCACAGATTGGAAGCTGATGGAACGGATCTCGTTCGAACGCTTGATAGATCCCGAGACTTTTTGGAGAAGGCTTCGACCCTCTTAGCGACACTAAGAGTTGACGCGCTCTTCACAACCGGAGATGAGCTTAAACTCAATTCCCGCACCCTGACGGATTTGCAGAGAATGGTGCTTGGAATTTAGCTTCAATCGGTCGGCAAGCGTAGTGGTGTGGGTCGCGGAGACGTTGGGCTTGAAGGATGACCTCGGAGTAAAGAGCCAATCGCGACATCTGAAGAACCAAGAAAGTTGCCGTGCTTTTTTGTCGGGTCCAAGTCATCGCTTCCAATTTGTGTTCCTGCCAAAACTCAGCAGGTGGCTGAATCAAATCGAGGTGGTTTTCGGAATGATGCACCGCAAGCTGCTGCGTCGAGACGAGTTCAGATCGGTGTCCGATCTGGAAGACCAACTGGAATTATTCTGACTCTAACGGAATCTAGGTAGCGGTGTGAAAGCCGCGCATTGAGGCGGACAAGTAGAGATTGTGAAGCCAATGTTGATGAAACAGTTTCTTGTTAATTCGATGAGCCGGGCTGACAAAGTCT
>JBJXEX010000188.1:0-20452 GCA_046156195.1 Planctomycetaceae bacterium | reverse complement strand
TTCATCCAGTAACCTCCTTCTGAAATCGCACCGTTTAAAATGACTGAGCCGACAACCCCTGCGGCTCACGCGAACGCCCGACCCCAGCAAGATGTGCCGAATAATCGGCCAGTGAGAATTGGCTCTTGCACAACACCTGTACGACGGCCTTCCAAGGCGCCTTCCAAGGCCTGAGCGCGCATTGGCGAGCAGTGGCCGTCGTCATGCTCCGCCCTTCATTTTCCGGTAGCGCCGGATCAGGTTGTTCGTCGAGCTGTCGTGCTTGAGCTGCGGAGTCGCTGGGCTTTCGAGTTCGGGAATAATTGCCTGCGCCAGCGCCTTGCCAAGTTCGACGCCCCACTGGTCAAAGCAGTTGAGGCTCCAGATGACGCCCTGGGTGAAGACGCTGTGCTCGTAGAGGGCGACCAGTTTGCCCAGCGTCTCGGGCGTGAGCCGGTCGGCGAGGAGGGTGTTCGATGGGCGGTTGCCCTCGAAGACCTTGTGCGGCGCGAGGCTGTCCGGTATTCCTTCGGACTTGACTTGTTCCAGCGTCTTGCCAAAGGCGAGCGCCTCGGCTTGGGCGAAGACATTCGCCAGCAGTATGTCGTGATGCCGGCCCAACGGCGTGAGCGCGTGCGCGAAGGCGATGAAGTCGCACGGAATCAGCCGCGTGCCCTGGTGAATCAACTGGTAGAACGAATGCTGTCCGTTCGTGCCAGGTTCGCCCCAGTAGATTGGTCCGGTGTCGTACGCGACCTGGCCCCCCTCCAGCGTGACGCTCTTGCCGTTGCTCTCCATGGTCAACTGCTGGAGATAGGCCGGGAAGCGCTTCAAGTAGTTCTCGTACGGCAACACCACCACGGTTTGTGCGTTGAAGAAATCGGTGTACCAGACCGTCAACAGGCCAAGCAGCACCGGCAGGTTCTTCTCGAACGGCGCAGTGCGGAAGTGCTCGTCCATCTCGTGAAAGCCAGCGAGCATCGCCCGGAAGTTGTCGGGACCGACGGCGATCATCGTGGAAAGGCCGATCGCCGAGTCCATCGAGTACCGGCCACCGACCCAGTCCCAGAACCAGAACATGTTGCCTACGTCGATGCCGAAGGCGGACACTTTCTCGGAGTTCGTCGAAACCGCGACGAAGTGCTTCGCCACAGCCTTGACGTCGTTGTCGAGGCCCGCTACCAGCCAGTCGCGGGCGCTCTCCGCATTGGTCATCGTCTCCTGGGTCGTGAAAGTCTTCGACGACACGATGAAGAGGGTCTCGGCCGGGTCGAGGTCACGAGTCGCTTCGAAGAAGTCGATCCCGTCGACGTTCGAAACGAATCGGAAGGTCAGCGAACGCTCGCTGTAATGGCGGAGCGCCTCGTAGGCCATCACGGGTCCGAGGTCTGAGCCACCGATACCAATGTTGACCACGTTCCTGATGCGCTTGCCGGTTTGGCCCTTCCATTCGCCGCTGCGGACGCGGTTGGCGAAGCCGGCCATCTTCTCTAGGACCGCGTGCACCTCGGGAACGACGTTCTTGCCGTCCACAACGATCGAGGCGTCCCGCGGGGCGCGAAGGGCGACGTGGAGGACGGCCCGGTTCTCGGTGATGTTGATCTTCTCTCCAAGAAACATGGCGTCAATTTGGGCCCTCAACCCCGACTCCTCCGCGAGCCGGATCAGCAGCCCAATGGTCTCGTCGTTGACGCGGTTCTTCGAGTAGTCGAGGAATAGGCCGGCGCCCTCGGCGGTCAGGCGTTCGCCGCGCGCCGGGTCGTCCGCGAAGAGCGTCCGGAGATGAAGGTCGCGCATGATCAGCGCATGTGCCCTAAGCGGCTTCCACACCGGGCGGCTGGCAAGTGGGGTCGTGATCTTATTCATTTCTTTACCTTTCTCAAGATCATCCACGAATGTTTCTTCGCGATGGACAGATGAGCGAACTCTAATGCGATTGGCAATTGGTGATCTACCCGTAGTTCCAGCGGGGTCGTTTCTTCCATCGATCGACGACAAGTAACATTCTAGCGGTCAAAGATGAAAGGAGGGTGAAAAGCAGGTAAACTGTGGTCGCCGGGGAACCGATCTGATAAGTTCGCCTAAAGCAGCCAGCAGAAAGCGAGCCCGTCCTCTCCCCGTTCCAACGAACATGCCAGCCGAAATTCTGAGATATCGATATCGAGTCGATGCAGGCGACGTGCTTGTTTGGGTGGATGCGCCGTGGCTAGCCTTTGCCAGAGAGAACGGTGCTGCGGGACTAACCGAAGAGTCTGTCCTGGGACGATCTCTGTGGGACTTTGTGGCAGGTGACGAGATTCGCAGGCTGTTTATGGCCGTCTGCCCACAGTGTACCGTGACCATCAGAAATCACTCTGAAAACGGCCACGCCGCGTAGCAGCGGCAACAAATCACCGGCGAACTACCATTCCGTATTCAGTCCCTGTCGAACCGGTTACATTGTACGACTCGGATCAGCCACAGAATTATTTCAATGAGAGGGACATGATGGGGCAGATGACTCAGCCGGTGACCGACTCGCTATCCCCCACCACACGTTGGCGGATTGTGGTGATGTTGATGGTCGTCGCTGCGCTTGGGCACTTCAACCGTGTCAGCATCTCGGTCGCCGGCGACGAATTGTTCATCCCGCAGCTCGGCATCAGTGCAACGCAGATGGGTTGGGTCTACACGACGTTTCTGATCGTGTACACGATCGGCATGCTGCCGGGCGGCTGGCTGATCGATCGCATCGGATCGGGACGGGCGTTGGCATTGTACGGACTGACGATGGGGGCCTTCGTCGCACTGACCGGCGTCTTGGGTTGGGTCACGAACAGTGTGAATAGCTTGTGGCTCAGCCTGCTCGTGATTCGCGGCCTTGCCGGGTTCTGCAACGCGCCGCTGCATCCGGGCGCTGCGCATGCCGTATCGGATGTGATGCACGGTCAGCGACGAGCCACTGCGAACGGCATCGTCACCGCCGGCGCGTTGATCGGCATCGCGTGTTGCTATCCGGTCTTCGGCTGGCTGATGGATCGGCTGACGTGGCCGTGGGCGTTTGTCGTCAGCGGTTCCGCGCTGATTGTCTATGGTTTGTTGTGGCGGATGTTTGCGTCGCCTTCGCTGCCCGGTCCGCATCCGACGATGCGCACCACCGTCGAGCCGAATTCAGCGTCGGCATGGTCGCTGCTGAGGCACGGCAATCTGTGGCTCCTCACACTGAGCTACGCGGCTTACGGCTACTTTCAATACCTGTTTTTTTATTGGTTGGGCTACTACTTCAAAGATGTCTTGCACGTGCCAGAGGTCGATTCTCGCTGGTCGCAGTTCTGGATCATGTTGGCTCAAGGAGCCGGCATGGCAATCGGCGGCCTGAGCACCGACGCAGTGTGCAAACTTCTCGGCACGACGCGCGGCCGTCGCGGCGTTGTGATCACCGGCATGGGCCTGGGAGCATTGTTTGGGTTGCTCGGCGTGAACGTCACCGGCCAATGGAATGTGGCAGTATGCCTAGCGATCTCGATGGGAGCGTTAGGCATGTGCGAAGGAGTTTTCTGGACGACAGCCACCGACATCGGCGGCAAGTCACGCGGCTTTTCCGGAGCCTTCATGAACACAGGCGGCAACATCGGCGGTTTTATCTCGCCCGTGCTGACCCCGTACATGGCCGACAAAATGGGCTGGGATGGAGCCATCATATTCGCCTGCGTGATCAGCGCCATCGGCGGCTTGGTGTGGTTTCTGATTGAGCCGCCAACGTCAACCTGAATCTTGGTGAGTCTCCACTTCAGACCGACGAGTTCTAGAGTGGCTTCACCGGTTTTCGTTCCGCTTTCGTGTCACGCCAAGATTCGCCGATCCTGGCATCGTCGGCAAGTCATGATGGGTAGTTCTTATTGTCTGGGAGGCAGCTCGTGATTCCGATGCACTTCATCGAATCCACTCTTGAGAAACAGAGAAACGACCTCCGCGTGCGCCTGGATCAACTTCACGACATACGGATCTTCGGAGGACTCGGCGACTCGCATGCCTTTCTCGGTTTTCTCGTATACGAACTTAATTTTGCCAGCGTTGCGAAACACCTCCGCAAAGAGTGGATCGCGAAGGTGGATTGGCCTCTTGTCTTTGACCCGCTTTTCCATGGAGGCCACGTGCTTCTGAATCGCTGCCGTGACTTCCGGCTTATCGGATTCAGTCAGCGTTTCGATGCCATGGTCCGTCTTCTTGATCTCGCGACGGATGTCGGCACGATTTTCCAAGAGATCGTGAAAGAGATCTCGATCCGCGGCGAACGCTGGATCGCCGCCCAGTCCCTTGCCCATCGGTCCCTTGCCCATCGGACCTTTGCCCATCGGACCTTTGCCTCTTCCTGGCTGGGCCATCACTGGTGAAGCGATAAGGATGCTCGTCACGACAAACAGGGTCATTCCAAACAGTCGAGTGTTCATGTCATGCTCTCCTTGGGTGAATGCGTTAGTGAATCGAAAGACAGGCGTAACCGTCCAGTTGTTTGTTGGCATTGACAGTCATGGCAGACACGGCAACGAAAACCTCGCTGGCAACGTCTGACGGTACGAACTTGTTACGAGCCAGGGACTGGCCGCACACAAAGACCTCGACGCCGCACGCTTTTAGTTCGTGAATCAGTCCCAGGTTGGGGTTCTTCGTCGCGGCAGTGTGCTTCGCATAGCTCACATCGCCGAGCGCCGCCTTGGTGGCGCCACCATGCAGCACCAAGGCCAATTTTACGTCGGATGGCTTGAGTCCCGCCTCGGCGTTGAGGTTCAAATAACGGGCCACACTTTCAAGCCCCTTATTGAGTTCGTCGGGTTTGCTGTCGGCGGTGATATCGAAGACGATCTTGGCCCCCCGGCGCGGCGGTTCGGACCCCTTGGGGATCCGCACGATGCCGCCGTAACTCGCGACTTGTGGAAAGAGAAAACTGGGGCCGTCGGCAACCGCCCCATGAGCCAGCACTGCCGCCAGTCCCGGCAGCCCCACCAGTCCCGCGAGAATCAATGCCTTTCCACGCATGACGTAACTCCTTAGTTGGATATTTGTTTGTCTCAGTGATGGTTGTTTGCCCTCGGTGGGCCGATCTCCGAGCCATGGCTCGCGGCTAGGTTGTAACGCAACAATTCCTGGTTCCCATTTAACGCCAAACGGTGCGAATAGTGACATACAGCGCAACCGAGATAATCGCCGCCGCAAAAAGTTTCTGGAGTGTGGGACCGCCCAAACGCTGGGCGAGTCCACTGCCAGCAAACAGCCCGGCGATGCTCCCCACGGTGAACGCTCCCGCCGTCGCCAAGGAGAGATTCTTGCCAGACAGCAGATGACTGGCTGTGCCCGAGCCACTGATGAGAGTAATGACCAAGAGCGATGTGCCGATGGCTCGCTGCATCCCCATGCCGCTGAACATGACCAGCGCCGGCACAATGATGAATCCGCCTCCCACGCCAAACATCCCAGAAAGCAGTCCAGCGCCTAAACCTACGAGCCCGAGCAGCATCGCGCAGCGCGACGTGAGCCGCAACTTCCCCTCGGGATCGCGGCGACAAGTAGGACCCGCGTTGTCGTCCATGAAGACCGGTAAACGCGCGGCCGGGTCTCCGGCCTTCAGCCACATCCGGAAGGCGATCACGAGCATCAGTAGGGCAAACAGGCTCAGGAGGACGACCTCGGGAATTCGATTGCCGAACCACGATCCCAACGGCGCGCCGATCATGCCCGCGACGGCAAACAGCAAACCGGTGGGAAACTCGACCATGCCGCGCCACGCTCTCTGCACGAAGCCGACCAGCGAAGTGCTGCCCACGGCCAGCAAGGAAACACCCACGGCTTCGCGAGCAGGCACGTTTAATCCATAAACGAGCAGCGGGACAGCGAAGATCGCGCCTCCTCCTCCCGTCAGCCCGAGGGAGAATCCCACGAGAGTTCCGAACAGTAATGTGAGGAGTAGCATCAACGTCCTTTCCTCGTGAACGCGTTGCGTTAGGCTCCTGACTCAGTCGTTTCCGCCACTTCCACCGGCAACTTGGATGTCGCCCAGGCCTTGAAACCTCCGACCATGTCGAGCACGCCGGGTCGCCCGGCCTGAGCGAGGATGCTAGCCGCGATGGCGGACCGATAGCCTCCTTCGCAATGCACCACCACTCCTCGATCCTCCGCGATCTCTGCCGTGCGTTCACGCAAGTGATTCAAAGGGATGTTGAGACTGCCGGCGAGGTGACCGGCAGCCCACTCTGTCTCGCTTCGCACATCGACGATGGTTGGTGCGGCCGTTGCGGCCAGTTGTTCGGACAACGCGACAGCCGTAATGCGGTTAATCTTGGATATCAATTCCGGGCGATCGCGGAGCGCATCCATGCCGCCAGCCAGGTAGCCGGCAACATTGTCGAAACCGATGCGACCCAACCGCACGACCGCCTCTTCCTCCTTGCCCGCTTCGGCGATCACGACGATCGGGTGCGTATGGTCAAGCACGGTTCCGCACCAGGTCGCGTACTTTCCCTGGATGCCGATATTGATCGCGTCAGCCAAATGGGCTCCTTCAAAGTCAATGGCCTCGCGGACATCGAGGAGCTGCGCACCTTGATTCTTGAGTCGCAGCAATTCCTCCAACGAGAGCGCCTGCAGCGATTTCGAGAGAATTCTCTCCAGGTTCGGACGCTCCATACGATTCAAGATGGCGTCATGCACGAAGTAGCTCGGAGCTTCCGGTTGCTCTGCCGTGACGATCTGCTTGAATTCCTCGCGGCTCATTGGCTGCAGCGCATAGTTGAACTTCTTCTGTTCGCCGATCGTGGAAACCGTCTCCTTGCTCAAGTTCTTTCCGCACATCGAGCCCGCGCCATGGGCCGGGTAAACGAGCGTTTCATTGGGCAGCTTGACGAGCTTGTTCGTGAGCGAGTCGTACAGCATGTCGGCCAGTTCGTCGGCCGTGACACCGATGGATGCGAGCAGGTCCGGGCGCCCCACGTCGCCAATGAAGAGCGTATCGCCGGTCAACACAGCCAATGGCTTCGCAGCGCTCTTGGCGAGATCATACACGAGGATCGAAATGCCCTCGGGAGTGTGGCCCGGCGTCTCCAGAATCTCCAATCGCACATCGCCGAACTCGATCCGATCCCGATCCTTGACCTTCGTCGCTTCAAACTCCGCTTCCGCGCGCTGACCGAGGTAGATCTTCGCCCCGACCCGGTCGCGGAGTTCGATGTGCCCGGCCAGAAAGTCTGCGTGGAAGTGTGTCAGAAAGACGTGCTTGATTTGGCAACCGACAGCTTCCGCGTCACGCAAGTACTGCGTCACATCACGCTGTGGGTCAACGACGACTGCCGTCTTTGACTTTTCATCAGTGATCAGATACGAGGCATGTGACAAGCAACCGAGGTAATACTGTTTGAGGTTCATCTGCTTCCCTTTCATTCCCTATCGCGCTTCCGTGACCGTCTAGCGCGCATCTCTTAGGATTTGCAGCACGTGCCGCCGGATTCTTTTCCCACTTGATTCCACGGCATTCGGGCCAGCAACATGCCCATGCCGCAGGTGTCGGTAATCCCAGCAAATAGGAGGCCGGCGCCGATGAAGCCCGAAAATGCAGCGAAATAGGGATGCACCGTCAGCGCCAAGATCGCACCCAGCAGCACGAGAAATCCCGCCGCGATCCGCACCTGGCGTTCCAGCGAAATCACCTTCTTGCCACGAACAACAGCCAATCCGGCCGCTTCACAGGCGAGTGTCCCCCCCTCGACGTTCACCGCGTTCATCATGCCGGCGGTCAAAAACTTGTCGCACGCCTGCTTGCCGCGACTACCAGAACGGCAAATAACGTACAGGGGTTGATCGGCATTCCCGTTTCGCTGAGCTTGGATTGCCTTGGGGTCGAGTCGGTCGAGCGGGACATTTCGGGCGAAGTCGACATGGACCTCCTGGAACTCCGCGGGAGTGCGGACGTCGATCAGTTCAATCGGCTGGCCGGCCTGGCGGAGGCTGGCGAGTTCTTTGGGGGAAATCGTCTGGGACATGATGGTCTCCTTTTTTCGTGATGGGTTCACGTCACTCGTACGTATCGTGACATAACGATCTGTTAGCGAAAAAAAACTATCCCACCGTCTCGACGCCGAAGCGAGATTCGATGCAGGACATGATGCTGGCCAAGTGTGGTTCGGCGACCGAGTAGTACACGAAGCGGCCTTCCTTGTCCGCTTTCAGAAAGCCACAGCGTTGCATGAGCCTCAGGTGCTCGGAGGCCATATGACTAGGTATCTCGCACGCCTCCGCCAATTCGCCAACGGTGTATTGCCCCTGCAACATCAGTTGCACCATCCGCAAGCGGTGGGGGTGTGCTAACGCCCGCAAGCACTCGGCCGCTTGGACGAGAGCCTCCAGACTGGTCAGCTTCCTCTTATTCTTGATGGCCATGGTTCTTTCTTCCTTCACTCCAATATATCGGAATCTCACGATGTGTCAATGAGTCTGTTGAGAATTTATTTCGGCGGCCACGCGTGCTAGCGGGAGTGAGGCGAGGTTCGTTCCGGGGCCTCGCTGGGAAGGACACCCAGGCAAGGAGACTCAGGCAGTTTGAAAGCAGCAGGGTGGCACTGGCGATCTCTTTTCTTCCCGCTCCTCGCCCGATATTCAGCCCCCGTCGCGCGTGAGCCGTTTCAATGCCGTTTGCAGTTGGACGGTCGCGGCTTCCAATTCCGGGAGCAAAAGGAAGGCGGCTTCGAACTGGCTGTGGCGACTCATCGCCTCGATACGCTCGGCAAGCGACTCGACCGCTCGCGCACCGAACAGTTCGGACGATCCGCGTAGCGTGTGGGCGCATCGCTGTAGGCGAGTCGCATCGCGACTGGATATGGCGGACTGGATCTCGACCAGCAGGGCGCCAGATTGCTCGTCTGCCAGGCGAGCAAACTCTCCCACGTTTTTTTCGCCGCCGGGCAGGCGTTTACGAAGCTTGGGTAGGTCGACCACGTCATCGACTTCCTCGGACTCGTCGATCACTGGCTTGCTTTCGTTCCATTGAGACACAATTTCGCCGATGACTTCGAACAGCCTTTTCGCGTCGATGGGCTTGGAAATATAGCCGTCCATACCCGCTGCGAGGCACTCCTCTCGATCCCCTTTCATGGCCGACGCCGTCATGGCGATAATCGGCAAGTGATGGCCCGTCTGTTGCTCAAAAGTACGAATGGCGCGGGTCGCGTCGAGTCCGTCCATCTCGGGCATGTGCCTGTCCATCAGCACGACGTCGAACGAGTCCCGTGTCGCCAAGGAGACCGCCTCGCGCCCGTTGTTCGCCACCACCACCTGATACCCGCGCTCGATCAGGAAGCCAATCGCGACGCGCTGATTGATCTGGTTATCCTCGGTCAACAGGATCTTGAGTGGCCGAATCGCGGGTTGGACGGGAACAGGTTTGTGGAACGGAAGTTGGCTCGACGGCAACCGGTCGAGCAGCACGTCGGCGATTCCGTCAAGCATCTCCGACGGCACAAACGGCTTCGTCATGTAGCGGAGGATTCCCATGCGCCGACACCGTTCCGCATCGACGGGACGCGCGGCGGAGGAGATCATCATCAGCGAGGGCCGGCCCAAAGCTGGATTCGCAAGAATCCGCTCGGCCAATTCAAAGCCGTCCATCTCCGGCATCATGCAGTCGAGCAACACGAGTCGATACGGCGTTTGCAAGCTGGCCATCCGGGACAATTCCTCCAGGGCCTTGTGTCCGCCGGTGGTCACGGTTGGTGCGAGGAGCCATTGGTGGAGCAGCTCCTGGAGGATGCGGCGGTTGGTGGCGTTATCGTCGACGACCAGCACGGACAGTCCCTTCAGCTTTGCCATCTCGTCGAGAGCTCGTGTCTTCTGCTCGCGTGCGATGCCGAACTGGGCAGTAAAGTGAAACGTCGTGCCGCGGCCGACTTCGCTTTCGAGCCAGATTCGGCCACCCATCATTCCCACAAGCTGCGATGAAATGGACAGCCCCAGACCAGTGCCTCCGTACTTGCGAGTCGTCGAGCTGTCGGCTTGCTCGAAAGCTGCGAAGATTTTGCCTTGCTTTTCCGGTGGAATTCCGATGCCGGTATCTCGTACCTGAAAGTGCAGCCGGACGGAGCTTCCGTCGGCCAGCGGGGAGGACTCTTCCAGGCCAACGTCGACGGCCACTTCGCCCCTCTCGGTGAACTTGAGGGCATTGCCGATCAAGTTGACCAGCAGTTGTCGCAGCCGACCGGGGTCGCCGAGCAGGTTGTCCGGCACTTCGGGCGCGACGCGGCAGGCCAACTCCAGCCCCCGCTCCGCCGCCCGTATCGTCAGCGTCTGCCCGGTTCGGCCGACGCAGTCGCGCAGGCTGAACTCGGTCGTTTCCAATTCCAATTTGCCCGCCTCGATCTTCGAGAAGTCAAGAATGTCGTTCAAGATACGGAGCAGCGAGTCCGCCGAGCTCTTGACCAAATCCAGATACTCACGCTGCTCTTGGCTGAGCGGCGTATTGCGCAGCAGATCGGTCATGCCGAGAATTCCGTTCATCGGCGTGCGTATTTCGTGGCTCATGTTCGCCAAAAATTCGCTCTTCGCCCGGTTCGCTTCCTGAGCCTGCGCACATTCGACTCGCAAACGCCGTCCGATCGTGTTGAAAGCCACGACCACTTTGCCGAGTTCGTCCCTGGTGGGCGCGAACGGCAATGCCCTGTCAAACTCTCCTTCAATCATCTGCTCGGTAGACTGTTCTAGAGCGGCAACCGTCCGCATGACGGCGGCGTAGAAACCGGCCCAGAGATAGGCCACCAGCAGGAGGGTCAACCCGGTTATCGCGATGATGGACCTCCGCTGCGACGCGAACTTGTCAATGCGGGCCATCAGCAGCCGCTCCAATTCGCCGACCGTGGCTTCCCACAGTCGCCAGTCGACATCGCGAAAGCGAGCGGCTTGAACGTCAAACTCTGCGCGCGACGCCAAGGTTGACCCGGCGATTACCTGAGTGCGAATCCGATGCACAAGCTGCTGCCCCAGGTCCGCGGCGGCGAGCAGATGCGGTTCGAGTCGGGTCCGCAGCAGTTCCGATCGATTGGTACTGTTGGTACTGAAAGCGATCCGCACACCTCTCCCAACGTCCGTCAGATTCGCCTCCAGCAGCCCAGCAAACCGGGCGAACTCGGCCAGTTTCTCCGGCGTCGGCGATTCGTTGGCCGACTTCTCCAGGGCGAGCAGCCAGGTTTCGGCGAGCTGCGTCTGCCGTTCCGGCAACTTCAGCAGCGCCGCATCCATGAGATAATACGAATCGAGATCGGGATCGAGAATCAGATTTGACGTGTCTCCGATATGCTTCATCAGCTCGCGCGCATCAACGATCAATTCCTGATGCAGTTGGTCGGAGTCCGATGGCGAGAGACTGAGCAACTGCTCGCGCAGTCCACGCCAGTTTTCGAGCAATGTCTGGCAACCGGTCGAACTCTCGAGCTCCCGCCCCAACTGCTGATCCACCCGCAGCAAATCCTGGGTATCGCGTTCGATTGTGGCTTGCAATCGTACAACATTCGGCCGCTCGGAAATCCCTTCTTCGGCCATACGCTTCGCCAGCAGCCGACTCTCCATAACATCCGCCAACAGCTTCTGCAACGGTTGCAGATAGGCTGTGCCTTGCAGTTCTTTCCGCGCGAAATCAATTCTCTGATCGATTTCGGCAAGCAACTGATACATCACCCAGCCCAAAGGCACGGCGAACAACAGGCTGATGAGTGCAAATTTGCGCGGGTAGGTCAGACGATTCATCACAGCGACTGCTGGTGATAGAATTGCAAACCGTGCCTTTCCGCGCCGTTGCTGAGGAGTTTCAGACGGCATTCGAACACTCCGATCAAATGGACGATGAGGGACTCGAACCCCTCGCAAAAACAGACGAGAAACAGCAATCTTACCCGCCGCGGGCCATTATTGTAGCCACTCAGAACATTGCTGGACCGTCCGACCCCCGCTTGGCAGTCATTGTGGAACGCTGGCCACAGCTGCCCGAGGAGGTGAAGACCGGCATTCTGGCAATGGTGCAGGGGACTGGGGGTGCGGGCTGAATCGTCGTTGCGGGCGCCCGATACGCTCTGCAATTAGTTGCCAGCCCGCGAACATCGGCAACGCCGCGGTAGCCGACCAAGTTGTATTCGTCCCCGTAAGGCGGATAGACTGCCATCTTCGGGGTTCGTCGGGGTCGCTCCCTGGCGAGCGTAATTTGAACCGGGGGCGGATGCCATCTTTCTGCCCCATACGGCAACGCTCCACGGTTCAGCCCGATGCCAAATGGGCAACCATGAAGCACATGAGCCGTGATTCCTGGGTGTTCGCTTGGGCTCCGCGTTCCGTTTGATTTTCCTTGTCCCGAGTCGAACGAATCACCCATCATTCCGGTGCCATGAGCGATCCCAACCTGTCTTCTTTCATCTGGTCCGTCGCTGATCTATTGCGAGGTGACTACAAGCAATCTGAATACGGCAAAGTCATCCTGCCGTTCACCGTGCTGCGGCGTCTGGACTGCGTACTCGAAGCCACCAAGCCCGCGGTGTTGTCCGAGCTGGAAAAACGACAGAAGGCTGGCCTGAACCCGGAGCCGTTTCTGCTGCGGAAGTCCGGGCAACTGTTCTACAACACGTCGCCCCTCGACATGAAGAAGCTGATGGGGGATCAGGACCACATCAAGGAAAACCTGTTCGCGTACATGCAGGCGTTCTCGCCGGCCGTGCGTGACATCTTTGAATCGTTCGACTTCCACACCCAAATCGATCGACTCGCCAAGTCCGGGCTGCTGTATCTTGTCGCCGAGAAGTTCGCCAACATCGATCTGCACCCCGAGACCGTCAGCAATGCCCAAATGGGGGCCGTGTTCGAGGAACTGATTCGCAAGTTCGCGGAAATCTCCAATGAGACCGCCGGGGAGCACTTCACGCCGCGCGAAGTCATCCGGCTGATGGTGAACTTGATCTTCATCGAAGATAGCGAGGCTCTGACCAATCCGGGTGTCGTGCGATCGATCTACGATCCCACGGCGGGGACCGGTGGCATGTTGTCAGTCGGTGGTGAGCATCTCGCCGACATGAACCCGGACGCTCGGCTGGTGATGTACGGGCAAGAGCTGAACCCGGAGTCCTACGCAATCTGCAAGGCCGACATGCTCATCAAGGGGCAGGACATCGCCAACATCATCTTCGGCAACACGCTGTCGAACGACGGGCTGCCGGGGAAGCAGTTCGACTACATGTTGTCCAATCCGCCGTTTGGCGTGGAGTGGAAGAAGATCGAAAAGGAGATCCGCAAAGAGGCCGAGCAGCAGGGCTACAACGGACGTTTCGGTCCCGGCCTGCCGCGCGTCAGTGACGGCTCGCTGCTGTTCCTGATGCACTTGTTGTCGAAGATGCGACCGGCCAAGGATGGCGGCAGCCGCTTCGGCATCGTCTTGAATGGCTCGCCGCTATTCACCGGCGGAGCGGGATCGGGCGAGAGTGAAATCCGCCGCTATGTGCTGGAGAACGATCTCGTTGAAGCGATCATCGGCCTGCCCACCGACATGTTCTACAACACGGGCATCAGCACCTACGTCTGGATCGTCAGCAACCGCAAGCCCGCGCATCGCAAGGGGAAGCTGCAACTGATCGACGCCAGCAGCTTCTGGCAGAAGATGCGCAAGAGCCTGGGCAGCAAACGCAAGGAACTCAGCCCGGAACACATCGACGAAATCACGCGGCTGTTTGGCGATTGTCAGGAGGCGACCAAGGACGGCGTGCCGATCAGCCGCCTCTTCAAGAACGAGGATTTCGGTTATCGCACGATCACAGTCGAACGCCCGGAGCGGGACGCGGCGGGCAACATCGTGAAGGCCACGAAGGGGAAGCTGAAAGGCAAGCCGCAGCCGGACGCCAACCTGCGCGACACCGAGAACGTGCCGCTCAGCGAGGACGTGGAAACGTATTTCAAACGTGAAGTGTTGCCGCACGCTCCCGATGCGTGGATCGACCACGAGAAGACAAAAGTCGGCTACGAGATCCCGTTCAACCGGCACTTCTACGTCTTCCAGCCGCCGCGTGAACTGGCCGAGATCGACGCCGAATTGAAGATCGTCACCGACCGCCTCCTGACGATGATCGGAGGGCTGACAAAGTAGCAGGCACATTCCATGTGCCGTCCGCCGTTTTGATAACATCAACCCACTCACCTTCGCCTTCTGCCACGGCACATGGAATGTGCCTGCTACCGCAACTACGAGGTCAACGAGCCGTGAATGACTACGACGAACTGTTGAGTTCGGTGAAAGAACTGGCGGGAGGGCTGCAAGCTTTGCATCGACTGGCGGTCGAGCAATCGACGCCCATCGTGGAACGCATCTTGCGATCGCGAAGCCGTGATGTGCGACACGTCGAGCACACACTGGATCGCCTGTTGGACCATTGCTGCTACGAACCGGCATTGCTGCTTTATCGGCGATTGTGTCGGCACTATTGGACGATCGACCCGGTGGCAACTGCGGGTTACATCAACGCCTATCGCGAACTCTGGGACAGCCCCGATGAAGAGCAGTCCGCTTCACAGTAGTAGGCACATTCCATGTGCCGTCCACAACTCAGCCCGATTGATAACATCAACCGTCAGTAACCAACTCACCGTCAAACCAGGCTACGGCACATTGAATGTGCCTGCTACTTTAGGGAAACCATGTTTGAGCTTTTCGATCCAGACGCTGGCGTGCGAATTGAAAAGGGGGCCAGCCTGCCGCATTGGTATCAACCGGGAGTCTCGTACTTCGTGACCTTCAGGACGGAAGACTCGATGCCGGTGGAAGTCAGTCGCCGCTGGTACGCTCAGCGAGCCGACTGGCTGCAGCGACACGGAATCTCGATGGCCAATCGAAACTGGCGGGAACAGCTTGACCGGCTGAATGTTTCGCTTCGACGCGAGTTTCACGAGACGTTTTCACGGCAGTACCTCGAAGCATTGGACAAGGGATATGGTGCGTGTGTCTTGCGTCAAAAGGAACTCAGTCAGATCGTGGCCAAAAGCCTGCTGCACTTTGAGGGAGAGCGTTACCACATGGGGGATTTCGTGGTGATGCCGAACCACGTCCATTTGATTGTCTGCCTGTTGGGTGAGACGGACATCGAAGCTCAATGCACGTCGTGGAAACGATTCACGGCCAAGCAGATCAATCAGGAATTGAAGGACAAAGGCCGCTTCTGGCAGGAGGAGAGCTTCGACCACCTGATCCGCTCGCCCGATCAATTTGAAGCGATTCAGCGTTACATCGCTGAGAATCCCCGGAATCTTCCTGCCGGCGAGTTTCACTTGTATCAACGGAAAGTAGCAGGCACTTTCCAAGTGCCGTCCGCCGCGCCGTCCGCTCCAACCTCTTCACTGACCGACGCCAAGTCACCCAATGGCGACGGCACATGGAATGTGCCTGCTACTTTGGAGGCCCGCCCATGAGCTTTCCGAGATACCCGAAGTACAAGGCCAGCGGCGTCGAATGGCTGGGCGACGTGCCAGAGCATTGGCACCTCGATCGCATGAAATGGTCAACACGAAGTTGCAAGAACGGCATCTGGAGCGACGAGGCGAAACAAGATGAGAACGACATTCCGTGTGTTCGCGTAGCCGACTTTGATCGGCAACGGCTTAGAGTCGAGCTGGACGAACCAACGATGCGCAACGTCTCAGCAAGCGAACGTGTGGGGCGTGTTCTACGTCAAGGCGACTTGCTGCTTGAGAAGTCCGGGGGTGGCGAGGGACAGCCCGTCGGATGCGTCGTTCTTTACGATGACCCGAAGGCTGCGGTGTGTTCAAACTTTGTCGCTAAGGTCGAAGTTGCACCGGGAATGAACTCGTCATTCTGGCGTTACCTTCATGCCGCCGCGTACTCAGTTCGTCTCAACACTCGCTCGATCAAGCAAACGTCGGGGATTCAAAATCTGGATCAGCAACAGTACCTCGACGAGATTGCCGCATTCCCATCAGAAATCGAACAAACCAAGATCGCGTCGTTTCTTGACCGAGAGACGTCGAAGATTGACG
Source organism: Planctomycetaceae bacterium (assembly GCA_046156195.1). GTDB lineage: Bacteria > Planctomycetota > Planctomycetia > Planctomycetales > Planctomycetaceae > SXKJ01. The sequence goes on along the minus strand of JBJXEX010000188.1, from coordinate 4,441 downwards.
GGTTGGTGGGGGAGCAGCGGCGGCTGATGGAACTGCTGAAAGAAAAACGCCAGGCCGTCATCTCCCACGCCGTCACCAAAGGTCTGAACCCTCACGCCCCCCTGAAGCCCTCCGGCATCGAATGGCTCGGCGATGTGCCCGAACATTGGCGACTAATTCGATTGCGCCATGCGTGTAGTCACATTTTCTTGGGCCTGACAACAACAGTGGATTACGTTGACGAAGGGGGCGTTCCGCTTGTGCGAGCACTGAACATCAACGGCGGTGTGCTCGACTTGTCCGAGGTGAAGTTCATTTCCGAAACTCAGCACCGCAGCCTGACAAAACGCAACCGAGCGATTCGCGGAGATGTCCTACTCAGCAAGTCTGGAAGCATCGGGACTGCGGCAGTCGTCGATTCTGATGTCGAATTCAGTATCTACGAAAGCATCTTTGCTCTTCGGGCACGCCCTGAACTTCTCACGTCGCGATACTTACTTCAGTTACTCCGAAGTCAGGCGTGTTTGTCACAGTATTCGGCATCATTGGTGGGCATGGGTGTCGGACATCTCAACATGTCGGACATTGTTGAGGTTTGGGCCGCTCTCCCACCTTTAGATGAACAGGAACAAATCGCGAAAGTGATTGAGGATCAAACAGCCCGTTTCGACGCCCTGACCGCCGAAGCCGAGCGTGGGATCGAGCTGCTGCAAGAACGCCGGACCGCCCTGATCTCCGCCGCCGTCACCGGCCAGATCGACGTCCGCGGGTTGGTCGCAACGGAGGCCGCATGAGTTCCTACGCCAGCGCGGATTATCTGAAAGGTCTCGTCACCGAACTGCGGAAACTGCCCGCAGAAACCGGCTGGATCGAGTTCAAAGAGAACAACTCGAACCCCGAAGAGATCGGCGAATATCTGTCGGCGCTCAGCAATGCGGCGGCACTCAATGGCAAGGCCAATGCGTATCTGGTGTGGGGCATCCGAGACCAGACCCACGAAGTCACCGGCACGACATTCAATCCGAGTCAGTCCAAGAAGGGCAACGAGGACTTGGAGAACTGGCTGCTGCGACTGCTCAGCCCGCGTCTGCATTTCCGCTGGTACGAGTTTGAGTATCAAGACCAGCCGGTCGTGCTGTTGGAGATTCCGCGAGCCACCGGCAAGCCGACACAGTTTTCGGGAGATGAGCTGATCCGCGTGGGTTCATACCGGAAGAAGTTGAAGGAGTACCCGGAACTTGAACGAGAGTTGTGGCGCATCTTTGACACCACCCCATTCGAGGATCTGTTTGCCGTCGAACAGATCACCGGCAACGAGGTGCTGCGGCTGCTCGATGTGCAGTCATTTCTGGACTGCCTGGGCCTCCCATTTCCGAGCGACAGTTCGCGAATTCTGGATCGGCTGGAGGAGGAAGGTCTCGTTGTCCGCCTGGATTCGGGGCATTGGAGCATTCGCAATCTGGGCGGATTGTTGTTTGCGAAGAAGCTGAGCGACTTTGCGCGACTGGGCCGCAAAGCGCTGCGGGTTGTGGTCTATCGCGGCCGAAATCGCTTTCAAACAGAGCGAGAAGAAGTTTTTGAAGTGGGCTACGCCAAGGCCCTGGAACCGGCGTTGGACTTCATTGCCGCCGTACTGCCACGAAACGAAGAGATCAAGAAATCGCTGCGTCGTGAAGTAACGATCTACCCAGAACTGGCGATTCGCGAACTCGTGGCCAACGCCTTGATTCACCAGGATTTTCAGATCACTGGGGCCGGGCCAATCGTGGAGATTTTTGAAGACCGGATGGAAATCACGAATCCGGGCGAGCCGCTGGTGGACACGCAACGGTTTCTCGATTCCCCTCCGCGATCACGGAACGAGTCGCTGGCCTCATTCATGCGACGAATTGGCAAGTGTGAGGAACGCGGTTCGGGTATCGACAAGGTGGTCATCCAAACGGAACTCTTCCAACTTCCCGCCCCGGCCTTTGAAGTCCCGACTGGTTCGACTCGCGCGGTTCTCTTCGCCCACAAGCGGTTCTCAGAAATGGACCGTGAGGAACGAATTCGCGCCTGTTACCTGCACGCGGGATTGAAGTGGCTGGAACGAGGCGAGTTGACCAACACGAGCCTCCGCGATCGGTTTGGGATCGAAGAGCGGAACAAGTCGATCGCTTCCCGGATCATCGCCGACACGGTGAAGGCCGGATTGATCAAGCCTTCCGACGAGAAGCAGGGGAAGAAATATGCGAAGTACCTTCCTTTTTGGGCGTGAGCGCTTGGTGACAATTTCAATTGATCGCCAATTGACAGAGAAGCCGAATCACGGATTGAGTTCCCGCAGCCATGATCCACAAGCCGCTTAATGATACCAATTTACGAAATACGATCGGTGCGAGGCTTTATTGATCGCCAATTGACGCCGCAGACGAAAAAGCCGTGAAACGGACAAGAACAAGAACTCGTTACCGCGATTGGCGGGTTTGGTATCGAAAGGTGACCTGTGATGGGCCTGCATAACGAAATCGAGTTGGAGAATGAAATCTGCGAGCACCTCGCCGCGAACGGCTGGCTGTACTCGGCGAACGACGACGGCTACGACCGGGCGCGGGCTTTGTTCCCCGAAGACGTGCTGGCGTGGGTGCAAGAGACTCAGCCCAAGGCGTGGGACGCCATCGTCAAGAACCACGGAGCCAATGCCGCCGACACGCTGCTGAGTCGCTTGCGCGATCAACTCGACCAACGCGGCACGCTGGATGTTCTCCGACAGGGGATCGAGATGCTCGGCCTGCGCGGCAAGCTCCCGCTGTCGCAGTTCAAGCCCGCCTTGGCCATGAATCCCGACATCCTCAATCGGTTTGCCGCCAACCGGCTGCGCATCATGCGGCAGGTGCATTACTCACAGCACAATGAGAACAGCATCGACCTCGTGCTGTTCCTGAATGGCCTGCCGGTCGCGACGTCCGAACTGAAGACCGACTTCACGCAAAGTGTCGGGGACGCCATCGACCAGTATCGCTTCGACCGGCATCCCAAACCCAAAGGCCAAGCCGCCGAGCCACTGCTGTCGTTCCCCAATGGCGCGTTGGTTCACTTCGCCGTCAGCAATCGCGAAGTGTACATGACAACGCGGCTGGATGGTCCGGCCACTCAATTCTTGCCGTTCAATCAAGGTGACAACGGAGCGGCAGGCAATCTACTGAACCCAAATGGCGGACACCGCACGGCCTACCTTTGGGAACAAGTCTGGGAACGATCAAGCTGGCTCGAAATCCTGGGGCGTTATCTGGTCGCGAAGAAGGACGACAAGAAGCAACTGACGAACTATCTGTTTCCGCGATACCACCAGCTTGATGCCACTCGCAAACTGCAAGCGGCGGTGCTGGCCGATGGTCCGGGCAACAAGTACCTAATTCAGCACTCGGCAGGTTCTGGCAAGACGAACTCCATCGCGTGGTCCGCTCACTTTCTGGCCGATCTGCATGACGCTCAGCACAACAAGCTGTTCGACTCGGTGCTAGTGGTCTCTGACCGCAACGTGATCGACACGCAATTGCAGGAAGCGATCTTTGATTTCGAGCGAACCACCGGCGTCGTGGCCTCGATCAAAGGCGAAGGTGGCAGCAAGAGCGGTGAACTCGCGACGGCACTCTCCGGCGACAAGAAAGTCGTGGTCTGCACGATCCAGACCTTCCCGTTCGCTCTGAAGGCCGTGCGCGAACTGGCGGCCACACAAGGCAAACGGTTCGCCGTGATCGCCGATGAGGCTCACAGTTCGCAGACGGGCGAAGCCGCCGCCAAGCTGAAGGCCGTGCTGACCGCCGACGAACTGAAGGAACTCGGCGACGGCGGCGAAGTCAGCACCGAAGACATTCTGGCCGCTCAAATGGCTTCACGAGCAGACGACGCGGGCATCACCTTTGTCGCGTTCACAGCAACGCCGAAGACCAAGACGATGGAACTGTTCGGCACTCGGCCCGATCCCAGCCGACCAGCCAGCAAGGACAATCTCCCGGCTCCGTTCCACGTCTATTCGATGCGGCAAGCGATCGAAGAGAAGTTCATTCTCGATGTGCTTCAGAACTACACGACCTACAAGCTGGCGTTCAAACTTGCTCACGAAGGCAAAGAGTGGGACGAGAAGGAAGTCGAACGCAGCGCCGCCATGAAGGGGATCATGGGCTGGGTTCGACTGCATCCCTACAACATCTCGCAAAAGGTGGAGATCGTCGTCGAGCACTATCGCCAGCACGTCGCGCCGCTCCTGAAGGGCAAAGCGAAGGCAATGGTCGTCGTCGGCAGCCGCGTCGAGGCGGTTCGCTGGCAATTGGCGATCGACAAGTACATCAAAGATCCTGACTCTAACGGAATCTAGGTAGCGGTGTGAAAGCCGCGCATTGAGGCGGACAAGTAGAGATTGTGAAGCCAATGTTGATGAAACAGTTTCTTGTTAATTCGATGAGCCGGGCTGACAAAGTCT
>JBJXEX010000187.1:0-3771 GCA_046156195.1 Planctomycetaceae bacterium | reverse complement strand
AGACTTTGTCAGCCCGGCTCATCGAATTAACAAGAAACTGTTTCATCAACATTGGCTTCACAATCTCTACTTGTCCGCCTCAATGCGCGGCTTTCACACCGCTACCTAGATTCCGTTAGAGTCAGGGATTTTCAATTCGCCAAAGGTCGAAGATGTCGTCCAGCGACAGGTCGTCGGCCTCGTCAAGGCCCAACTTGTCCGTCGCGAAATGATGAAAGCTGTCGATTTCTTGTGGGGCCATGTTGTGCTCCTCGTCTAGCTGCTGAAGCAGTCTAATCCTCAACGCCATGACGTCCATAATTCACCACGTTCATCGAATCAAATTCATGGAAAACGGGATGTTCATTTTCACCTTGTCGCGTGAAATGCGACGGCACATGGATCACTTCGCACTGCAACCGCCGCCGCTGCAGCCGCACGAGGCGACGGGGGCGGTGACTTCTAAGATCGAGTTGAAGATCACGTTGAACTCGCGGCCTTCACTGAGTTCCGAGGCGAGTACTCCCAAGTCGTCAGTTGGGGTGCCGAGGAAGTACAGCACCAGCGTCTTGCCGTGGAACAGCAACTCGCCATCCACGATATCGACGGCCACGTCACGCTCGGCGAGGCGGCGCGAGGATGTTTCTAATAACTCTTGGACGAGCGCTTGCTGCCGAGCATCACGTTGTCCGCGAATGTGCTCGAACGACTCCATCGACGTGAGTTTTCGTTGCAACTCGCCGGTCGGGCGGATCACTTTGCCGACATCATTGAGCGGCGGATCGGTCATCAGCGACGACAGAGCTTCGCCGACTTCGATCCCGCGTGGGGTTTCAATCAGCACTCGCTCACCGTGACGGCATTCGAGCGGTTCGGCCGAGCGATACCGGAAGTAGCCGGTCCAAGCCATCGCTCCGTAGCGGACCAGACAGCGCGACGCATTCCGCCAATCGACGGCTTGGTCAATGTCGCTCGCGGATTCTTCGATGTGCTCGGTGGCGTGTTGGTGAGTGACTTCCGGTTCGCTCGACAGCGTGATCCATAACTCGCCGTCGCGGACTTCGAGCGCGTGTGTGCCGACTTTGAAGCCGGGGCGGCCGATCGCTTCACCGGTGCGCAGGTCGAACTGCCAATGATGCCAACCGCAGGTGACGACCGACTCGCCGCACTTCCCGGACGCCAGCGAGGCACCGCTGTGCGGACAATGGTTGTCGATCGCGAACCAGTTTTGCTCGCGACGAAACACGCTGATCTCGCGCCCTTCGACGAAGAAGACCTGCGCCGTGCCGACTCGAATGTCGTCGGCCGGCCCAAGTGAAAGTTGTTCAGAAGTCGCAGTCATCATCATGCCGAGTAGTCTCCGTAAGAATCATCCGAGTGTGCTGAGCAATCTTCAGCCGTGCAATCTTCAGGAAGTTTTCAGGTTGCAGATGGTCTAATTGGAGCGTTGTCTGGTCAGTGGCAAACAGTTCTAATGGTCCCACGCATCTGCCGACTCTTGTTTGTTCTTTAGTGACCAGTTCGTGTCGGGCTGCGCGGACGATCGAGTGGCGATCGGCCATGTAACCCGAAGCGTCAGCGAGGGCGAACGCTTCTTACGACTGCGAATTCTGAGCGATTGAAGCGTTCTCCCTCGCTGACGCTTCGGGTTACTTTTGTCGCGGCTTTTCCGCGTTTGTTGACCACTGTTTCTTCCTTTTGAAGAGGAACATTATGAAATCTCCATCCCTGCGCGGTTTCACATTGATTGAGTTGCTGGTTGTCATCGCCATCATCGCCGTTCTGATTGCCTTACTGCTGCCGGCGGTGCAACAGGCTCGCGAGGCGGCTCGGCGATCACAGTGCAAGAACAACCTCAAACAATTGGGATTGGCGACTGTCAATTATCACGACACGCACCTCATTTACCCGATCAATTCGGGACTGGGCTACGGCGGCGCGTTTGCCTGGCAAGCGGGGACTCATCGCAAAGGGACTCCGCTGGTTCGCGTGTTGCCGATGATCGACAACACGGCGTTGTACAAGAAGCTGAATTTTGCCGGCGATGTCGTCGGACAGATTGCGGGCGACGCAACGCTACGGGCGCAGCCCATGCCGGCGTTTCTTTGTCCGAGTGACTATCCGTATGCAGGCGTCGGGCCGACCGGGCTGGCTTACACGAACTATGTCACCTCGACCGGAGCACAAGCGACTGCGTCGTCCGGCGGCTGTGCGTTGTTTCCCGGAAACTTTTTCGGAACCGGCAGCGATGCTCACTGCAATTTCGCCAACGGGAGCAATATCTCCGGAGTCGTCGCTGGCCGATCGGTTTGGGCGGCACGCATCCGCGATGTCAGGGATGGAACGTCCAACACGTTCTTCTGGGGTGAGGTGCGGGCGAATTGCAGTGCTCACATCGGGACGTTGGGTTGGTGGAACAGCCATCTGGGAATCCAATCGACCGCGATCCCGTTGAATTATCCAACCTGTGTCGGCGAGGCTCCGGGCAACAACGGCACGCCGCTCAACTGCAATTCTTGGAATGATTGGCGAACCGAGGGAGGCTTCAAGTCCGCGCACACCGGTGGAGTCCATTTCGTGTTGTGCGACGGTTCCGTGAGGTTCATCAGCCAGAACATCGACTACCGAAACCTGCAACGGCTGGGTGATCGACGCGACGCGGAGCCGGTCAGTGAGTTCTAAGACGGCGAAGCCGCAAGTCACCCGAAGCGTAAGTTTTGAAGTTGCGATCTTCCGAACAAATTCGACCGCCACGCCAAGACAAAAACCCGACTTCCGTCGCTTCATTCCTTTGACCAGATTCCTTTGATTGGAATCCTCAGGCATAGGTTAGCCTCTTGAATCAAAGGAATCTGGTCAAAGGAATGAAGACAACCTGAGAAGATTGACAAGACTAGGTGGAGCCAAGTTCGAATCTCGCAACTTCAAGATGGACGCTTCGGGTGACATGGGGCTTCGTCGCGCTAGGGACTTAGGACCGCTGTTCCCTCACGGTCGCGGCTCAAAACTTCACAGACTCGGCGCGACCGGTCTGCTGGAAATGACCGGCGACTAGCGCCTTGCCGCTCACTTCACACAACATTCGACACGAATGACGGAGTGTCAGAAATCCCCACGTTCTGGCGAACGTGGCGACGTCTCACAGTGCATTGGGAGAGCTTGTTCATGAGTTGCTCAACGGGATGCTTGCAACCGAAGTCGCGGCGTTGTTCGGCCGTGTGGTCCGTTCTCTTCGGGATCGCGCTGGCGGGGTGTAGCTCAGGAGCTCCCTCGCAGTTGCCCGTGTTTCCGGTGCATGGAGTTGTTGTCTACAAGGACCAGCCTGTCGCCGGGGCCTCGGTCATGTTTTATGCGGAGGGAGCCGCCGTTCCCTCCAGCGGTCAAAGCAACTCCAAAGGGGAGTACCGTCTTTCAACCTACGGCAACGATGACGGAGCACCGGCGGGAAAACACCGAGTGACCGTCACACTGCCCCCCAAGCCGTCGGATCTCGCGGAGGCTTCCCCTTCGGAACCACCGAAAGCGATCGCCAATTTGGAAGGCCCCGAGTACGAAGCCAAGATGAAAGCGATTGTGAATACGCCTCCGGCCAACTCGCCGAAGGCAGCGAACGGACTCCCCGCCAAATACGCTTCGATGATCGCGACAACTTTGATCGTCGAAGTTCAGAAGCAGCCCGACAACACGATCAATCTGGAACTCAAAGATTGACCCTCGTTGCGAGTGGCACGGCTTGGGGGCGGGCGTTCAAATTTCAAAATTGCCGAGGCAATTTTGAAATTTGAACACCCG
>JBJXEX010000148.1:0-18317 GCA_046156195.1 Planctomycetaceae bacterium | reverse complement strand
CGACGGCGTGGCGTTCATCGACCCCAAGCGGTCGATGGTGGACATCATCCAGGCGGTCGGCCGAGTGATCCGCAAAGCCGCCGGCAAGCAGCTCGGCACGATCGTGATTCCGGTCTTCATCGACGAGACCGAAGACGCCGACCACGTCCTCTCGCAATCGGCCTTCGAGCCAGTCTGGCAAGTGCTCAAGGCCCTGCGAGCACATGACCGCCGCCTGGCCGACGAACTCGACCAACTGCGTCTGTCGTTGGGGAAGCGGTCGAAATCCGGTGGCCGAATCAAGCTGCCCTCATTCAACGTACTCTGGCTGAATCCGTGGGAACTCGCCGTTATCGGGACTGCCGATAGAATGACCGCGACTTGCCCGAACTGAAGACTCTCGCGAACGAGACTGAAATATGAACGCCGAACTTTTCAAAGCAATGAACGACCTTCGCAACCAAGATGCACACGGCGTGGGCCGCTTAGATTCACCAGCCATTGCCAAACGACTGGAAGAAATTGGCGTTTCGATTCCATCCTCGGAACGGCATTTGGTCATTCCAAAACTACTTGGTGTATTGCGTGTTTACGCCGGAATTTATTTCGTGCCGCAAGTCGTCATTCAAACGGTCAGAGAGCTTGTGGAAGGCCACTCCGTAAAGGTTGCCTGTGATCCGTGGGCTGGTCTGGGCATGTTGGCTTCGACAATCCAAGAGTTCACGAAAGCTCCGAGAATATTGGCATTCACACCGAGCGTTGACATTGCCACTTTTGGCCGGGCACTGGTCAAAGACGTTGATTGGCAAATCGGTGAGCCACTGAGCCTTCTCGATCAATTTGAAGGGCCAATTGATGTCGTCGCGAGCGTCCTTCCATTTGGACTGAAATCAGGGCAACCGCTCACACTGACAACCGCCTCTGGCAAAGCCGTAGAACTCCGAGACGACTTGGGAAATCTGATTCTGGTGGCTGCTACCAAAAAGCTCAGCAACGACGGCGTCGGGCTGTTCGTCGTGATGCCCTCATTCTTTTTTTCGCAGCGATCCGTGCGTTGGCAATTTGACGAGCTTGGCATCGGCATCGATGCGGCCTTGGCGCTGCCATCGGGAACCTTCGCCCCGCAGACGAATATCCCAACCTACTTGGTCGTCGTTCGGAACCGGCCTTCGTCCCGCATGTTCGTGGGCCAACTAACGTCAGACACGCAATCCAACGTTCAAGTCCTTCAGAATCTGAAGCAAGGAATGGAAGGTGGCACACTCGATCTGGGTCGGTTTGTGGACCCAGTGTCGTTCACCGGCTTGGACGCCATCCGAAGGGAAGAACAATTCCAGGAAATGGCGCAACGATATGCCAGCGCGCCAGCCATTCGTCTGGCAGATCTCGCGACAGAAATCAATCTGGGGCGGTCCGGAGATGACTTCGAGTTTCCGGAGAAAGAGAACGCGATCTTCGTTCCTTTGACCGGCGCGAGCGACGTCTTGGATTCTCACGAAGACCTTACACTGAAGGCAAAATATTACGCCCAGCTTGTCATTGATCGGACACGATCCGACGCCCGCTTCGTCGCGCAGTTTTTGAATTCCGAATTCGGCAAAGAACTGCGTGAGGGGAACAAATCTGGAACGACGATGCCGAGCCTGAGTAAGGAGACACTCAAAACTTTGCCGGTCTTCATCCCAGCCATCCAAACACAGCGGCAGATGTTGGATATCGAGACTCGCATCATGGGTGAGAGCAACACTCTTCTCATCCTACAAAACGAAATTGGCGAACTACGCCGCGACCTTTGGTCGAATCCTCAATCTGCGTCGAGCGTCAACGAACGCATCGGCGTTCTTTCCAGTCGGCTCTCTGGAGGCATCAAGCAACATGCGGCGGAACGACTCGATCAATGGTTTGAGACGCTACCGTTTCCACTCGCGTCGATCCTTCGAGCTTGGCAAGCGACAACGAGCGACAACTACGAAAAAAAGTGTGCTCTCTTGGGCAAGTTCTTTGAGGCAACCGCTGAATTCGTCAGCGTGATTCTCCTAAGCGCATTTAGTTCCAATGAGCCACTCTTCGAGCCACACAGACTGAAGCTCAAAGAGGCGATGGCGAAGGGAAAAGTGAGTCTTCAACTCGCTTCGTTTGGCACATGGAAGGTCGTCATCGAATACCTTGGAAAGCAAACCCGCGAATTGCTCAAAGACAACCCTCAGAAACCAGACGACTCAAAGGCCAATCAAGAAATTTGTGCCGAGCTGTTTTCCGACCCATCACTTGTCCTGCCGTCAGTCGTTAGTCGTGTCGAACTCGCTCAGATTATTTCCACGACAAATACCATGCGCAACAACGCGCCCACAAGTCATGGCGGCACCCCTACTCAAGAGGAGGCGTGGTCACTCAACGAAGCGCTTCTCAACGAGCTTCAAAAGCTACGTGACGTGATGGCAGACACATGGATTGGAACCCAAATGATCCACGCCCTGCATTCCCGCATGCGCCGCGATCAGTTTGAAAACGAGGTCTCGATCCTGATGGGGAGTAACAATGAGTTCCTCAAGGAAAACCGGACCATGAAGGTCTGCATGGACGTCGAAAGACTCTACCTTTCACGGAAAAATTCAGGCCGTGCGCTCAAACTTCTTCCGTTGATTCAGGTGGGGCCATCGCCTCAATCCGTCAAAAACACTTGCTACTTCTTCAACAAAGTCGTGCCAGAAGGTGTCCGCTTCGTGTGTTATCACCACGGCGACCAATCAGAGCTAAAGGGACAGTTCGATGACGCAGCGGAGTCAATCAGGTTCTTGACGAGAGATTAAGACATGCCGAAAAGCCAGAGCACACGTCAATTGGGATCGGAAGCTCCGACCCCATTTCAGAGACACGTTGCGGCTGCCTTGGGGATAGACATCAGCCAAGACACTTGCGATATCGCTGCCGCACGCATCCACGCATTCATCGGGCCAGCAATTCACTCCAAGGCCGCCGAGTATCACGCCTCTGAGCGGCAGATCGAGTTCGCGAGGGATATTGGGCTTGAGGTGGTCTCTGATTCGTCCTTGGTTGCATCGGCCAAAATTGCGAACGAGTTATTTGTTCGCAACATGGCGGCGCTCGAACAGCTTCAGCTAAAGCCCGGTGATCGAGTGCGTGTCCGCCATGAGATCGAGATGGACGGCGAGTTGAAAGAATGGGTTGACGAATTTGTTGTTTCCTCCGTTCAACCAAACTGCCGGATCATGTTCAAAGGCGGCAACGGGAGTGGCGCTTGGCCAACGCAGGTGGAGAAAGTTTTTGACCAAGAGGCGGTGTAACAGGCGCAGGGAACGCGGGGTCGGATTTGCGTCTTTGGGTTCTTGTCCTTGGTCGCAGAGCGACCGCCGAAGGTCGCCGTGGGTTTCCACCCACGGTCGTCCATCCCGCCAAACCATCTCGTCGCGGAGCGACGATCGAACCATCGCCCCACGATCAGCGATCAATTTCCTTCGCGCCGCTGCCCCCCGCCTTCAATCGTCGCTCCGCGACGGACGGCATCTCGCCCGCGAATTCTTGCGCGACTGTTGGGAACGGGGGGGCGAGAGTGAATCAGTTTGTCAGGCTAGAAACTTGTCGTAATCGGCATGGCTTCCAATCCAGATCCACTGAATGCCTCCCGGCGCGTCGATGCCGATGGCACGAGTGTGCAAGCCGACTCGCACCGACCAAAGCTCCTCGATGCGTTTCAGCTGCAAAGACGGATGGCGAGGATTCGCCTTCAACAACTCGTAGTTCTTGTCGGCGAGTTCCTGAACTTCGGCCGGAAGTTTCCCGTAGAACTTCCAGAAATCGGAGGAGGTGTAATGCTTCAAATTTCGCGAGCCTTTCCCTGAGCGAACTCTTCTCGCGCCGTCGCGATCAATTCCTTAAACTTTCCGGCATGAAAGTCCGCCTCGATCTGCTGATCCCAGACTTCGTTCTCGAACTCGTGAAACCAGTCTCGGAATTGCGCGAGGGCATTGTGAGGGAGGTTGCGAACACGCGCTTCAACTTCTTCAACGTCGCTCATGGGACTCACCTCAAATGATGCTGGTGCCTCGAAGCAATCCTCAGTACCGATAGTGCTCCGGCTTGTAGGGGCCTTCGGTGGGGATGCCGAGGTAATCGGCTTGAGCGGGGGTCAGCTTGGTGAGCTTCACGCCCAGCTTTTCGAGGTGCAGACGCGCGACTTCTTCGTCGAGCTTTTTCGGCAGGCGATGCACGCCGATTTCGTAATTGTCCGGATCGCTCCAGATGGCGATTTGGGCCAGGACTTGGTTGGTGAAGCTGTTGGACATCACGAAGCTGGGATGTCCGGTGGCGCAGCCGAGGTTCACGAGGCGGCCTTCGGCCAGGACGATGATTGCCTTGCCGTCCGGGTAAACCCACTTGTCGACTTGCGGCTTGATCTCGATGTGTTTGACGTCGCCGCGACGTTTGAGATGGCCCACGTCGATCTCGCTGTCGAAGTGGCCGATGTTGCAGACGATGGCGTGATGCTTCATGCGGTCGAGGTGCTCACCGCGGATCACGTCGCTGCAACCGGTTGTGGTCACGAAGATGTCGCCGCGAGTCGCGGCGTCTTCCATCGTCGTGATCTCGTAGCCTTCCATCGCCGCTTGCAACGCGCAGATGGGATCAATTTCGGTGACGAGCACACGCGCGCCCAGCGTCTTCATCGAGTGAGCGCAGCCCTTGCCGACATCTCCGTAGCCCGCCACGACGACCACCTTGCCGGCAATCATCACGTCGGTCGCACGCTTGATACCATCGGCCAGAGACTCGCGGCAGCCGTAGAGGTTGTCGAACTTGCTCTTGGTGACGCTGTCGTTGACGTTGATCGCCGGGAACAACAGCTTGCCCGCCTCATGCATTTGATACAGCCGATGCACGCCGGTCGTGGTCTCTTCGGTGACGCCACGAATGTTCTCGGCGATGCGTCGAAAGAAGCTATTGTCCTGATCTTGAATCCGGGCGAGCAGCTTCAAGATGACCGCGTACTCTTCATTCGTCGCGGTCGAGGCGTCGGGCACCGATTCGGCCTTCTCGAACTCGACACCTTTATGGACCAATAGCGTCGCGTCGCCGCCGTCGTCCAGGATCATGTTCGGCGTGCCTCCGTCGGGCCAGCGGAAGAGTTGATCGGTACACCACCAGTATTCTTCGAGCGACTCCCCCTTCCAGGCGAAGACCGGGACTCCTTGCGGATTGCTCGGCGTCCCGTGGGGACCAACCGCGACCGCGGCGGCGGCTTCGTCCTGTGTCGAGAAGATGTTGCACGAGGCCCATCGGACCTGAGCACCCAATTCGGTCAGGGTCTCGATCAGCACGGCGGTCTCGATCGTCATGTGCAAACTGCCGGCGATGCGCGCTCCCTTGAGCGGTTTCGATTTGCTGTACTTGGCTCGCAGAGCCATCAAGCCCGGCATCTCGACTTCGGCCAGTTCCATTTTTTTGCGGCCCAGATCGGCGAGACTGAGATCCCTCACTTTGTAGGGCAATGCTTTGGTCGTGGACGAGGCGGACGCTTCCATCGTGGCGGGCATGAAGAACTCCTTTGTCATTTTCATTCTGGGGATTTCAGTCGCTTCAGTTTCATTCGATTCGATTGCTTGGCGAACGCCTCGTAACTTAGGAGAAGCTCCGATGCTCAGCAACCAACCCCTTTTCTCTACGACCGCTTGATCGGCTCACGGACTCGTGCTCAGAGTCGAGATGTTTAACCCCAACGCCAACGGCGTGGGCGCGCGGGCTAAACGATTCGCGCGGGCTAAACGATTCGCGCGCGCTAAACGATTCGCGCGTGGGCCAAACAACTCGCGCGCACGCCGATGGCGTGGCGGTTAAACATCTCATTCATCACCGCGAGCGTTGATTTCAGACACGACATATTGAAAGCTGGCGACGACACAGTTAGTAGTACCGCCATTTTTCATGGAGCGCATTGAGGCATGAGCCTCTTTTGACCAAACGGTTCGCGAAAAAGTCGATCCTGATTGCAGAAGAATTCGCAACAGAATTCGGACCAGAATTCAACAGAGGCACGCGGTGCTGCGCTGCCTAGGGAGGCATGGATGCGCGAGTTGAAGAGAACTTCGTGATGCCCCTCGGTCAGGCCAGTATGGCGATGCGACCGATGGCAGGAGGCCCTGATGAAGATCGCGATTCTGCATCCGTCTTATGAGGATTCGAACGCGCCGTTTAAGGAATTTGATCCATTGTGTGATCCGTCTCGGCACTTGCCCGGGCCGAGCTACTCGAACTTCGAGATTCGCAAATCCATCGCCGTCAAACAGGTGATTGAGATCGCTCAACAGGGCTTCGATGTCTTCATCAATTTGTGTGACGGTGCCTGGGATGAGGATCGCGCAGGAATTGAAGTGACCCAAGCCCTCGAACGGCTGAACGTGGCTTTCACGGGAGCGGGATCGGCGTTCTACGATCCGACGCGAGAAGCGATGAAGATGGCGGCGTATTCGTCGGGAGTGAATGTCCCCGCTTATGTGCAGGCCCGCTCGCCCGCCGATGCCGAACAGGCGCTGGAACGATTGCAGTTCCCAATGATCGTCAAGCATCCGCATGGGTATGCCAGTGTCGGGCTGACGAAGGACTCGCGCGTCACCGACGCGGACGGCTTGCGGAGCGAGGTGGCTCGGTTTCTCACGCTGTTTGGCGGAGCGCTCATTGAGGAATTCATCGACGGCCGCGAGTTCACCGTGCTGGTGACGGAGCCGAAAGTGGGCGAGTTGCGACCGTGGGTTTTGCAACCGGTCGAGTACTGTTTTCCACCGGGCGAAACTTTCAAGCACTTCCACATCAAGTGGGTGGACTTCGAGAAGATGCACACGCGGTGGGTCGATGACCTCGCACTGGATGCTCGACTGCGTGAGATCGCGTCACTGACGTTCGAGGCGTTGAACGGTTCTGGTTTCGGCCGCTGCGATTTGCGGATGAATGAGGCGGGCGAAATCTTCTTGTTGGAGATCAATCCGAACTGCGAGATGTTCTGTCCGGAAGACGAGTACGGCAGCGCCGACGAGATTCTCGCGGCGGACCCGGCGGGTCATCGTGGATTCTTGGAGCACCTGTTGTCGTGCGCGAAGCGCCGGCAAGCGCGCGGTCGCAAATCCTGGGAGCTGCAATTTCGCCGACCGCAAGGCTTCGGATTGTTCGCCAAGCATGACGTGCCGCGCGGTGAGGTTGTTGTGAAGTATGAGGAAGCCTCGCACACGTTGGTTTCGCGGCGGCATGTGCAGCAGTCTTGGACCGGTCTGAAGCGGCAGTGGTTTGAGCGTTATGCCTGGCCGGTCAGCGACAATGTCTTTCAGCTTTGGAGCGAGAACCCGGAACATTGGCGTCCCGTCAATCACAGTTGCGACCCGAACACTTGGCTGGAGGGTCTGGACTTGGTGGCGAGGCGGAATATCAAGTCCGGCGAACAATTGACGGTGGACTACGCGACGTTTTGCGGGCCGTCGATGACCCCCTTCGATTGCTCGTGCCAGGCCCCCGGTTGTCGGCGAGTCATCCGTGGCACCGATTTTCAGTTGCCCGCAGTCCGCGAGCGTTACGGCGATCACGTCTCCGACTTCATCCGTTTCGTCAGCCGTGAGGGAGACGCGCGGCATACGCTGGCCTACGAGATCGTGAAGAACGTGATCGGCTCCGGCCTGGTGGCTCGCCGAGCTTGGAAGCGCGGCGATGTGCTCAGTCCAGTCTCCTGGACAAATCCGCAACCGGAGCCGTCTCGTTGGACGATCCAATCCGGCGAACACGAACATGCCGATCCGCAGCCGTTCGAGTTGCGTTACATCAATCACTCGTGCGATCCGAACGTCTTCTTTGACCTCGAAAGCGGCGAGTTGCTGGTGCTCCGCGATGTGGCTCCAGGGGACGAGTTCGCGTTCTTCTATCCCAGCACCGAGTGGAACATGGCCGAGCCGTTCGACTGTTGTTGCGGTTCGCCCAACTGCGTCGGCCGGATCACGGGAGCCGGCAAGATGTCTCCCGAAGTGTTGCGGCAATATCGGCTGTCGCCCGTCGTTCAGAAGCTGTTGAACGCGCTGGTGTGACGTAGATTGTGGCGCGACGCTCCGCGTCGCGAATCACGACGCGGAGCGTCGTGCCACAATGCGGCTTCGCCGCTTTACGGGATCGCATAGATGAAACCGACGGTCGCGGCGGCTTGAACAGCGGCGGCGGAGAGACTCCACGGAGGCAGGTAGGCCTCGTAGCCGAACTTCTCGCAGGAGTTGCAATCGGGCAGCGTGCGAACACAGGACCACGGTTTCTCGGCGGTGAAGCGATACGGCAGGATGGGAATGTTGGCGGCGAAGTGAATCGCCGAGACCGACGTGGTGAGCGGTCCCCAACCTCTTCCGCAGCGTTCGAGATTCGGGTCTTCGAACCACAGCGGATTGTGATAGAACCGATACGAATCCCGATT
This sequence comes from Planctomycetaceae bacterium, assembly GCA_046156195.1. GTDB lineage: Bacteria > Planctomycetota > Planctomycetia > Planctomycetales > Planctomycetaceae > SXKJ01. The sequence goes on along the minus strand of JBJXEX010000148.1, from coordinate 9,886 downwards.
CGCCTGCCAAGGATGACGAGCAATCGCGAAGACGTTGAACGGCTTTCGCTGACGCAGCATTTCCGAAGCGCTGTCGTTGGGAGTCTTGAGAACCTCGTCCTTCTCCTCTTCAGTGAGAGTTTCGAATGGCTTGAGTTCCGGCAGTCGGTTCGCGAGAGGGGTGAAGTGGTTGGGTTCGGGAGGGGTGGGTTTCATGTCGGCCATTGGGTTGGGATTCGGCTTCGTCACCTTTGGCAGCATGACCGCTTTGCGAAGTTCAATCTGCCGAACCGGTTTGAGATCCTCCAAAATCTCAGCCATGGATTCGGCTCTTGTTTTCTTGGTTTTGTCTCCGTCATTCGTGTACTGAGCTTGCTCCAGATCTCCGTGCGTCGCGACCGGACGAATCCCGGAAGGCTTGCTGGTTGCGATCGCGGGCTTGTCGAGGTCCATCGCTTCTTCGGAATCACCTTCAACCGGCTCATCATCAAAGTACAACTGAACCACACCGCCGCGCGGTGGTTTGCCTGATGCGGGCAGTTCCATTTCCGGCTCATCCAACTGGGGTTGGGCCAAGGCCGGCTTCTCGAACGTGCGAGTCGGTTGCTGTTGTGAGGCGGCGATGACTGGCTCCGGAGTTTCAAACGGTGAGTCCGGTGTCGGGATGGCTGGTTGCGGCCGCTCGAATTGCCGCGAGGCAGGGACCGGCGCGGGGGGCTGATTCGCGACCACTCGGGGTTGTGCCTGCGATGGCGATTGCGGCCGAGCGGGACGTGACGCGACCGATGACGTGTCGGGGTTCTTGATTCGTGGAGCGTCCGGCGCGGCACCGGCGGCGACGGCAACTTTGGGCGGCTGAGCGACCGCGCGGCGAGCCACCGGATTGGCGACCGATTCGGGCCGAGCCACCGTCGAACGCTGATTCGTTGAGGGAGACGCCGGCACAAAGCCCATCTTGCCCGCGGGTTTGGCGGACTGATTCGTGGCGAGGCGGTTCGGCGATCGCAGCGGTGCCTCAGCCGGGCGTTGGCCGGGGACATATTCCTGCTTCGGCCTCGACTCTTGAGCACCGACGGTGTCGGGAGCGGGGCTGAGCTTGAGAACAAACAGAGCGGGAAGCAGCAACAGAGCCGCCGCCGTAACGGTCAACGAGAATTTGCAACGTGACATGACTTGAACCTCCGGTGCCACGGATATCGTCACCGGAAACTCGGACACGTCAGCCTCAACGAGCCTTCGCTCGCAGGCACGACGATTAGGACCGGCACGATCGGATCAGTTTCTGCAACTCGCGAACTTTTCGCAGACTGCCAATTCAACCCTGTTCGCGCCGTTCTCTGTGAAGCCGTCTGGCGTCTGCCCGGTGCGTCTGCTTTCTTGTGCCGCGACGTAGCTCAGGCGGCTCGCCTGAGTTTCTGAGTGCAAGGCAGAACAAGCTTCCCAATGCGGTGCCTGACCCCTCAGCCGCTCTCGACTTGGTAGTTTGCGTTGAGGCTGCCGATCGCAACGAGGTGGAACGAGTGAGGATTGACCGGGACGTGCCGGTTGTGTCGATTTTTCCGACCGAGACGCCGATTGCCAAAGGCGGCTCGTTCTGAACCACTAGGATCGCTCTATGTTTTTCATTCATTGGTTGAGTCGGACATCTCGCCGGAGCCAAGCGGCTCGTCAGCCAAGTCGGGACCGGACGAAGGAGCGCCGGTTGAAGTTGCTCCGATTGGAGCAGCGCCGCGTGCTCAACGCCGACTTCACGTTTGCCGCCCAAGCGCTGCACTTGGACAACATTGATGGCGACGTGACCGTCCGAGAAGTCGTTGGCGACGCGGGACATCAAATCGAATTCGACCTGCACGGCGGCAGCGTGTGGCAGGACGCAGGCTCGACCGGATTGTTCGCGATCGACAACAGCACGCCGGGGCATTCGATCCTGTCGATTGCCAAGTCCGATTTGGAAAGCCTGTCTTCGGGACTCTCGCTGCACGCGGCGGCGTCCGCTTTTGATTTGCAGTTCGACGCGCATTCGTCGGCGCTCGATTTGAGCCAAATGCACGGCTCACTGGTGGCCGAGGGCTTCGGCGAGATCAGCCAGATGGCGGCGAACGACCACCAGAATAACGAGCATCACCATGAGGTCCGACTCGGCGACGTGTCGTTGTCGGCGAGTCACATTTCGCTGTCGCAGTTTCATGGCGACGACATCGCGCTGACGGCGAACGAGATTGATCTCACTGGCGGCGCAGGCTCGTTCTCCGGTGCGACGCTGTCGATTCATGCGGCGGAGACAACGCATCTCGAACTGGGCGGGAGCAGCGATTCGGCTCACGAACTCAACTTCACTGACAGCGACATCACCGCTCTGGACGCTGGCTTTTACCGGATCAGCTTCGAGAGCACTTCGGTCGATGCGGCGAGTTCGATTCATGTCGATTCATCGGGAGCCGACTTTCATCACGCGATCGTTTCCGGCCACGAGTCCAGTTTGCATCTGACGGCGGACGCGGTGCAGATCGACGGAGCACTATCGATCTCCGGCGGCTTGATCGACGTGACGGCGACGCATGAGGCGACGATCTCGGGAACGGGCAACCTTGTCAGTCACGGCGGCGACGTGCATGTGAATGCGGGCGAGTCCGGCACGCTGTTGGTTTCCGGCCGCATTGACGTCTCGAACTCAGAACCGGGCGGAGTCGGCGGCAGCGTGCATCTGCTGGGCGAGCAAGTCGGTCTGTTCGGTGACGCGGAGGTTGATGCCTCCGGCCACAGCGACGGTGGCGAGGTTCTCATCGGCGGCGATCTGCATGGCCACAACGAGGCGATGATTCCTCATGCCGCGCGAGTCTTCGTCGGTCATGAGGTGGAGATTCACGCCGACGCCCTGCACGCGGGAGACGGCGGGAAAGTCGTCGTCTGGTCCGATGAAGTGACGCAGGTTTACGGATCGCTGACCGCTCGCGGCGGAGTGCTGCTGGGTGACGGCGGCCTGATCGAAACGTCGAGCCACAATCAACTCATTGTCACTCGCGGCGGCGATGTCAGTGCGTCGCACGGAGACGCGGGGACTTGGTGGCTCGATCCGTTCAACGTCACGATCGTGTCCGAGAGAGTTGGCCCGCCCGATCCGATTTTCGGAGTCACCGAGTTCGCGACACCTCCATTCTTTCAGCCGACGATCAGCGGTTCGGAGGTCACGGACGTAGCGATCGAGGATCAACTCAGGACCGGCGCGACGGTGGTGATTTCGACTTTCAATCCCGACGGCGACGAAGCGGGAGACATCACTCAGGAAGCGTCGGCGTCGATCGACGTGATGTTCGACAACGTGGGAGATTCGGCCACGTTGATCCTGAACGCGGCCAACGACATCGTCCTCAACGGCGGCATCACGGCGACCAACGGAAGTCTCAATGTGATCTTGGAAGCCAACACGGGTGCCGACGAGCCGATGGCGAGTCAAAACCTCGGCAACGTGACCATCAACGCCGACATCGACACAAACGGCGGCACGTTCAACAGCACCGGAGTTGATTTCGATAGCGCGGGATTCGGAATGGACAACATGTTCGCGACGGTGACGGCCACGGGGGGCGTATCGATCATCCACAACGGCATCGTCGAGCTGGGAGGAATCAATACGGGATCGGACTTCGGCGGCTCGACCTTCATCAGCGGAGCGAATGTGCGCGGCTCGATCAATGTCGGCGAGGGGAACCTTCTAGTCGACGGGGGCAACGACGATCTGCTCGTCATGGCGGACATCACGGCGACAGACACGATCTTTCTCTTGGCGGATCGGGATGTGATTGTGGAAGCCACGGTGACGGCTGGCGGTTCTCCCGGTCAGTCACTGGACCCGACCGCCAATCTGTTCATAACGGCGGATGCGGATTCAAAACCGGATCCAACTCCCGATTCGGATCCGATGGATGATCGCGGTGGCTTCTGGCTCCGCGAGGCGAACGACATGGCGGACGCCAGATTGAATGCCGGCGGGAACATCACCATCGTCGGTGCCGATCTCGTCGCGACCACATCGGCCAATGTTCCATTTGCTGGGACAACCGACAGTCTGCGGATTGATGCCGCCGCAGCCAGCGATGCGAGTGATCTCCAGATTGCCGCTGGTCAAGATTTGACGATCGTCGCCAACTTCGGCAACGTCTCGACCGCCGGTGACATTGTGATCGACGGCAAGATGGCGGCGACGGACGGAGCACTCACCGCCTTCTTTACCGGAACGACTTTTCTCGGTGCGAGTCAATCCGCTGGCACGGACCTGCTCTTCCAGAATGCGGTGCAGCTCACCAACGACGTCACGGTGATGGCCGGGAACAGTGCCACCATCGCCAGCACCCTTGATGACGACGGCGTGTCGGACACCGGATCCGCGCTGACCGTGACCGCCGGTGGAGATGTGCTGGTTGTTGGGAAGATCGGAAGCGAACTCAATGGCGATCTCGAAGCGCTGACAGTCACCGGCGACGGGCAGATCGACTTTTTCAGCTCGATCAGCGTGGTGGGCAACATCCGCGTGACCGCGACCTCGGAAACCGGGCGACTCACGTTTCAAGATGCCGTGAGCACAACGACCGGCTCGGTCACGATCACGAACGCAGGGCTGTTGGTCACCAGCTCAATGGCTCAATTCAACGTCGCCAGAAACTTCGCTCAAAATGGGACCGGCACGACCGAACTGGGGGCCGGGATCACGACGATCAATGGGGATGTCTCGTTCTCTCAGGCAGTGCTGCTGACTCGCGGGCAACAGCCGACGCCGACCGATCCGTCGTTCGATCCGATCACGACCATCGACACCAGCAACGGTAACGGCGACATCACTTTCGGCGGCAGCATCGACAGCGAAGTCGCCGGTGCGAACGAAGAGCAGACGATCTCGCTGGGGAACCTCACCGGCTCCAGCTTCACGATCTCGTGGGATCCTCCGAATCCGCCCGGCACCGCGAACGGAGCGGTCCAAGTCATTGAGACGACCGCAGCCATCCCGGCGGGAGCGACGGCCGCGGTCATCAAAGCGGCACTCGTCGCGTTGCCCTCGCTGACCGACGCGGACATCGAAGTCACCGGCGATCGCGGTGGCCCCTTCACGCTCACGTTCCGAGGAGCCTTCCGTGGCACGGACGTGAATCCTGTCACCGTGGCCGGAACCGGACTCACACCCTTCGCCGTGCTGACCACGGTCCAGGGACGGCAAATCGTTGCCGAACATAATCCGCTGACGCTGATTGCCGGCAGGGGAGGAATCGAGTTCCGCGGAAACATTGGTGCCGAGTTCGCCGATGTCGGACTGGGTGTGGATGGCGATCAAACGCTCGGCAAGTTGGCGATTGATTCGGCTGATGCCGTGACATTTACGAATGTCACAACCGTCGCCACTGACGGCGGAATCGATATTGGAGTTGCCAGCCCCATCGGCAACGGCATCGTTGTGAACGACACTGTGACCGCCGATGGTCCCAATCCGATTCTGGTCCAAAGCCAGCAGAACATCCGCATCAACGGCAATGTCACCAGCAATGTCGATCTGACATTGTCAGCCGCCGGCAACATCACGTTGACCGAGAACGGCAACATCAACACGACGGCCAGCAACCGCAACGTGTCGATCTTCGCCGATAGCGATGGCAACGCGGCCGGAGTGTTTCGCATGGACGCCGCCACGGTGATTCAATCCGGCAACGGATTCATCGACGTGCGCGCGGCCGAGGTTTTTCTGGGGAGTTTGATCAGCACCAGTTCGAATCCGACCGACGCCGAGAATCCCGCCATCCGAGTGGTGGCCACGTTCCGGGCGATCCATGACGCCAACGCGGACTTGCTGAATCTCACCGCGTTTCAACGTCCCGCCGGAGTCGTCCTGGATGCCGTCTTGGGGATTGGCTCCGATGACGAACTGGAAACGGATCTCGCGTCTCTCTCCGCGTTCAATCACGACCTCGCGGAACAGCAACAGGTGACGTTGTCGAACGCCACCGGCGGCACCTTCCGGCTTTCATGGACGGCTCCGGGAACCGCGAACTCGCAGAACACGACAGCTTCGATTCCCTTCAACGCGACGGCAGATCAGGTCAAGGCCACGTTCCTGCAAGCGTTCCCCTCGTTGTCCGCCGCGGACTTGGAAGTCTCTGGCAACGCGGGTGGCCCGTACCTCTTCCAATTTCAAGGAGCACTGAAAGTCACCGACGTCAATCCGATCATGGCCGAGGACGTGAACCTCATCGGCGTGCAGCCGGGCGTCGTGGCCGAAACGATCATCGCCGCGCAGACAATTACATTGACGAACGCGACCAGCGGAAACTTTACGATCACCTTTGATCCGCCCGGTGACGCCGTCCCGGAGACGACTGGTCTCATCTCGTTCGATGCGACTGCGGCAGATGTCCAGAACGCGCTGGCGCAGCTCGCGTCTTTGGAGCCTGAAGATATTGATGTCACGGGCAATCCCGGCGGCCCGTTCACTCTCAACTTCGTCGGAGCGTTGAGCAAGGTGAATCTCGAACCGGTCATCGTGTCAGACGAGAGCCTCAATGCCGGAGCCTCCGTGACAGCGAGCAACAATCCAGGTGCTCGGCGAGCGGAGAACAACATCGTCATCCGCAATACCGTCTCGACCGCCGGGCGTGTCGATTTGATCTTCGCCCATAACGAGGCCAACCAGATCGAACCGCAGTTCGCGAGTGCCACGTCGAACTTCACGTCGGCTGACATCACGTCTTTCCTGTTGGATGGCCGCACGATCCCCAACAATCGAGACACCGATGCGGGGCGAGTCACGATGATCACCTTTGCGGCGGCCACTCCGGGACCGTCGAATAACGACATCGTCATTAACTTCACCGTCGATAGCGAAGTCCACGCGGGGGCGACCGAGGCCGTGCCAGTCATCGACGTGACCGGGCACACCATCACCATCGACCTCGATTCGACGGGGACCACGGCGAACGCTTTGCTGAATGCGATCAACTCCGATCACAGGGTGAACCAACTCATTCGCGCGTTGCTCACCGACACGGATGATGCTTCCAACCCGGACGCGCGGGGTGCGGAGGACATCACGGGAGGCTCGCTCGCCCCCGTCAGACTCAGTGGAGCCGGAGTCGAAGACGGAGTGATCGACATCACGATCACCGGCGGCGACCTGCGCGTCGTCGCGGATAACTCGCGGTTGGTGCTGTCCGAAATGCGAGACGGCATCGACACGTTCGATCCGCCCGACTTGGCCGTCGCCGCCGTGCAGTCGGAGAACACGATTCGTCTGACCGCCAACAACATCGAAGTCTTTGATGACATCTTGGCCATTCAGCCGCTGACGGACATTTCGACCACTTTGGACGAGACGGCGACGACTTTCACCGTGGTCGATCCGACCGTTTTTGTGTTCGACAATCGGGTTGGGCTCCCCAGTGAACGTGGCGACTTCATCCAAATTAATTCGGAAGTCATGCGGGTGACGAGCATCGTCGGTAACGAAGTGACGGTGGAGCGCGGCCAGAAAGGAACCGTCGCTGTCGTTCATAGCGCCGGAACGCGGATCGCCAACATCGACGTCGATAACGGAATTCGCGGCAACATCAACATTCAAGCCGCCGGCAACTTCGTGCTGGGGCCAGACCGAGTCATCTCCACCGACGATCATTACATCAATTCGCTCAACGTTGCCGAGGACTTGAACGGCAACGGCTTGCTGGATATCGCGGAATCTTTCACCGACACCAACGCCAACGGACGGTACGACCGCGCCGAACCGTTTACCGACACCAACCGCAACTTGACGTTCGATCCCAGCGAGCCTTTCGCCGATCTCGACGGGAATAACCAGTTCACTCCGGCCGAGTCGTTCGTTGACTCGAACCAAAACGGAGTCTTCGACGCCCGTGGCGGCTTCGACGATGTGAATGGCAACGGCACGCGAGACACTGGCGAGCCATTCTTTGGCGAAGACTCCAATGGGAATGGGACACTCCAGTTCAACAATGGCGAGGATGCCAATCGCAACGGCATGCTTGATCTCAGCGAGGACACCAACGGCGACGGCATCCTGCAACTGCGCGGCAACAAGCCGAGCACAACGGCGGTGGATGACTTCTTCTCGCAAATCGAGCACGACGTGATTCAGATCACCGCCAACGGAACTCAGGGCCGAGTCTTGCTCGGAGAGAATTCGACGATCAGCACGGACAACGGCATCGAACAGCTCATCTCGCCCCGCCCGGTGTTTGATCGCGTCGATAACGGGGTCTTTATTTTTCAGCCGGGAACCGCATTCTTCTCCGGCAACATCGAAGTCGGCCCGCTGCAATCGCGGTTCTTGACTCAAGACGAGACCCTGCCCGACGGCACGACCCTGCCCGATGGCACCGGGGTGTTTCTGGCTCGTGTGACGTTCACGATCGGATCGCCGGGTGAGAAAAACCTCGTGCTCGATATCGACTGGGGCGACCATGATCGGACGCAGGTTTCCCAAGTTCCTCCGACAACCGACAACGTCAGGCCACCCGAATTCATCAACGGAGTCTTCGTCTTTAATGCCATGCAGGATCAACACGCCACTCGATACTTGATCCCAGAAGGAGGTGCGAAGTATTCGATTCCCCATGAGTTCTCACAAAGCGCCTTCAACTTGGAGACCGTGAGCGGAGTGCTGATTCAAGGACCGGGCCGAGGCATCGGGGCGACCTCCGATCCGGTTCAAGTCCGGTTCGCCGTCTCGCAACATTCCTCGATCGTCATTGACGGCAAAGCGGTGCTCGATCCACGCACCGCCTCCGAAGATGTTGCCGGCACACCGGTGGCCGACGTGCCGCAAAATGCCCCCACCGATAATCTCGCAACGGGGATTGGAGTGAATTTTCCCAAAGGCTCGGACAATCCGCCGCTCAATGCGGACGGAGCCGACAGACCGCTCTTTCAACTTTCCAGTAGCGACGTGCTCGATAGTCCCGATTTGTTTCTGCCTCGATTCGACAATGGAATCATCGAGATCACCATTCCGACTCCTCCTTCACCGCCGAGACTGCCGGACCCTATCCCCATTCCGCCCCCAGCGCTCCCAAAGCCGTTCGTTCCGGACCCGCAGATCAACACGCCACCACAGGTCACGACGGAATCGTCCGGCTCGGCCGCGAGTTCTTCGGCCGTGGCGACGGACGAATACTTTGAACTGCGACGCATCAACGAAGACGGAACCACGACGACCGAACGAATCCAGGAAGGCGAAAAGCTGCTGCTGGATCGGACGGAGTTCGAACGATACGTCGGTGACCTGGGTGACGGCGAATACCAGGTTTGGTTCGTCACGCGCGAAAACCGCGACGGCACCTTGATCGAGCGGCCGGTCATCGAGTTCCGATTGGAAAGCGGACGATTGGCTCCACCAGCCAATGACTCGCCGACTTTGTTTAAGCCATTCAAATTAGTCCCCGTGCCGCTTCCAAAGGAGAAGGCTGACGGGGCGGCCGCGCCCAACAAGAACGCCGATCCCAAGGAACCCGCGCCGGAAGATCAAAAACCGTCCGGCGACGAGATGTCCGCCTTGCCTTGGGATGAACTTAACTCAGAGATCACCCCGTCCCTCGGGCAGGAGACCGGCGACAGTGGCGATCCGGTGATCGACCTTGGTCCGGTGATCGACGACACGGATTTGAGTCTCGGCGATATGAAATTGGACGGGGCGGTCGAAGCGAGCATCGAGTCGCACTCGACGGACTCGTCGTCAGTCGCCGTGGGATTATTGCTCGCAGCCGGAGCGCGATGGCGGAAAAATCGTTTCTGACCCTATCGGATTGCAGGGGTGAGTGACGGAAAGCCGGGTTGGTGATTTGCGGTTCGATTCTCAGACTTCTTCTTACCAAGGAGGAGGTTTTGAGAATGGATGCTCAACCACGAACCCGGT
>JBJXEX010000128.1:0-4169 GCA_046156195.1 Planctomycetaceae bacterium | reverse complement strand
ACACGAATCAAACACGAATCTCCAAAGAATAATGACCTCCGATCACTGACACTTGGCTGACCTTGGATTACTGACAGTCCCGCGTTCGCCCCTGCCGGGACTGACCTCCGATTACTGACACTTGGCCCCTAAGGTGCTGACGAAGCTGCTGAAAGAATGACTCGGTTTCGGCGTCTTTCCGTAGATATACAACGTTTTCTCGCATGGTACTGAGTTCGTCGTCCAAGTCGATCTGTTCCAGAACCGTGTAGAAAATCACGGGAATCTCCGGCAGCCGCTCCGCGAGAAGCTCCTGACACCGGAGGCCCGCACGATACGGACCATCGTAGGCCATTTTCTCCGGTGGACGTTGCATGTTCGGACCTGGGTCAGTCCACCGGATCATCACGTCTATGATGACTACGTCGGGCGGATGCTCGACGATCTCATCCAGACGCTCACGGAATTCCAACTCCGTGCTGATGCAGTCCACCGCGACACCGGGGTACTCTCGTTCAAATTGCGGTTGAAGCCAATCGGCCTGCAGGTAGTCGTCTTCGACGAGTAAGATTCTCATGAGATCTGCTCAACTCTCGGAAAGAGGAAACACCAGCTTCACTTCCGTCACGTTGTCGGGTCTGGTTGGGATAATGACAAGGTGGCCCCGGTGAGCTTTCATGATGTGGTCCACCAGCCACAGTCCAATCCCCGATCCTTCTCCGGTCGTCAACACTGCGTCCTGACTGCGCCAGCGTCTCTCGATGCATTGGTGGACTTCGTGTGGCCGGATTCGCAGTCCCACGTTCGCCACTGTGATATGAAAATGCCCTCCACCGGTGAGACCACCATAGATTCTGGCCACGGTATTGGGAAAGCTGTACTTGACGGCGTTGTCCAGGATGTTCCCCACCGCCTGCGCGAGCAAGTCGGGATCTGCCTTGGCCTTTCCCAGCCGTTCGATGTCGAAGCTCGCCCGATCAACCGACAATCGAACGGCGCGACGGGGATCGACCATGAGTTCGTTGTCTTGGGCAGCCTCGATCAACATCTTGACGAGCCAGTCGTAATCGAGGGGCGTTTGTTTCATTTGGACGGCTTTGTTGCTCGAAAGGTCCGCCAAGAGTCCCATGCTCATGGTGACTCGCGCAGCCTTGCGACAAAGTCCTCGAATCGCCAGTTGATTCAAACTGGCTCCACTGGTGTCTGGTCTTTCGATGGCCAGTTGGGAGCGCTTCTGGGCATGTGAGATGGGGCCTTTGAGTTGGTGCGCCAAATCCTGGAAGATTCGGCGTTGACGCTCCTGCAAATCCTGCAGTTCTTTGATCTTGGAGTGCAAGTCCGTCTGGGCCTTGCGTTGTTGCTGCATGGCGATGGCCAGGTCGTGGTACAGGCCCAGTTGCTCGCCGAGCAACTTCGCTACCATCTCGGCATGCCGCGGAAACGGGGACTTCCCAGTGCTGGCGATGTCCAAAACGCCAATCACTTGGTCTCCCGCTGTGATCGGCGCGACGATCTCACGCCGGACGTCCTTGAACACTTCAAAGCAGGACGGCACTTTCTTGACATCTTGGACGACGACTGGCCTCCGCTCCTGGACGGCCCGCGCGCCATTGGACTGCGCGGGCTTGAGATCAATCGGAAAGCGTTGCTTGAAGCGTTGCTCGATCTCTGCCACGCTCCCTGCCAACCAATGCTCGCCGAAGGTCGCGACATAGTAGAGTTCCCGCGTCGCCTCATCGACGAGGCGGACGGACAGCTCATCAGCACCGTTGGTCGCGGAAGGGAGCAGGCGAAGTGCCTCCTTATAGATTCGCGCTTCACTCGGCGCTTCGCGAGCCAGTTCCTGCTGCACGAAGCTGTTGAGTTCGGCCATGCTGTGGGCGAAGTCTTCCCAGGCGCGGTTCTCCTTCTGCATTTCCTGCTGCCGCAGGCGGGTGCTCCACCACGGACTGATCAGAGCGGCCACCAGTTGCAACAGCTTCACATCGCGTTCGGCAAAATAGTACGGACCGGATTTGGCGGCGCAGCAGCGAATCACTCCGAGCACTTGTTCCTGGAGCAGGATCGGAGCGGCCATAAAGTTCAGAGGCGGCAGATCGTAGCGGGACTCCAGTGAGAGCAGGTTGTGGAACCTTACTTTGAGGTTCCATCGGTCTTTCCAGTGGAGTCCCGGATAATGGCTCTGAATTAAATCTTTGTCGCGGTCGTAATGCGCCAAATCAAAGAGATGCACCGGTTTGGCCTGCTCCAGAACCCAACCCGTCATCCCCTCTTGACTGTTTCGATGGTAGGCTCGTGTGATGAAGCCCGCATTGTCTGGCCAGGTCGTGGCGATGACGGGGTAGGAACCGGGATCAACGAGCCGGTTCTCCAGAAAAATGGAGACCTCCCAACAATGAAAGGTGGAGGCCACACTCTCGCAAATCTCCTGAAGCACTTTGGGGGATTGATCCGGCCGTGAGTCGTCGTCCGTGCTGCGTATCTCTGACCGATGCAAGATTGAGTTCACGCAGCCCAGAAGGTCCAGTTGCACTCGGTCTCGAATGCTCTGGTACAGGCTCGGAACCAGCTTCGCCAATTGCTGCAACCGCCCTTGTTCCTCGGCTGTAAAAGCGGGGCTTTGTTCCTGACGATAGACGTTCACCGCACCCCGCTGTCCCTCACCAAAAGTCGCGGGAACAGAGCACATTTGGGTGAGCTGGTTCTCAACGAGGAACGGATGGTTGCGTCGTGCTCCGCCGTCTTGAGAAATGTTGTCGAGAATCACCGGCTGCTGCCGAAGCACGACTTGGCCCGTCGCGGAATCCGTGAGTGGCAAGTCATGCACGGCAAAGATTTTTTCGGTGGGGAACCACGCGGCATTCACAAACAGGAGAGCGCTCGGTTCCGCGCCCAACCGGCTGCCCGGCACGAGTTCCCACAGCACGCATCCAAAGGCATTCAGCTCACCAGCAATGCACTTCAGCATGTCCGAAAGAGAAGTTTCGCTCGTGCCAAGTGCGGCCTGCACCAACGCCTGCGTCGAGAGGTTGGCATCATTCCGGTGATTGTGTTGGGCTGCCATGGCACAATTTCCAACGGTGAGAACCGATTTTCAATCCTGCGATTTCCTGCGAACTCGAGCCGTCTGGATTCTATCGTCTGTCGAGAGAGGCGGCGAAGTCATCACCAGCTAGCGTGGAGTCGGGCGCTGCGGAGTCCGACTTGGTACGGGATGTCCGGGCGCTGGAATCTGGCCGACAAGCCGCTGTTGGCGAGTCGCCCGGCGGGAACGGCGCAGGAAGTTGAGCCAATCAAGCAGCGGCATGGTCAGTCTCCGGAGTTGCTGGTTTGGAGTGAGGGGTCAACGAACAGCAGGTTTGGCGTGCCGATGCGCGGCAGACGGTTGGCGCTCAAATTGTCGCCTTTCGCTCCACGAAAGGGCGTTCTTTCGCGGAGCGAAAGACGACAATTGCTTTCGGCGCGAGGTCCGGGGCCTGACAGCCTCCGGCTCGCCGAGAAGGCAGACAGCGAGGGCGAGGCGTTGCGGCTCAGCACGTCGTGAAGCGGGCGACGGCCAGAAAGCGGACGGAGATTTCGAGCAGCGACTATTGCGGCGATGCGGCGATGCGGCGATGCGGCGATCATTCGGATGTCCACGGAGAGGGGCTTGCGTGTCATCGAACTCAGAAGTGATGGACGCTTTATTACACTAGCGCAATTCGTCAAGGCACTCAGGATGCTATTTGTGTGTTTCTTGCGGAGACGGCTAAAGTGCTCGACAAGGTGTTCGGCGAGCGGCCGATGAAAATGCACCAGTCGAGTGTGCCGCCGGCGCTCGCCCGGATTATTTATGGCCTCCTCATGCAGGACGCAGCGTGCCGCATGTAACCCGAAGCGTCTAGCGAGTGCCCGTTCGGAAATTCATTCTACTCGAGAATGTCTGACGAAAAATTGTTGGCGTGCGGTCGAAGATCGCTCTCTTGGGCGATCGGCGCGTTGTCCAGACAGCGATGGCCAGCCAGTTCGGACGTTGTGCGGTTGATGGGGCCGCACAGCGGGAGCGACACGGAGGCGATTCCGTTGGGGAGACGGGCGGATGGCGGTGGGCCTCGTCAGGCGGCGCGTTGGGTCTGTGCGGCTTCTGAGTGAGGGGCTTCGCGTTGGATCAGCAGGCGGCCGAACGTGTGCAGGTTGCGGCCCAGGATGCC